>JAPKDA010000072.1 GCA_028822695.1 Akkermansiaceae bacterium
TCGTGATCGTCGTGATTGCAGGATTCGCCGTGATCGTGATCGTGGCCGCAGCTTTCCCCGTCGTGGTGGTGGTGATCGACGTGTTTTTCGTTGGCGGCGGTGAGAGATTTACGGAAGGTGTTGCGGAGGATGGCTGTGAGGGGGACGCGGAGGATGACGAAGCCGACGGTGATGGCGACGAGGTATCCCATGCCGAGGCGGGAGAGCATCATGGTCCATGGTTCCTGGCCGTTGAAGGCGTTCCAGGTGCTGAGGGCGGTGACGGGATTGACGATGGGTGCGGCCAGCATGTAGGTGAGGGCGCAGGAGACGGATAGGCCTTTTTTGACGAGGCGGCGGATCACTGGGACGACGGCGCATTCGCAAACGGGGAGGAAGATACCGAGGATGCCGCAGAGGAGGATGGCTCCGAATTTGTTGCGGGGGAGGACGCGTTCGAGGGTGTTGGCGGGCAGGTAGACGTCGATGAATCCGCTGATGATCGTGCCGAGGAGGATGAAGGGGGCGCCTTCGAGCAGAATCGACAAGAAGGCGACTGCGAAATCCTGGAGTCCTTCCTGTCCCACGAGGGGAGGTAAGACTATTCAGGGGGATAGCTCACGGAAAATATTGGGGGATTGTTTTGGAGGGAGGGAATGAGTGGGGACAGCGCTTTGGGGGGAGCGGGGGGTGAGAGAAGGGGCGGGGGTGCTGCGTGAAAGCGGTGTCGACATTCGTTCCTCACTCTGCCACCGCAGTCCAAAAGTCCTGTGACCGGGGCGGTCACGCCACGTTACCTGGAATCGACACGGGGGAAGTGGTGGGAGCGGAGGTCCTGGGGGGTGGAGTTGGAGATGGTGACGATGCGGACGGCGATGTCGCCGCCCATGAAGGCATCCCGGGCGGTCGTAGGGGAGATGCAAGCGAAGGTGGCGAGGGGGTCGGTCTGGGTGGCGGTAGGGGCGACGACGGTGGCGGCGATGCGATCCCGCAGGCCGAGGCCGGTGGCGGGGTTGATGATGTGGGAGTAGCGTTCGTGGTCGATGACGACGAACTGGTGGAGATCTCCGGAGGTGGAGACGGCGCAGTTGGCGACGGAGATGAATTCCGGGAGGTCGGGGCCGAAGGTGCGGAGGCCGACCCGCCAGGTGTTGGCTCCGGGGGGAGGGTCGCCGAGGCGGATGTCGCCGCCGGCGGCGATGTAGGCGCGGGTGATGCCGTGTCGTTTGATCACCGCGAGCATTTGGTCGGCGGCGAAGCCTTTGGCGATTCCGCCGAGATCGAGTTGGAGTCCGGGTTGGTCGATGCGGACGGTGTTGTCGGCGAGGTTGACCTTGAGGTGTTGCCATCCGCTGGCCTTGCGTGCTGCGGCGAGGGCAACTTCATCGGGGAGGACCTTGTTGTCGCGGGCTTCGCGCCAGAGTTTGGTGAGGGTGCCGAGGGTGGGGTCGTAAAGGCCGGAGGTGGCGTCGGCGGATTCCCTGGCGTGGGCGAGGACGGTGGCGAGGGTGGGGGATACTTCGAAGAGGCCTTCGTTTAGGCGGGAGTTGAGTTTGCTGAGTTCGCTCTCGGGGTCGTAGTCGGAGCAGATCGTGTTGATTTCTTCGGCGCGGGCAAAGGCGTCGGCGATGGCGGTGCGGGCCGGGCCTTCCTCGGAGGTGTAGAGGGCGATCTTGAAGACGGAGCCCATGAGGGGGCGTTCTTCCTGGTAGAGTTTGTAGTTTGCGAGGGGGTCGAGCTGTTCGTCGCCGGTGATGTTGCCGAGGACCGACTTTGACTGATCGTGATCGGGATTGAGAAATTGCCACCAGATACCGGTGCCGAGGAGGGCGACGATCAGGAGAAGGAAGAGGATTCCTTTTTTTGATCGGCGGCGTTTGGCGGCGGGTTGGGACATGAAGGGATAGGTTGTGACGCTGTTCGCGGCGTTTCGTTGAGGGTGGGGGAGATTGGCAGAGAGGAGGGGGGAGGGGAAGTGGAGATGTGAGGATGGGGAAGACCGGGTCGGAGGAGGGGTTTGATCACGACCGGGACGGTCATGCCTCGCTTACAGGTCTTGGGCGTTGCGGGCTGGATCCCACCAGTCGGTGTTCCAGTAGAGGTGCATTTCCTTGGCGGGAGGGACGGCGAGGGGGCGGACGATGCGGAAGCCGACGGCGTGGCCCATGGGCATGACTTCGTCGGTGTTGGTGTGATACCAAACGCTCTTGGGCACCTGGGGGTCGATGATTTTCCAGGTCTTGGAGGACTGGGTGCGGGCTCCGCTGCGAAGGCGATCGGGGGATTCGCGCCAGCTGCCACCTTTGGTCAGGCGGGGGTAGCGATCGATGGGGATGCGCCAGGGGTTGAGGATGCCATTGGGAAGAGAGGTGCGGAATTCGTCATCGCCGGCATCGAGGACCCACTCGGCGGCGTTGCCGTGCATGTCGAAGAGGCCCCAGGGGTTGGCTTTCTTTTTGCCGACGGGTTGGTAACTGTCGTCGCTGTTGCCTTCGTGCCAGGCGTAGTCGTCGATGGAGTCGGCATCGTTGCCGAAGGAGTAGGCCTCCTTGGTGCCGGCGCGGGCGGCGTATTCCCACTCGGCTTCGGTGGGGAGGCGGTAGAACTCGCCGGTGTGGGCGCTGAGCCATTCGCAGAATTTTGAGGCGGCGTGGTGGGTCATGCTGATGGCGGGGTAGGCGTTGTCGTATCCTCCCTCGCCCATGTTGAAGTGCATGCCGGTGTAGGGTGGCGTGGGTTGGCTGACGACATCGACGAGGGGGGCGCCGCCGTCGACGTCGGGGGCTTCCTGAGTGTTGCGATCGGTATCGAGATCGAGGGTGCCGCCCTTGTTGCGCGGTTTGCCGTTGTCCATGAACTCGATGTAGAGCGCCCAGGTAGTTTCTGTGCTGGCCATCCAGAACGGTTCGATTTTCACGGTGCGCTGTTCTTCATCGTCCTCGCGGTCTTCTTCACCTTCCGGGGAGCCGAGGGTGACTTCGCCGCCGGGGAGGGGGATCATGTTGATGCCGTAGTCGGGGACGGGGGCGATCTTGAGTTCGTAGGATTTCATTTCCTCCGCCTTGGAGGGGCTGTCCTTCTGGGAGATGAGTTTGTGGATTTTTTCGGTGACCGGGAAGATCTCCTCTTTGGGGAAGACGTAGTCGGCGGGAAACATGGTGACTCCGGTGCCGGGACGACCTTTGTTGGTAGTCTCTTCGGGGGCCGCTTCTTCGGGGGCGGGTGAGGCTGGTGTCGCCTTCGGCTGAGGTTTGGTCGGAGTCTGGGCGCGGAGGCGAATGAGATCGGCCTTTGTGGGAGCCATCATCTCATAGCCTTCCACGGTGGGGTCATAGGGACCGCACTGGCGGTCATCATCACAGGCGGTGAGCCCGAGGGCGAGGGCGAGGAGAGGAGCGCGGCGGATCATGAGAGGAGTCATTGCGGAGGGAGGGGTGTTGGGCAAAGAGAAAAATGGCGGGGCCGAAGCCCCGCCATTGAGAATTGTTCGAAATAATTGGATCAGGCGGCCGGATCGACTCCTGGAATCGGCGGGGCGGGGACCGGGAAGGCGTCGCCGAATTTCAGGTTGTCTGGAGCCTTGTCCGTATTCATTTTCATGAAGGCGTCCCAGGTGAGGCGTTTGCCGGTGTGGGCAGCCTCGCGGCCGAGGAGGCCAAGGGCGGTGGACTTGGTCATCGCCTCGAGTTTTTCGACGTGTTTTCCGCTGCGGATGCCGGCGAAAAACTCGTTGTGTTCGACTTGATACATGTCCTGTTCCTGGCCCTTGGTGGCCTTGTATTTCCAAACGGACTTTCCGGCAGAGTCTTCAATATAGCATTTCCATGGGCCGTAGAGGGTGCCTCCTTCGCAGACGACGCGGGAGAGGTTCTCACTGTGGCATTTGCGCAACCAGCGTTGGTTGATGTGGCCGAAGACACCGTTGCCGTATTCGTAGGCGACGGAATAGTGATCGTATTGGTCACTGATGCCGGTGAGTTGGGCGCGGCCACCGTTGGCGACGGCGGCGATGGGTGGTTTGTCGCCCATGGCCCAGTTGAGTTTGTCGATGGCGTGGATGCACTGCTCGATGAGTGGGCCGCCGGAGAGCCATTCGAAGTTGATCCATTCCTTCACCTGCCATTCGACGTCGCTCATGCCTTCGGGCTTTTGGGCGTTGGGCTTGAGGGCGCGGACGGGGCCGCCGAGGTAGGTGCCGTAGAAGCTGGTGATGCGACCGAACTCACCACTGAGGACCTTCGCGAATCCTTCGCGGTTGGCGGGAGAGGTTCTCCAGCAGAATCCCTGTTGGATGGAAAGGTTTTTGGCGTGGGCCATCTTGGCGGATTCGAAGACCGACTTGATGCCGGCGATGTCTACTGCGACGGGTTTTTCGGCGAAGATGTGTTTGCCGGCCTCGACACAGGCGCGGATGTGTTGGGGGCGAAATCCCGGAGGGCCGGCGATGAGGACGACGTCGACACCGGAGGCGAGGAGTTTCTCGTAGGCATCCATGCCGACGAACTGGCGCTCGGGGGGGCAATCGACCTTGTCGGCGAATCCGGCAGAGAGGCTTTGATGGGTGTTCTTGATCTTGCTTTCGAAGGCGTCGGCGAGGGCCCAGAGTTTGACATTGTCGTCGGCGCGGAGGGCCTGGGTGGCGGCTCCGGTGCCACGGCCGCCGCAGCCGATGAGGCCGACCTTGAGGGTATCGGCGTTTGCGGCTCCGGCCCTTGCGATGTGTGGGGCAAGGACGGTGGTGGCTCCGACGATGGTGGTGGTTTTGAGGAAGGTCCGGCGGTTTGCTGAGTTTGGCGTGTTCATGAGCTGTGTTCTCTTAAATTCCTGAATTCTTGGGGGATTCTTTCAAGTTTCGAGGGGAAAGGAAGCAGTTCGGGGGTCCGCTTACAATCGAAAATGAAATATCTGTGGAAGTGAATACGATTTCGATTCCCGGATCTTACAGTCAGATTGTCGCTTTATTCGGGGAAGGCGATTATTTCCCCGGGAGGAGATTTCGGGCTAACAAAGAGCGGATGGAGTCGCTTTGATCGTTGAAGGAAAGATATGTCAGGACAAGACGGTGAATTAATCAAGCGGGTGAAGGCGATCGCCGAGCCTGGAGACTATTTCAAGGGGATCGACTGGGGGAGCCTGTGTCTTCCCAGAAATATTCTGTGTTTCAGCCGTCAGTGTCAGCGGGATGAGAATGAGGGGTGGAGCGGGATATCCGCGCAGTCGGGCCGCTACGATCAGCATTCGCGGTTTGTGCTTTTGGTGATTCTTGACGGTGCCGGGAGGGTGGGTGTGGAGACGGAGCTATGGCAATTCGATGAGGGAGAGGGGGTTCTCATGTTTCCGCATCAGGCTCACTACTACATGGAGTTACCGAAGGATTTCTGCTGGCTCTTTGTGACCTTTGAGATGGATGGGGAGGAGCGGACGGTCTTGGATGATTTGCGTGATCGCCCCCGGGCCGTGACTGCCGCGTGCCGGAAAAAGTTGCAGACGTTTTTGGAGAATTACGAGTCGGGCGCGTCGGCGGAGAAAGCGCTGCAGGCCAGTGTTGATCTGGGGCATGTTCTGGAGGAATTCAAGGCGGGTAGCTTGTTGAAGTCGGTGAGGTCGGCCGGTGGGACGGTGTCGAAGGTGCGGGAGTATGTCTTCGGGCATCTCGCGGCGGATTTGTCGGTGGATGCGATTGCGAGTGCGATGGAGTGTTCGGGCAGCTATCTGCGTGAGCGATTTCGTGAGGAGGCGGGAATCTCGCTTGGGCATTTTGTGCGCTCGATACGTCTGGTGAAAGCTACCGAGCTTTTGCGTGAGGGGACGAATGGGGTGGGAGTCATCGCTCAAGAGTGTGGGTTTGGTTCCTTCACGACCTTCTCGCGGGCCTTTTCCCAAGTCTATGGGATGAGTCCTTCCGAATATCGGAAGTCGGCGCGGAACAGTTCCAGTGGCCCGCCGATCTTGAGTTGAGGGATGGGGGCTTGTGGGGCCTGGCCTGACCCGAATGGCACGTCATTAAGGGCGATTTCAACGTGCCCGGACTGCGGAGGCTCGACTCCGCCCACGGAGGCTCCGGCTCGACGGATGTGGTGGAGCAAAGTCCATCAAATCTAACACACCCATCCCTAAACCTTCGGATCCAATTCAACACCATGGCCAACTCGTACCCCTCCACACGGGTCAAGCCCCGCCCCTCCCGGGCGGAGTCAAGCCTCCGCACTCCGGTTTTTCCGAACTCGTGTTCAACGACGCCTCATTCAGGCATTGACCCGTTGTTGCAAGATCCAGGATGGATTAGTGACTGTGGCGTGGCGTGTCATGCGGGACAGGGCTGAATCGTAATCGCTAAGTTCTAAGAGGATTCGCAAAAAAGCTTTGCAGGGGTAGTTTGATTCGTTCTTCTCTTGGAATGGCGGATGGCCCTGTCCGCTAAAACTGACTAGAAGAAGACAATGAGTAACTCAGATGCCCGGACGGGAACGGCGACGAAGTTGTCGGTGATGATGTTTTTGCAGTTCTTCACCTGGGGGGCGTGGTTTGCGACCTTGGGGCAGTGTTTGGCGCAGAATGATTTATTGGGGTTCGCGGGGGACGCCTATGGAAGTGCTCCACTCGGGGCCATTTGCGCTCCGCTGTTTCTTGGGCTGATCGCAGATCGGTTCTTTCCTTCCCAGAAGGTGATGGGGGTGTTGTTCCTGATTAGTGGTGCGCTGTTGCTGATCATTCCCGGAGTGGCGGCTGCGGGTGATGGGCGGACGATGACGCTCCTGATGTTCGGGGTGATGTTGGCCTACATGCCGACCCTGGGACTGGGGAACACGGTGGCTTTCTCGAACATCGACCGTAATTCCTTTCCGAAGGTCAGGGTGTGGGGAACGATCGGTTGGATTGCGGCTGGATTGACGGTGGGCTTCATGGGGTGGAGTTCGAGTTTGAACATGTTTTATTTGGCAGGTGGTTGTTCGATTACGTTGGGGATGTACTCGTTTTTCCTGCCGCACACGCCGGCGCCGGCGAAGGGAGAGCCGATCAACATGCGGGCCCTGTTCATGGTGGATGCTTTCAAGATGTTGGCGGTGCCCGCGTTCATGGTATTCATGCTTTGTTCGATGTTGATCTGCGTGCCGTTGGCTTACTATTTCGGACTGACTGGAAACTACCTGACGAACGCCGGGTTCGAGCAGGCTGCATCGTTCATGACCATCGGGCAGATGTCGGAGATTTTCTTCATGCTGCTGATTCCGTTCTTCTTTCGTAAACTCGGGGTGAAGTGGATGATCCTGATCGGGATGTTGGCGTGGGTGGCGCGGTATCTTCTCTTTGCCTTTGGAGCGCCCGACCAAGTGGTGTGGATGATCTTCATGGGCGTGGCATTGCACGGGATTTGTTACGATTTCTTCTTTGTGACCGGATTCATGTATGCGGATCGGGCTGCGCCGAAGGCGATTCGTGGTCAGGTGCAGAGTATGTTGGTGTTCTTCACGCAGGGGCTGGGCATGTGGGTGGGCTACAAGATTGCCTTTGCGAAGGTGGGGGCCACGGTCCCGGATTCCGAAAAGCTGGGTGAAACCATCGCGGCGGCACGGGGTACGCAGGAACTGAGCTTCGGGGAGCAGTTGAGCCAGATGTTCGCATTTGGTTTACCGGAAGGGATCGACCCAAGCCTCTTGAGCAATGTCATGGACGACTGGAAGGAGTTCTGGATGCTGCCGGCCATGATGGCGGTGGGAGTTGTGGTAATTTTCGGGCTGTTCTTCATCGACAGAACGAAGGTGGATGAAGACGCCGAGGAGGTTTTGGCGGAAGCGGCAGAGGCGCCGGAGGAAATGCCTTGAGGAATCTTTGCGGGATCAATCGAAGAGACGAAAGAGTTCCGCTTGAGACACTGTATAAGAGTCAATTATGACTACGGCTTATTCATCATCCCGCCGGAAGGCGCTCAAAGGCCTTGCTGCCTTGGCGACGATTCAAATTGTTCCGCGCAACGTCATTGGAAAGGGCGTGACCCCTCCGAGTGAAGAGCTGACGCGATGCATCATCGGTTGCGGTGGGATTTCCGCCTCGCACCTCGGTATGCCGGGCCGCTTGCTTGCCTTGTGTGACGTGGACAGCAAGCACCTCGCGACCCGGATGGGTCAGGTGCAGAAGAAGGGAAATAAGGATGTGAAGGGCTACGGTGACTTCCGGGAAGTGCTGGCGCGGAAGGATATCGACATCGTGCATGTTGCGACTCCACCGCATTGGCATGCCTATATGTCGATCGCGGCAGCGAAATCGGGCAAGGATGTTTGGTGTGAGAAGCCGATGAGCCGGACGATCGGAGAGGGGATTGAGATGGTGAAGGCGATGGAGAAGTATGAGCGGATCTTCCGTTTGAACACTTGGTTCCGATTCCGTGGAGGGTTCTATGGAATGGGCACGACGGTGGCGCCGATCCGCAAGGCGATGATGAATAACATGTTTGGTGGTCCGGTGACGCTGACGGTGGGAGCGCATCAAGGGTTCAACTGGAAGTTCAACTGGGTTGGTAAAACCGATCTTAAGGAGCAGCCGGTGCCTGAGCATTTCAACTACGACATGTGGCTCGGGCCAGCGCCGAAGAAGCCGTATCATCCGCATCGTACGCACCGGACCTTCCGGGGTTACTGGGACTACGATGGTGGTGGGCTTGGCGACATGGGTCAGCACTATTTGGATCCGGTTCAGTACATCCTCGGCAAGGACGACGAGTCGCCGGTGGAGGTGATGATCGATGCCGATCCTCAGGATCTGGAAGCGGTCGGGAAGTGGCGTCGGATCGAATACACCTACGCGGATGGGACGAAGATCATCCTCGATGGCGACGGTCGGGAGAAGGGCATGCCTTACATCAAGGGGCCGGAGGGAAGTCTTTCGAAGGGCTTCAAGTCCGACATCAAAGGATTTGAGGAAAAGCTCAAAGCCTTGCCGGAGCCGGCGCCACAGATCACTGATTTTCATCAGGCGGTGCGGGAGCGGAAGAAGTTTGCCCTGAACGAGAAGAACGGATTCCGGTCGGCGACGATCGTGAACCTCGGGACGATCGCGCATCGTTCGAACAAGAGCTTCAAGTTTGATCCGAAGACATTCACGATCGACGAGCCTGAGGCGAACAAGTTGATCCATCAGGTGTCCCGGAAGGAGTGGGAGCTGCCGTCATGATTCAGGCGTTGAGTCAAACGAGTGTGGTTGGATTTGCCCTGGGCGGCCCCGGAGATCGTCGTTATCTTATTTGTCTTAGGTTTTCCGGTGGCCGTGGTTTTGATCGTTCTGGCGATCGTGAAGAATAGTAATAAGAACAAAGGTGAGTAGAACGCTGAAGGTGTTATGTGTCGGAGCCGGAAACATGGGGCGATCCCATGCCCTGGCGTATCATCGGATTGAGGAATTCGAGATTGTGGGGATCGTGACACGGTCGCCGGAGTCCCGGGGGAAGCTCAACGAGGAATTGGGCGGTGGCTACGCGGAGTTTGGTGACTATGCCGCAGCGCTGGCGGAGACGAAGCCGGATGTGGTGAGTATTTCAACCTACCCGGACACGCATGCGTCCTTTGCGCTGGCGGCGTTTGAGGCTGGGGCGGATGTGTTCATTGAGAAGCCGCTCGCCGAGTCAGTGGTGGAAGCGGAGAAGATTGTGGCGAAGGCGACGGAGCTCGGTCGAAAGTTGGTGATCGGCTACATCCTGCGTCATCATCCGAGCTGGATCAAATTCATCGAAGTTGCGCAGACGCTCGGGAAGCCGTTGGTGATGCGGATGAACCTCAACCAGCAATCGAGTGGGGAAAGTTGGACGACGCACAAGAACTTGATGTCTTCAATCTCACCGATCGTGGACTGCGGCGTGCACTACGTGGATGTGATGTGTCAGATGACGCGGTCGAAGCCGATTCGTGTTTCCGGTCTCGGGGCGCGGCTCAGTGATGAGTTGCCGGAAGGGAGAATCAACTATGGTCATCTGCAGGTGACCTTTGAGGACGGTAGCATCGGTTGGTATGAGGCCGGGTGGGGGCCGATGATGAGTGAGACGGCGTTTTTCGTGAAGGATGTGGTCGGACCGAAAGGTTGCGTGACGATTGAAGCGAAGAAGGCTGGCGGAGAGGGCGCCTCGGCGGATGTTGATGCGCACACGAAGACGGAGGCTTTGCGGCTGCACCACAGCAAGTTGGATGCGAACAATCAGTTCGTGAAGGCGGATGACTGGATTGAAACGGAGGACGAGCCGGATCACGACGAGCTTTGCCATCGTGAGCAGGTTTATTTGCTTCGCGCGATTCTGGATGATGTTGATTTGACGGATCACATGGGTGACGCCTTGAACTCGATGCGGATCGTGGAAGGGGCGGACGAGTCGTATAAGACTGGTAGGACGGTAGATCTTTGAATGCCTTTGGAATGGTTGAATTGAGCATGGCGATGTCGCGCAGGATAAGAACCTTTGGACAGAGAAGAACTACAAGGACGCGATGATCGTCTGCGACTGGCGCTGGGCGGAAGCGGGCCATTTGCCCTGCAGCATCACGGACAGGCGCTTGAGTTTGCGAATGTGTTTGTGAAGGAGTTGTAGGGGCGGCGGGGGGCTTTGTGAGGCTTTGCGGAGAGCTGGGGTTGAGAAGCGGCTTGGAAAGCCACGCTCCTGTGCCGTGGAAGTCTTTGAAGAAATCACTCCCGTTCCGGTGCCGGGTTCTATTGAATGGCCGCCCCGCCACCGATGAAGATCACCTCAGCCACCTTTTTGACCAGCGCTCCCGACCTGGAATCGTGTCCACCGCTGACGGTGCAGGAGTTTGCCTTTATCGGGCGGTCGAATGTGGGGAAGTCGTCTTTGCTGAATATGCTTTCTCGCAAGAAGGGGCTGGCCAAGGTTTCGGGGAGTCCGGGGCATACGCGGTTGATCAACTTCTTCGACATGAATGGCGATTGGCGTCTGGTCGACTTGCCGGGCTATGGCTACGCGAAGACATCGAAGGCGGATCGGGAGAAGTTTCAGATGATGATCGCGGAGTATCTGACTCTGCGTGAGGGGCTGTCTTGTGTGTTTGTGTTGATTGATTCGCGTCACGCGCCGCAGCAGATTGATTTGGAGTTCGTGCAGTGGTTGATGGGGGCGGGGGTGCCGTTCGTGTTGGTATTTACGAAGGTCGACAAGCTGAAGGCCTCGAAAGTGTCGAAGAACATGGAATTGTTCGGGAAGGCGATGTCGGAGTGGTGCGATGGATTGCCGCGGATGTTTGCGACTTCGGCGGAGAAGGGGGACGGGCGGAAGGAATTGCTGGGGTTTATTGAGCAGGCGATTGAGTGAGGGTGGTGGGGAGCGTGCTTGACGTTATAGATGAGGGGAAGGACCCGATTGGCTTCTGGAGGAGCTTGCCCCGCTGATTGCGGGGGAGGGATTTGATCACGACCGGGACGGTCATGCCACGTTGGGATCGACAAGCTTGGCTCGCCTCCTAGGATTTTCGTCTCGTGTCGTATCAACAACTTTCCCTGAAGCTCAAGCCGGATGAAATGCCGGAGGATGTTAAGGCTCTTTTTGTGGAGGCGGATCGGCGATGTGATGAGTTTTTTGCGGAGGGATTGGGTCGGCGATACCCGCGCTATATCCCGAGTGATCCGTCGATCGTGCATGCGGCGATGGTGTATTTGCGGGCGGAGGGACTCACGAGAGGTGATGTGTTTTGTGAGTGGGGCTGTGGCTACGGAGTGGCGACGTGTATGGCGTCGTTGATCGGCTACGAGGCCTACGGGATTGAGATCGAGTCGGAGTTGGCGGAGAAAGCCGACAAGCTGGCGGAGGATTTGAAAATCCCGGTGCAAATTCTCAACACGAGCTATTTGCCGGATGGGTATGAGGAATGCGCAGGTGTGGGCGGGGAGGATTTATTGATTCCGGAGACGACGACTGACCGGGGGGAGATGGTGAAGATTCCGCCGATGTATGATGGGCTGGATCCGGATGAGGTGGATGTGTTCTTTGTTTACCCGTGGCCGGGGCAGGAGGATTTGATGCTGAGCCTGTTCAAGACGATGGCTTCGGAGGGGGCCTTGCTGTTGATTTATAACGGGGATCGGGAGATTTCGGCGTATTTGCGGACGGTGGATGAGGATGACGACGGGGATTGGTAGGGATCGCTAGCGCTTGCGCAATACGCTGGAAGGCGATGGCAGCATGCTCGACCGGACCGTGGTGCTGTGGGGCCCGGCTCATCCGCACGCCTCGCACAGCACCAAGAATTACCCGCTCCACCTCGCCGGTGAAAACAAGCTGGGGTTCAAGTATGGCAACTTACACGCCTTCGAAGGCGAGAAAAAGGTGCCAATGTCGAACCTCTTTGTCTCCATGCTCAAGGCGGTGGATATGCCGACCGAGAAGTTCGCCGACAGCACCGGGGAGATGACCGAGCTGCGAGGGTAGATGAAGGAGGAACCACGAAGGCAGCCAAATTGGCAAGAATTGAGGCACGTCGGAGTAGTTGTGGGGTCTGTTGTTAGGCGTCTTTCATGCCTGCGCGTAAGACGTCCCGGGACAGGGTCACAACAGGTGGAAGGGGTGAGGCCTCGCCTCGCCTAGCGACGAGTAGGGTGCTGGGTGAGTGGCGGTTAGGAAATCCTTATTGTTGAAACGCTGGATTGGGCCTAAATGTCCGAGGTTGAGATGTTCCTGCTTTGCGTAGGGCAGGCGGTGGCTTAGGAGATTGC
>JAPKDA010000073.1 GCA_028822695.1 Akkermansiaceae bacterium
CGGGGAGGGCGATTCTAAGGCGGGGGCTTGGTTGTCGGGTTGGAATCGTGGGATTTCAGGTAAAAAGGGGGTCGACCGGGGCTTGTGAAAAATTTCACAAGGGGGCTTGAGTGTCTCGGGATGGGGAGTAGATTCTGCCCGTGGTCAACGCCGATCCTTCTGAAATCCATGCCGCCTACGATTCCAAAATCGAGGGGAATGTGATCATTACGCGTCTTGATGCTTCCATCAACTGGATGCGCAAGAACTCGCTGTGGCCGATGCCGATGGGGCTGGCCTGTTGTGCGATCGAATTGATGGCGACGGCGTCGTCCCGTTTTGACATCTCCCGCTTTGGTGCGGAAGTGATGCGTTTCTCGCCGCGGCAGGCGGACGTGATGATTGTGGCGGGGACGGTGACTTACAAGATGGCTTTGGCGGTGCGTCGGATCTGGGAGCAAATGCCGGAGCCGAAGTGGTGTATCGCGATGGGGGCCTGTGCTTCGAGTGGTGGTATGTATCGGAGCTATGCGGTGCTGCAGGGGATCGACCAACTCATTCCGGTCGACGTTTACATTTCCGGATGTCCTCCGCGCCCCGAGGCGTTGATCGAGGGATTGATGAAATTGCAGGAGAAGATCGACGGCGAGAAGCCGATCGAGCGCGAGATGGCGGACATTCAGGAGATGGGAATTTAAGAAGATGAGTGCAGAGGACGTAACAACATTGCGCGGGGTTTTCGGAGAGAAGATCGAGGACAGCATTGAATTTCGCGGAGAGCACACCGTGGTGGTGGGCTTGGAGGCGTTGAGAGGGGTGATGGAGCATTGTGCCGGAAAGCTCGGTTACGAGATGTTGCTCGACGTCAACAGCCTCGACCACATGGGTGAGGAGCCGCGGTTTGAAGTGGTTTACGAATTGGCGACTTTGGATGATGCGAAGCATTTGCGTATTCGTGCCGCGGTTTCCGAGGAGGAAGAGGTGCCGACTGTGTCCGATCTTTGGGCGACGGCGGATTGGCATGAGCGTGAGGTTTACGACATGATGGGAATTCGTTTTGCGAACCATCCGGATCTCAGGCGCATCCTGATGTGGGAAGGCTATCCCTTTTATCCCTTGCGGAAGGATTTTCCGCTGGCTGGAAAACCGAGCGAGATGCCGGATGTGGCCTTTACGGGTGTTGCTCCGTTGGAGGGGGGACCGTTTGTGACGACGCCCTGCTCGGATCGGGTGACGGGCGAGCCTCGGGCGAAGGGCGAGAGCTGATTCTTCCTCGAATTTTGAGCAATTGCGCCGATGGATTGGCGGAGTTTTCTGGTTTCTGAATCGGTAAACTGCCTCTAAACTCTCCTGCTGTGTTTCCCCGCGCCCTATTTCCAAGCATCCGGCTGCATCGGCCAGGTTGGGATGTGCTGACGGTTACTTGTGTGGCGATGGTGTTGGTGCAGGTTGTCCTCGCGGCGATGGGAGGCTTCCCCGCGGCGATGCCGGTGTATGAGCGGTTCGGATTGACCTGGGCGGGGGTGAAGCAGGGACAGCTCTGGCAATTGGGAACGCATGCCTTGGTTCACGGGAATTGGTTTCATCTCACTCTGAATGTGCTGGCGGTCTATTTGGTGGGCGGGCGGGTGTATCACATTCTTGGTGGGCGGCGCTTTGTGTGGATTTTTTGGGTGGGAGTGCTTTTCGGGTCGCTATTGCATTTGTTGTTTCATCCGGCGCAACCGATGGGGATTGGCGAAATTCAGAATGCGCCCTTGGTGGGTGCTTCTGCTGGGGCGATGGCCTTGCTTCTCGCGATGACCAGTCTCTCACCGGATTCGCGGATGTGGCCGGTGCCAGTGAGTGGCAAAAATCTGGGACGCGGTTTATTGATCGGATCGCTGGTCCTCTTTCTGCTGACCCCGGGTCTGGGAATTCCCGGACTGAGTGCAGTTGGCGCGTGGCTCGTTGAGTTGGGCCAGGGGACGATTTTCCAGATGGGTCACATTTACCATCTGGGTGGAGGATTGGTGGGGTGGCTCTACGTTCGCCGTTTGTTGGGTAGCCCGGTGACACTCAAGCAGCTGAAGGAACAGCGGGAGCGTCGCGAAAGTATCGCGTCCTGAACGGGTGGGGAAATTCTGAGAACCACTCTAGCCGCGCTTGCTACTACAGTGGCGGTCTCCGGAGCCTGAACTCGATCCATGGCCTTGTTTTGTCCGTTTGGAAGATCCGCCGCTGCTGCTGCTACGAGGACTGGGTGCGCTTGAACGGGTAATCGATCCTCCGCTGCGGGGTGAGGAGTAGTTACTACGGTTGCTGGAACGGCTCGTCGTTCGAGGGCCGCTGGAGTGATTCACCAGCGTCAAGGGATTTGTTTTCGGTCGGCTCTTGCTGGGGTTCGAACGATGGTTGCTGTTGTTGGAGCGATTGCGGTCGGAGCGATGGTTGTCGGGGCGATGGTTGTCGGAGCGATGGTTGTTCGAGTCGCTGGTAGGGCGCCACTGGTTACTGCGGCTGTTGTGACTACTGTGGTTGTTGTGAGCGTAGTGCTTATTGCTGTGGCTCCTGCTCTTGCAGTGGCAAGGGTTGTCGCCGCAACTGCGGCACTTGTAGTGGCTGTTGCGGTAGGAGTTGATGTAGAGGGAGCTGGAGTAGGGATAGTAGCCGTTGCTGACGTATCCATCGGAATAGTTGCCGCCGCCGTAGTAGCCTGTGTCGTAGTAGGGCGAACAGGAGTTGAAAAGGAATGGGAGGACAATTGCTGCGGCCATCAGGACCAGCGAGCGCCTGGAGAACGTTTTCATGCCTCGTAGGACCGCCTTGGGGGGGGATCTATTCAAGGGAAATCAGGATATTGGTCCCTGATTGACAGCATCTTTCGTCCAGTGTTCCCTCCGTCCGCAAGCCATGGCAGACCCCGCAATTTTAGTAACAGGAGGTGCGGGATACATTGGCTCCTACACCCTTCGGCATTTGGCTAGCCAAGGCCGGGAACTCGTGGTTTTGGATAACTTTGTCTCCGGGCACCACGACGCGATTGTTGATGAGGGCGTCACCGTGGTGGAGGGCGACATGGGCGACGCGGAAGTGGTGGAGGCGGTGTTTTCGGAGCACGAGATCGAGGCGGTGGTGCATTTTTCGGCGTATATCAATGTGGGGGAGTCGGTGAAGGAGCCTCTGAAGTATTACGACAACAATACGGCCCGTCCCTTGACCCTGTTGGCGGCCATGCAGAGGCACGGCTGCAAGGTCTTCGTTCTCTCCTCCACGGCAGCAGTTTACGGTGAGCCGGAAGCGATTCCTTTGGTCGAAACGCATCCTCTACAGCCCGTGAATCCCTATGGTTGGAGCAAATTGATGCTTGAGCAGATCCTGCGCGATTGTGGGTCGGGGTGGGGGCTGCGCAGTGCCTGCCTGCGTTACTTCAACGCGAGTGGCTCTTCGGGAGATGGGTTGATCGGGGAAGACCACGATCCGGAGACGCATCTGATTCCGCGGATTTTACTCACCCTGACCGGAGAGGCGGAGAAGATGACCGTCTTTGGAACCGACTATGACACGCCTGACGGGACTTGTTTGCGGGATTACATTCATGTGGATGATTTGGCCAAAGCTCATGCCATGGCTCTGGATCACCTGATGGCGGGTGGAGAGAGTGTGGCCTGCAACCTCGGGACCGGGGTGGGGATGTCGGTGAAGGAGATCATCAAGGCGGCGGAGGAGGTGACGGGACAAAAAGTCCCGGTGGAGTATGGTGCACGTCGGGAGGGTGATCCTGCTCGGTTGGTGGCTGATCCGTCGCTGGCCAAGGATGTTTTGGGTTGGGAGGCGGAGAAAAAAGACGTCCGTGAAATGGTGGAAAGTGCCTGGGCGTGGATGAATGGCCCGAGGAAGGGGCATTTCGAGAAATGAATACATTGTCGATACAAAACCTTGCTTTGACGGATCGTGATTCTATGTTTAGAGAATCCTTAACCTTATGAAGAACAAACCCTTGATACAACGGGAGTCCGAGCGTTTTTGGCGAGCTGGATTCACGATGGTTGAGATCCTTGCGGTGATCGCAGTGATCGCCATTCTCATGTCCGTTGCGTCGGTTGGTATTCAGAAAATGGATGCGGGTCAGGCGACGGGCACGGCAGCGGCAGTTTCCGAGGCAATTTTTGATGAAGCTCGCAGTGCGGCGGTGGGTCGTGGAACCCGGGCCCGGGTGGTGATTCACAATGATCCCCGGGCTGATCAGCGGGATCGTTTTCTTCGCTACATGGCTGTTTGTGTCGAGGTCGAGGATGGAGCCACGATGACCTGGAAATTTGCCTCTCGTGGCACGACGCTTCCTTCGGGAGTGTTCTTTGATGAGGATGCGACGCTTGCGGCGACGACAACGGTGCCTGAGCTTGGGACCTATGGCACGATGATAATTTCCCTGCCGGGTCAAAGGAACAATCCGGTGGATTGCATCTATTATGAATTCAACAGTGAAGGGGTTTGTGTGGACGGCGGCGTTGACGGCGATACCGCGGGTGCTTCTCCAGGAGCGGCGTTTGTTCTTACCGGGGGTGTTCTTCCACCCAACGAGGACAAGCCCCGGGTGAAGGGCAACAACCGCACTGGCTTCGTGGTGTGGCGCAACGGCCGCAGCTCGATCTTCCGTAACCCAGACCACATTACTCCCAACTAATGATTAGAAAGACCCATGCCAAAGGATTCACGCTCATGGAGAGCGTGATCGCGATCGGAATCGTTGCGATTCTTTTGACAACCTTCCTCGCCGTATTCGGTCCCGCGACGCAGGGCATTCGTCGAGCGATCAGTGTGCAGGAGGCCGACCGTCTGACCAGTGCGCTGGAGCGGGAGCTGCAGATTCTGCGTCCGATGACGGATGATGATTACGGCACGGCGTTTGAGAAGGCTTTTGAGTGGATCGAGGCCTCCGGAGAGAAAGACAACGAAGTGTTTCTCTACAACTACAAAGGGGACCCCAAAAACATGAGGGCCGATGGGACGATGGAGCCCTACACTCAGAATGGTGGGGATCCTGGTCAGGAATTCATCCTGCAGCCCTCGGTTCGTCGGAATGGGGATCTTGAGTTGGAAGAAGATTTGGAAGCCATTGTCGGGCCCCTCTACTACGTGGCTGCGACGCAGTTGGTCTTCAACAACGGCAGTCTCACACTTGGCACGCCTGGACAGATTGTTGATCCCCATGGCGGCGGTCCGGCCGCAAATCCGGATGCGTATCCGGAAGCGGTGATTGCCTACAACGCGCAGATCTACCTGATGCGGAGCAATACCATTAAATACGTGGAAGTTTTTGATCCGGCCAACGTTGAGCAACTTGGTCGGCCGCTCTTTTCCCGCAATCTGGCAGTTCGCCGCTAATCCTTCATTCGACTCATGACCTTGAATCAAACAATCATTCGCCGCGGCCGCGGATTCACCCTCGCCGAGCTCTTGGTGGCGATGGGAATCACGGCCATCATTTTGACCTTGCTGGTGACTGTGACAGGGGTGGCCCTTGATGGTTGGCGGGTGAGTCGGAACAAAGTGCGTGCTTCACGCCAGGCGAAGGCTGCCTTGGATCAGTTCAGCCGTGACTTCGAGTCAATGGTGGTGAGGTCGGGCAACAATTTTGAATGGATGTTTGTGGATTCGACCGAGAGAGAACTCGGGCCGTCCCAGAACCAGAGTCCGAATGCAGCTCGGTTGATTTTCTTTTCCGCGGCCACTGATCGGTATGATGGAAATTTGGAGGACCCGAACAGCCGCGGCGATGTCTCCACGGTTTGTTATGATCTGGAATACAAGAACCCGATTACAGGTTCCAACGCCGACAACGATGAGAACCAGCCGGTCTTTGCGCTTTATCGGCAGATTGTGAATCCGGACGAGACCTTTGGAATTGCGGGCGCGGCGGGCACCTTGGCGCAGGAGGATTTGGATGATGCCTTCACTCCCTTCGCTGCTGATCAGTTTCGGACCAACAACTACCTTTGTGAGAACATCTACGAAATGAGCGTGGTGTTTATGGTGGAGTATTCGGAGGTCGATGGGACTGGGCGCCTCGTGACTGAGCAGCGGCGGGTTCCGGTGATTTCCACCACCGACGGCAACATCGTTCAGGAATTTTCGTTGAGGGGAACGGGCATCCATATTGATGATTCTGTTGAGCCAGCCGCAGATTACGGTCACGGTCGGATCGTGTCGGTAGACATCAGCGTGAGCGTGGTTACTGACGGGGCGATGCCTCGATTGAGAGCAGGGATCTCCGGTGAGGCGAGAGATAAGCTGCTTGCCGCGAACGTCTACAATTACGCCAAGACGATTCTCCTGCCGCAGCCGTAGGGTTGTGGAGCGGGTTGGATATGGGGCGGCCTGGAAGGCCGCGCTCCTTTTCGATGGGACTTTAGTGTCGACGGAAGTATGAATGAGGCATGAGTGATTCGCGTCGGGAGTTTCTGGGTAAGTGTTTGTTGGGTGGTGGGATGATGTTGGGTGGTGGGGCGGGCTTCTCTGCCGAGGAGCAGAAGCGTGAACTTCGTCAGTCCGTGATGGGCTGGTGTTTCAATGGTCGGAACGTGAAGCCGGCGGAGTTGGCGGCGAAGTGTTTGGAGTTTGGGATCACGGGCATCGAAGGGATTCCTGCGGAAGCCTATCCGGAAGTGCGGAAGATGGGGACGGAGATCTCGTTGGTGAGTGGGGGGCATGGATTCAAAGAGGGGCCGTGTAATCCAAAGTTTCGGGAGAAGGTGGTGACGGGACTGAGGAAGGGCGTCGCGTTGGCGAAGGAGGTTGGCTCGAAACGGGTGATTACGTTCACGGGAATGCGCTTTGAGGGAATCGACGATGAGAAAGCGGCGGATGATTGTGTGTCCGCGTGGAAGGAAGTGGTCGGCGATGCCGAGAAGGCGGGCATCACGATCGTGATGGAGCACCTCAACTCGCGTGATGACAGTCATCCGATGAAGGGGCACCCCGGCTACTTTGGAGACGACGTGGACTTTTGTTTTGATCTGGTGAAGCGGGTGGGTTCCGAGAACTTCAAGCTGCTCTTTGATATCTACCACGTCTCGGTGATGAATGGGGATGTGATCCGGCGGATCAGGCAGAACAAGGAGCTCATTGGTCACTACCACACGGCCGGGAATCCTGGTCGGGGGGAGTTGGATGAGAACCAGGAGATCAACTACCCGGCGGTGATCGCGGAGATCAAGAAGACGGGATTTGACGGATGGATCGCGCACGAATTTCTCCCGACGTATGAGGATCACTTTCGGGGGTTGAAGGATGCGGCGGAGATGGTGAGGGGGGCGTAGGGGGGGCGCGACCAGAGAAGCTTGCGGCTATTGCCGGGGGATTTGATGGCGACCGGGACGGTCACGCCACGGTCAGAGTTTTGAGATGCGGACGGGGCAGACTTTGAGTTCTGCGGTTTGGGTCACTGGGTCGTAGCCGCCGCCGGTGAGGACGTTGACGGGGACGCTGGCGAAGCTGAAGCTGGCGAAGACGGTGCCCTTAGGGGATTGCTCGGTGACGCGGACCTTGATCTGGATTTCGCCGCGGCGGCTGGCCATCTTGACGAATTCGCCGTCCTCCAAGTTCCATGCTTTGGCATCGTCCGGGTTCACTTCGAGAGTTTCCTCGCTGAGTAGGTAGTCGATGCCGGAGCTGCGCCCGGTTTGGGTGCGGGAGTGGTAGCTTTGGAGGCGTCGGCCGGTGGTGAGCCAGACGGGGTATTCGTCATCGATGATTTCGGCGGGATCGCGGTAGCCGATGATCTTGAAGAGGCCGCGGCCGTTCTTGAATTCCTTTTCGTGGAGGCGTGGTGTGCCAGAGTGGTCTTTATCGGGGACCGGCCATTGGTATTCGCTGTTTTCGATGCGGTCCCAATCGAGTCCCTCGTAGATGGGGCTGAGGGAGCAGAGTTCATTGAAGACCTCTTTGGCAGATTCGAATTCGAAGCCGGGGGTTCCCATGCGTTGGGCGATTTGGGCGATGATCCACCAATCGGGTTTTGACTCGCCGACGGCGGGAACTGCGGCGCGAAGACGTTGGACCCGGCGTTCGGTGTTGGTTTGGACGCCGTCGGTTTCGGCAAAGCCGGTGGCGGGAAAGACGATGTCGGCGAGTTGGGCGGTTTCGGTGAGGAAGAGGTCGATGACGACGAGATGATCGAGGCTCTGCAGGGCGTTCCGGCAGTGATTCATGTCGGGGTCGGTGACGACGGTGTTTTCGCCGTCGATGAGGATGGCGTGGATGCCGTTCTCCTTGCCGCAGAGGTCGAGGGCGGTGACCTTGGTGATGCCGGGATTGGCTTCGATATCGATTCCGTAGGCCTTGCTGAATTTCTCCGCGCTTGCGGGATCGCCGCAGGGTTGAAAGCCGGGGAAATTGTTGGGAACCGCGCCGCAGTCGCCGGCGCCCTGGATGTTGTTCTGGCCGCGCATCGGGTTGATGCCGCCACCTTCGATGCCGAGGTTGCCGGTCATGAGGGCGAGGTTGCAGAGGGACTGCACGTTATCGACGCCGCAGATGTGCTCGGTGATGCCGAGGGTGTAGAAGATGGCGGAGGGTGAGCCTTCACCGAACCAGAGGCCCGCTTTCTCGATGTCCGCGGCGGGGACCTCGCAGATCTCGGAGGCCCACTCGGGGGTGAAATCCTTCACGTGGGAGAGGAACTCTTCGCTGTCCGCGGTCCGGGCATCGATGAACTCGCGGTCGATGAGTCCTTCCCTTGCGATGACGTGGGCCATGGCGAGGAGGAGGGCGACATCGGAACCGACGCGGATGGGAAGATGGAGATCGGCGAGTTTGGCGAGATGGATTTCGCGTGGGTCGGCGACGATCATCTTGGCTCCCTTGGCGATGGCCTTCTTGAGGCGGGTCGCGGCGACCGGGTGGCATTCGGTCATGTTTGTGCCGATGCAGAAGATGAGGTCGGGATGCTCCATGTCGCGGAGCGGGTTGCTCATGGCACCTCTACCGATGGTGGCTGCCAGACCGGCAACCGTGGGGGCGTGTCAGGCTCGACTACAGTTATCTATGTAGTTCGTTCCGTAGCCCGCTCGAATGAATTTTTGCATCGAGTAGGCTGCTTCGTGAGGAGCGCGACCGGAAGCGATGCCGTAGGTGGCGTGGTTGCCGTGCTTTTCGCGGACCTTGAGGAACCCCTCGGCGGCTTTTTGGAGGGCCTCGTCCCATTCGGCTTCGCGGAAGGTGCCGTCTTTCTGCCTGATGAGCGGTTTGGTGAGTCGGTCGGGGTGGTGGACGAAGTCGAACGCGTATTGGCCTTTCACACAGAGGGCGCCTTCGTTGGCGGGGCCGTCCATGGCGGGTTGGATGCCGACGACGCGGTCGCCCTTGGTGAGAATGTCGATCGAGCAGCCGACGCCGCAGTAGATGCAGACCGAGCGGGTCTTTTTCACCTCGCCGGGTGTGTCCTTGGCGCGGATGGCCTTTTTGTCGGTGAGGGCACCGGTGGGGCAGGTGGCGACGCATTGGCCGCAGAAGGTGCAGGAGGAGTCGCGGAGATCGTTGCCGAACTCGGTGGTGATCTGCGTGTCGAAACCACGGTTCATCACGTTGATGGCGTGGTCTCCTTCCTGTTCGGCGCAGACGCGGACGCAGCGGTAGCAGGAGATGCAGTTATCGTAGTCGCGGAGGATGAAAGGGTTCAGATCGTCGGTATTGGAGTTGCCGCTCTTTTTGCCGGCGAAGCGGCCGGGGAGGACAGGGTAGCGTTTGAGGAGATTGCCGAGTTCTTGGGAAGCGTAGCCGGCAAGTTCGTCGACGGTGTTGTTGCGGTTTTCGCTGGCGACCATCTCGAGGAGAGTGGTGCGGTGTTTGTCGAGCGTGTCGTTCTTGGTGCGAACGATCATACCTTCGGTGGCTTTGGTGGTGCAGGAGGCGACCGGATTGCGGATACCTTCCACTTCGACCACGCAGAGACGGCAGGCGCCGAAGGCCTCGAGGCGGGGGTCGTAGCAGAGAGTGGGGACCTCTTTGCTGTGGCGTTCGGCGACTTCGTAGATTGTTTCCCCTTCGCAAAATTTCACATCATCCCCGTCGAGGGTCATGGTGCAAATGCGGGTGTTGTCGGCGATCTGGTTCATGGAAAACTGGTTATTGGAGGACAGTTATTTATTATTTAGGATGAGAAAGGTGTTGCTCGATGGCGTCTGGGAAGTAGCGGAGGAGGCTTTCGGTGACGAGGGGGGCGGCCATGCCGAGGCCGCAGGCGCTGGTCGCTTTCATGACGCTGCCGATATCGTTGATTTCGTCCTGCCAAGCTGCGAATTCGAGATTGGCACCGTCGTTGAGTCGTTCGGTGAGTCGTTGGGTGCCGATGCGGCAGGGAAAGCATTTGCCGCAGGACTCGTGGGCGAAGAAGGACATCGCCTCGTGGGCGGCGCTGACCATGTCGCGGCGGTCGTCGAGGACGATGATGCCGCCGGCGCCGAGGAAGGAGCCGTTGCTGCGGATGCAGGGTTCGTCGAGGGTGACCTGGAGGTCGTCGCCGGCGAGGAAGCCACCGCTGAGGCCGGCCATGGTGACTGCTTGAATGGTGCGGCCCTCGAGTGGTCCGCCGGCCCAGTCGTTGAGGAGGGTCTGAAGGGGGAGGCCGAAGGGGACCTCGTAGTTGCCCGGGCGTTGGATGTCGCCGGAGAGGGAGATAACCTTTGTGCCCGCGTGGTCATCGAGGCCGAGGCGGCGATACCATTCGGCACCTTTTCTGGAAATTTGTGAGGCGGAGGCGAGGGTCTCGACGTTGTTGACGACGGTGGGGAGATCTTCGAAGCCGTGGGTGACCGGGAAGGGTGGTCGGTTGCGGGGGAAGGGGTGTTTTCCTTCCATGCTGTTGAGGAGGGATCCTTCTTCGCCGCAGATGTAGGCGCCGGCACCGCGGATGATGCGGAGGTGGAAGTTGAATCCGTCTTTGCCAAGGATGTTGTCGCCGAGGATGTTTGCGGTGTTTGCTTCGTCGATCGCAGTTTGGAGGATGCCTTGGATCTCGGGGTACTCGTAGCGGAGATAAATGAAGCCGCGTTGGGAGCCGGTGGCGTAGGCGGCGAGGACCATGCCCTCGATGAGGGCGTGGGGATCGTGTTCCATGATGGCACGGTCCTTGAAGCAACCGGGTTCACCTTCGTCGGCATTACAGACAATGGATTTGGGATCGCCCGGTGCGTCGGCGACGGCCTTCCATTTCACGCCGGTGGGGAATCCTGCGCCGCCACGGCCGGCGAGTTTGGATTCGGTGATGAGATCGATGAGGGCGGCGGGAGTGGAGGCTACGGCCGACTTGAGTCCCCCATAGCCGCCGGTAGCTTGGTAGCCAGGGAGGGTGTGGCGTTTGGGAGCACGGATGTGGCGGAAGATGCACTCGTCGATGTTGCCGGGATTGGGCGCGGGAAGCGGGGATGGGCGATGCTCGAGGGTTTCGGCGGTTGCGCCGACGAAGACTTGATCGCCACGGAGGACGGGAACCATGTCGTCGCATCGGCCGGAGCAGGGCATCGGCGTGGCGTCTTCCGATTTGAGGGATTCGAGGATTTCCTTGCCGCCGTTCAGGCAGCAGACGTTGCCGGTGCAAACGCGAGGCGCGGATTTGCCGGGTTTGGATCGGGAAAAGTGGTGGTAGAAGGTGACCGTGGCGAAGAGTTCGGCGAGCGGGATTCTGAGGCCCTTACTGACGACGCGGATGGCGTCATCGGAGAGGTAGTCATCGCGGTCGTGGATGGCGTGGAGGACGGGCAAGAGGGGTGCGTCCTGATCCTGCCAATGTTCGATGATTTCCTGATCGGTCACTGGGCCCAATATAGGTGTGTGACAGCTCGGAAGCCCAGCAGGAAAGTTGGGTATTAAATTGCCAGAACTCCGCGAATTATTGCTCGGGTCCGAGGCGGAGTTCAGCTTCGACATTTTTCACGTCGAGGGACAAGTCATCGGCGGTCCAGATGGTCTTGTCCGGACCGAGGGAGCGGATGTCCATGAGGTCGGACTTGAGAGGGTGGAAAACGAAGGGTGAGCCCCAGCGGTCGAGGAGTTCGCCGCTGGCATTGAGGGCGCTCAGGGCGGGATCAATGAAGAATGTCTTCTTTGGGTTACTGCCGAGCAGTTGGGCGACGATCTCGGCGTTCTCGGTGCCGACGGGATTTTCTTGGTAGACGAGCCGGTAGTCGGAGAGGAGCTGGGTGACGAGTTCCAAGTCTGTGCGGGGATCGGGTGAGGAGTGGAGGCGGCGGCTGGTGGTGAAGGATTGAGTGAGGTGGATGGTGCCGTCGGTGAATCTGGTGAAGCGAGGGTCGGTGTTGGAGGTGTCGACGGTGGGATTGGCGGCGGTTGGATTTTTCACCGAAGGAGTGCCGGGGATGCGGAGATCGGAATCGGCGGACTTGGGTTTGGTGGGGTCGTGGTTGGCTGATGTGGAGTCGAAAGAGAATGCTCCGAACAGGTAGATTAAGATTCCGGCAATGACGAGGATGCAGGTGAGGTTGAGTTTATTGGGCATGTTTGGTGCTACGGGGGACCAGATGGGGAGCCGGGGTTGTGAAAGCGGCTTGGAAAGCCACGCTCCTTTACCTCTAGAGGAAGCCGAGATTCGCGGTGCCCGTGAAGGGGTCGTCGAAGCGGGAGAGGTTGGGCCTTTGTTTTTACGAGGTAATCCCGGATTGCTTTGTATCGTGAAGA
>JAPKDA010000074.1 GCA_028822695.1 Akkermansiaceae bacterium
TTCGGAGCATCAGCCTTCGGAGCTTCGGCTTTCGGCGCGTCAGCCTTGGGAGCGTCGGCCTTGGGAGCGTCAGGCTTCGAAGAATCAGGTGTATTTTCTGGGGTCGTGACCATGATCAATAACTGTTTAGAATTTGAGTCCGGCTTCGCGTGCCGCGTCGGCGAGTGCTTTCACCTTGCCGTGGAAGAGATGGCCACCCCGGTCGAAAACGACCGCGGAAATTTTGGCTTCCCCAGCGCGCTTAGCGATCAAGCTGCCAACCTTCTCGGCGGTTGCAATGTTCGAACCTGCCTTTTCGAACTCCTTGTCGAGACTGGAAGCGGCGCAGAGCGTCGTTCCAGAAACGTCGTCGATGACTTGGGCGTAAATGTTCTTGTTGGAATAGTGCACCGCGAGGCGTGGACGCGCGGGGGCGCCGGCGACCTTGCGACGGATGCGCCGGTGGATCTTCCGGCGGATTTCCTTTCGATTGAGTGTGCTCATGTTCGTGGATCAGTTCAGGGTTACTTCTGCACGCTCTTACCGGCTTTGCGGCGCACGTATTCTCCTACGTAGCGGACACCTTTGCCCTTGTAGGGTTCCGGCGGATAGTAGCCGCGGACTTCCGCTGCAAACTGCCCCACCAATTGTTTCTCGATGCCTTCCACTTTGACCTTGGTGTTCTCCGTAACGGTCACCTTCAGTCCTTCTGGAATCGGGTGAAGGATCGGGTGTGACTTACCAAGGCTGAGGTCAAGGTTCTTACCCTTCACCGCGGCCCGGAAACCAACACCTTGAATCTCGAGCTCCTTCACGAACCCTTCCGTCACACCCTGCACCATATTACTGATGAGGCTGCGGCTGGTTCCGTGGAGTGCCTTGGATTTCCGGTGGTCGTTGATCCGGGTTACACTAACGGAGCTGTCCTCCTGCTCGATGCTCACCTCGGCGGGCATCTGCCATTGGAGTTTTCCTTTGGGGCCTTCAACCGTAACAGTACGGTCGGCAGCCAGGTCGATCTTCACCTTCTCGGGAAGAGAAATAGATTTTTGTCCTACGCGTGACATGGTTTCGTGTTCCTTTCGGGGTTTACCAAACGTGTGCGAGCAGTTCCCCACCCAACTTCTGGCGTTTTGCCTGGTGACCGGTCATCAGACCCTTTGAGGTCGAGAGAATCGCGATTCCAAGCCCGTTGCGGACACGCGGAATCTCTCCCGCACCGACATAACGACGGCGGCCCGGCTTTGACTGACGCTTGAGGTCGGTCAGGACGGGACTACCATCAACAAATTTTGTTGTCACTTTGAGTTCGGGGAATTGCCCGGTCGTGTCGACTTCGTAGCCCCAGATGTAGCCCTGCTCCTTGAGGATGCGGGCGATCTCAGCCTTCTGATTGGAGAACGGAGCTTTGAACTCGTCGTTCCCGGCACGGGAGGCGTTTTTGAAACGGGTTAGAAAATCAGAAATTGGGTCGCTAAGTACTGCCATGATCTTGGTTCTTTCTTTAGAGGGTTAGGCGGCTTCGGTTGCAGCCTGTGGCTTGCGGAACGGATAGCCCAACAACTCAAGAAGCTTGCGGGCTCCCTCGTCGTTCGGCGAACTCGTCACAAAAATGATGTCGAATCCGATCTGGCGTTTAATTTGGTCCAACTCGATCTCAGGGAAGATCGACTGGTCGGCAACTCCCACGGCGTAGTTGCCGCGGCCATCAAAGCTCTTTGGAGAAAACCCGCGAAAGTCACGAACGTTCGGCGCGGTGACGTGCACGAAGCGATCGAGGAATTCCCACATGTGGTTGCCTCGGAGGGTAACGCGGGCTCCAACAGCTTCGCCTTCGCGAACCTTGAAGTTTGCCACGCTCTTCCGGGCGAACACCACGCTGGGCTTCTGTCCGGTGATCTTGCAAATCTCCGCGGAAGCGTCTTCCACGGCGGCTTTCCGGTCGTTCATGTAGTGACCGACGTGACTGGTCACGACAATCTTCTCAAGCTTGGGCACCTCATTGATGTTCTTGAGGCCCAGTTGTTCCTTGAGATCGGGAACGACCTTCTCTTGGTAGTATGTCTGTAGTGTTGGTTTCATGGTCTGCGGATCAGCGTTGGTTGCTTAAGCGCATGCTTGGGTGTCAATCAGGTCAGCTGACCTTCTTGACGTTGGAGAGATGTACGGGGCCGTCCTTGTCGATCAGGCCACCATCGGGATTTTGCTCGGAGCGGCGGACCGATTTCTTCATCACGCGGACGCCTTCCACGATGACTTGTTCCTTCTCGGCATTCACCTCGAGGACGGTTCCGGTCTTCCCTTTATGGTTTCCGGAGATGACCTGAACTTCGTCGCCTTTCTGGACGTGTGTCTTTTTGCGGGACATTGGATTGAGTGGCTTGGGGTTGGTTTGTTCGGATCGGAACCTTAGAGGACCTCGGGGGCCAGGGAGACGATCTTCATGAAGTTCTTTTCGCGGAGCTCACGGGCAACCGGTCCGAAGATCCGGGTTCCACGGGGGTTTCCGTCCTTATCGATGATCACGACGGCGTTTCCGTCGAATCGAAGCACCGAACCGTCACGACGACGAATCGGGTAAGCGGTCCGGACGACGACAGCCTTCACAACCGTCCCCTTCTTGATGGAGGCCGTTGGAATAGACTCCCGAATGTGGGCGGTAATGACGTCTCCGATACGGGCGCTGCGAGTGCGCTTGCCGATGACACCGATCATTTTTGCGACCCGGGCACCGGTATTATCGGCGACCTCGATCTGTGATTCCATTTGGATCATGACTTCTAAAAGTGTGTTGCTTGATTAATGTGAGGGACCTTAGTGCGTGAGCACCTCGGTCAGTTTCCAGCGCTTCAGCTTGGAGAGAGGACGCATCTCTTCGATTCGCACCTTGTCCCCCACTGCTGCTTCACTCTTCTCGTCATGAGCGTAGAACTTCTTCGACTTCTTGACGATCTTCTTGAATTTAGGGTGCGGGACGCGGGCGATGTATTCCACCACGATGGTTTTGTCCATCTTGGTCGAGATCACGATTCCGACCCGCTGTTTGCGGAGGCCGGTCTGTTGGGTTGAGGCTTCACTCATTGGTCAAATCTGGTTGGTAATTAGGAGGCTGCTTGGTGCTTCCGTTCGGTAAGCACCGTCATCACCTGTGCCACTTCACGGCGCACGTGCTTCAATCGAGCGCTGTTCTCAAGCTGGCCGGTCGCCTGTTGGAGGCGGAGGTTGAGGCCTTCTTGTTTGAGATCACGCAGGCGACCCTGCAGCTCTTCCGAGCTCAGTTCGCGGATTTCAGTGATTTTTGTCAGGGACATGGTCGTGTGTCAGTTGAGAGATTAGTGTTTGTTGCGGCTCACGAAACGAGTCCGGAAGCCGAGCTTGTTGGATGCGAGACGCATGGCTTCACGCGCCAACGACTCAGGAACACCTGCGATTTCAAATAGCATTGTGCCGGGACGAATCACGGCCACCCATGCTTCCACGGGGCCCTTACCTTTACCCATCCGGGTTTCTGGCGGACGGCCGGTGACAGGCTTGTGAGGGAACACACGAATCCAGACTTTTCCTTTCCGCTTGAGGAAGCGGTTGATGGAAATACGGCAAGCTTCGATCTGACGGTTGGTCATCCAACAGCGTCCGAGCGACTGCAATCCGAAATCTCCGAAACTCACGTCGACTCCGCGCTGGGCGTTCCCGCCGCGGTTGCCCCGCTGAGCTTTGCGGAACTTCGTTCTTTTTGGCATCAAAGGCATAATACTGTCCTTCTATTAAATTTAAGTTGGTAGATTAGTTAGGGCGGCGGTCCTGACGTGGAGGTCCACGGCGTTCACGGCGTTCCGGGCGTGGGCTTGGGCCACCTTTCCCGTCGTCCTCTTTCTTGTTGATCCAGCATTTCACACCGATGATTCCGTAAACGGTCCGTGCTTCAGCAAATCCATAGTCGATGGGGACACGGAGGGTCTGCAACGGCACCTTGCCCTTGCGATACCACTCAGCCCGGGCGATGTCCGCACCACCAAGGCGGCCGCCACATCGGATCCGAATTCCCTCGGCACCGAAGTCCATGGTCGTTTGCACGGCCCGCTTCATGGCGCGACGGAAGCTGATCCGGCGCTCAAGCTGCACCGCGACGTTTTCCGCCACGAGTTGTGCATCAAGCTCCGGCTTGCGAACTTCCACAATGTCGATCTTGACCTGATTTCCACCACAAATCTTAGAGATGTCGTTGGTCATGCGCTCAATCTCCGCTCCCTTGCGGCCGATCACCAGACCGGGGCGCGAGGTGTGCATGGTCACGCGGACGCTATTCCAGGCACGTTCGATGATGACCTTGGAGAGTGCTGCGAAGTGCAGCCGGTCAGCGATATACCCACGGACGCGGAGGTCTTCGTGAAGCTTATCGGTGTAGTCATCACCAGCGGCATACCACTTGGAGCGCCAATCGCGGTTGACAACGAGTCGAAATCCGACGGGGTTTACTTTCTGTCCCATGATTCAGTATTTGTGAGTAGTCGTTTTAGGAATTGTTCTCCTCTTCCTCCGCAGCTGCTTCAGCGGCGGGGGCTTCTTCGATTTCTTCCGGCTCAGGAGCCTTCTTTTCCTTCTTCGGAGCAGACTTCTTAGCCTCAGTCTTCTTGGTAGTCGACTTCTTGCGCTGCGTCTTCTCCTCGATAGTGATCTCGTCGGTCAAGATGATCTTGATGTGACTAGTACGTTTAAGAATGGCACTGGCGGAGCCACGGGCGCGGGGCTTGAAGCGGCGGAAACTTGGGCCGGAGGAAACATTGGCTTCCTTGACCACTAGCTTATCAGCGGCAAGCTCGTGGTTATTCTCTGCATTCGCGATCGCGCTCTTCAGCGTCTTCCCGATGAGAAATGCTGCTTTACGAGGTGTGAATGTGAGAGCATCCAGCGCTTCCGAAACCGGAAGGCCTTGAATTTCCCTTGCTACGTCGCGCGCCTTCTTTGGCGAGACCCGTGCTGTTTTATAGATGGAGCGAACTTCCATGACTTCGATTGAATTTAGTCGACTTTCAGAGCGGCCACGTCTTGCAACCGAACTGGGTTAGATTGATCTGTGAGTGATTGAACAAGTAAGCCGGCGACGTCGTTCTCAGTGAGAGCCGCAATGGCTTCCCCGATGACGTCCTCGCCGCGCTTGAGATTGAATACCATGCCGATGCGGGTGCCGGCCTTTTCACCAACGTTGATGACGATGAGGCCGCTGGCGCGGTCCACGCTCACCACCTTGGCATGCTGCATGTTGCCTGTTTCCACCTTGCGTTGTGGACGATTCCGGAGGCCCACCTGAGCTTCCAGTTCCCGGAGGCGGACTTCCACTTCAGCCCGTTTTTCGGGATCGGCGGCCACTGCGGTTTTGAGATAACCTTGCACGCTTCCAGAGAGGCGAAGTGCGGCTTTCTCCAGTTCCCTGATCTGGCGGGTTCTCACCTCCAGGTCGGTCACTGCATCGACAAGACGATCGTCGCCACCGTCGATGAGGTTCTTGCCGAGGGCTTCCAATCGGAGGCGGATCGTAGCGAGGGCCTTGGCACTCTCCTTCTCGGCTCGGTTGGAAGCCACGAGGCCTTCCTTGAGTGCGGCGTTCTCGCGCTTCAGTTGCTCCATTTCCGCGCCATGAGGATGCGCCACACCCACCCCGGCCAATCCCAGAAGGGCGGCAGCGGTCAAAACCAGAATGGATTTGGGGTGTTGCATGTCTCGATGGTTCGCGTCAGCGGGCTTACTTCTTACCGACCCCTCCGTGGGCCTTGAAAATACGGGTCGGAGAAAATTCGCCGAGTTTATGGCCGACCATGTTTTCGGAGACATAGACGGTCGAGAACCCCTTCCCGTTGTGCACGAGGAAGGTGTGTCCGACGAAGTCGGGTGTGATCATGGAGCGGCGGCTCCATGTCTTGATCGGCTTGCGGTCTTTCGCATCTACCGCAGAGTCGATCTTGGCCAGAAGTTTCTGGTCAACGAAGGGTCCTTTTTTGAGGGAACGTGGCATGATAGTAAAAATTGTTGGGGGTTAGCGCTTCTTCTTGCGGCCCTGGATGATGAACTTGGTGCTCGCTTTCTTTTTCTTCCGGGTCTTCTGACCCTTCACGTGACCCCAAGGTGACTTGAGGTGCTGACGACCACCACCGGACTTCGACTTACCCTCACCACCACCGTTGGGGTGGTCGACTGGGTTCATACACATGCCGCGGACTGTCGGGCGGGTGCCCTTCCAGCGGGTGCGGCCTGCTTTTCCGGAGACCTCGTTCATGTGGTCGCGGTTGCCCACCGTGCCCACCGTGCAGAAGCAGGTATCGTTGAACTTGCGAATCTCGCCGGAAGGCATCTTCACCAGGGCATATCCACCTTCGCGGTTGGAAAGGATGGCTTCCTGGCCGGCGGCACGGGCCACCTTGCCTCCACCACCGGCACGAAGCTCGATGTTGTGGATCGCGGTTCCAAGAGGAACACCCGAGAGAGGCATCGCGTTGCCGGGCTTGGCCGGAACGGACTCACCGGAAATCACGGTCGCTCCCACGCCGAGGCCTGCTGGCGCCAGAATGTAGCTCTTCACTCCGTCTTCATACTCAAGAAGGGCAATGCGGCAGGTCCGGTTGGGATCATACTCGATCGACACGACTTTCGCGGGGACATTCAGCTTGGAGCGCTTGAAATCAATCAGGCGATACTTCCGCTTGTGTCCTCCACCGATGTGACGGCAGGTGATACGTCCCGTATTATTGCGTCCACCAGACTTCTTGAGAGGTGTGGTGAGGCTCTTTTCGGGCTTCGTTTTTGTGATCTCTTCATACGTCGGCCACATTTTGTAGCGGTTCGACGGAGTCACTGGTTTGAAACTTTTGATAGGCATGGCGCGCTCTTAGCTGAGGGTTGGTAGTTCCCGGCGGGTCCTGAGGTAGATTGGTTTAGACTAAATCGATGCTGTCCCCGTCTTTGAGGCGGACAATGGCTTTTTTCCACTTGGCCGTCTTCCCGGCATCGGGACGACGCTCTCGCTTGTTCTTGCCGTTGTAATTGCAAGTCCGCACGGCGGTCACTTTGACCCCGAACAACTGCTCAATGGCCTGCTTGATCTCCAACTTATTGGAGTTCGTGGCAACCTTGAACACGTATTCGTTGTTCTTCTCCTGAAGAAGGGTCGCCTTTTCCGAAAGGCGAATCGTATCAATGACTGAGTAAATATCTCTCATGGCGTGAAATCAGTTGGGGCTTAGGCAGTCCGGGCGGCTAGAATTTCCAACGCGTCTTCGGTGAGGATGACAGCGTCGTTGTTGATCAACTCCCTGATGCTCACTTCGTGTGCAGGAAGACATTCGGCCCAGGGCAGGTTGCGGTGTGCGAGGAGAGTGTTGTCGTCGAACTCCTTGGCAACGACCAACACCTTGACGGCTTTGGTGATACCGGCCACTTCCGCGGCAAAGCTCTTGGTCTTGCCATCAGCGATGCTGAAGGAAGGCACGATGTAGATGGCCTCTTCCGAGATCAACTCACCAAGGACACGCTTGAGAGCGAGCTTGCGCACCTTCTTTGGCACGGTCTTGGTGTAGTCGCGGGGACGGGGTCCGTGAGCAACACCACCACCGACAAAAATCGGAGCTTTTTTGGTGCCGTGACGGGCGTTACCGGTTCCCTTCTGACGGAACATCTTCTTGTTGTTTCCGGCCACTTCACCGCGGGTCTTGCTGTTCGCAGAACCGGAGCGACTCGCTGCGTGATAGGCAACGATGAGGTCGTGAACGGCCTGACCACCCTTGGTAGGATCGTCGAGGAGTTGCATGTTTGCGGCTTTTGCATCCGCGAGGTTGAGAGTCTTGGAGGACATGGTGTTCCTTTCTGAATACTGGGGTTATTCCGACTTGGCGGCGGGGGCGGGCTTCTTAACTGCCGGACGAATCACGACGTAAGCTCCCTTGTGACCGGGAACCGCCCCGGAAACGAGAATGACATTATCTTCGGCGCGCACTTGCACGACCTTGAGGCTTTGCACGACGCGCTCGTAGCAACCGTGGCGTCCGGGCATCTTCTGACCTTTCCAAACTCGGCCGGGCCAGGTGCCTGCACCAATCGCCCCTGGGCGACGGTGCATCATGTGGCCGTGGGAGTCCGGTTGACCGGCAAAATTGTAACGCTTAACGACACCTTGGAAGCCCAAACCTTTGGTCGTGCCGAGAACATCGACGTATTGGCCGTCCTGGAAGAGAGCAACTCCGGGGTGCTCGCCAGTCAGATCGGGAATCTCTTCCCCTTCTGCAAAGCGGAACTCCTTCACCAATTTCTTGGCATCGCCTCCGTGCTTCTTAAAGTGACCAGCGGTGGGCTTGTCGAGGCGTTGATCCTTTTGGTCGTCAAATCCGACCTGAACAGCGTTGTAGCCATCGCTTAGCTCCGTCTTGACCTGCAGGAATTGGTTTCCAGCAACATCGATAACGGTAACAGGGATCGAACTTCCCGCTTCCTTATCGAAGACGCGGGTCATGCCGAGTTTTTTTCCAATGAGTCCTAGTGACATCGTAGTAAAGGGGTAGAGGGTCAGATACGGATTGTGATATCAACACCGGCGGGGAGATTGAGCTTCTTCAGCTCATCCACGGTGCGTGAAGTTGGGTCCATGATGTCGAGGAGGCGCTTATGAGTCCGGATCTCGAACTGATCGGCAGCCTTTTTGTTCACGTGAACGGAACTGTTCACCGAGAACTTTTCGATCCGGGTAGGAAGCGGGATTGGTCCGGCAACTTTCGCCCCGGTGCGCTTCGCGGTTTCCACGATCTCCTGAGCCGACTTATCGATTGCACGATGGTCGTAGGCCCGGAGGCGGATTCTGATCTTCTGGTTTTCCATGGATTGAGAGTGAGTAGTTTCTAAAAGTGTTATGCTGCAACGCCGCCACGTTCCTTGACGATTCCGTCGACGATCATTTGGGGAGTTGCTTCAAAGCTGGAGGGTTCCATCGAGTAGGAGGCGCGTCCCGAAGACATCGTCCGCACATCGGTGGAGTAGCCGAACATTTCGGCGAGGGGGACCTTCGCATTCACGATCGCGGCCTTGCCCTTGTTGGAAATTTCCTGGATCTGACCACGGCGGCGGTTGAGATCGCCCATGATGTCGCCCTGATAATCCTCGGGAGTAGTGATTTCCACGTCCATGATTGGCTCGAGGAGGATCGACTTGGCATTCTTGAAGGCGTCGCGCATCGCAAAGATGGCAGCCATTTTGAATGCGTTCTCGTTGGAGTCGACGTCGTGGTAGGAACCGTCCTTCACGTTCACGTGCACGTCGACCACGGGGTAGCCAGCGATGATGCCATTGGTCATGGACATGCTCACTCCAGCCATGACCGCGCTGATAAATTCTTTTGGTATCGCACCACCAACCACGCTGTTCTCGGTGCTGTGACCTTTGCCCTTTTCGTTCGGGGCGACTTCGAGGATGACGTGGCCGTATTGACCGCGGCCACCGCTCTGCTTCTTGAGGATCCCCTCCCCTTTTGCCGCAGCCGTGATGGTCTCGCGGTAAGCGATCTGTGGCTTGCCGACGTTGGCTTCCACACTGAATTCGCGCTTGAGGCGGTCGATGATCACCTCGAGGTGAAGTTCACCCATTCCAGCAATGATTGTTTGTCCGGTGTCTTCGTCTGTCTTTACCACGAAGGTCGGATCTTCCTCGGAAAGACGGGCCAAGCCGATGGAAAGCTTCTCTTGATCAGCCTTCGTCCTGGGCTCCACTGCCATTGCGATGACTGGCTCAGGGAAACTTGGTGGCTCAAGGAGAACGTCCAACTTGTGAGAGCAGAGGGTATCACCGGTGGTGACGTTCTTGATTCCCACGATCGCCGCGATATCGCCGGCGTAGCAGGTCTCGATTTCCTCGTGCTTGTCGGCCTGCATCTGAATGAGGCGGCCGATCCGCTCCTTCTTACGGGTGCGGGGATTGTAGACCGTGTCGCCTTTGGAGACAGTGCCCGAGTAAACCCGGAAGAACACCAGCTTGCCGACATACTTGTCAGCCCAAAGTTTGAAGGCCAGGGAGCAAAATTTCTCGTTGTCGTCAGTCTGCACGAGCACCTCTTTCTCAAGGTCGTCCGGCTGATGTCCCTTGGCGGCAGGAATCTCGAGCGGGCTCGGGAGGTAATCGATCACCGCGTCGACCAGGAACTGCACGCCCTTGTTCTTGAAGGCGGATCCACCAGCGATCGGCACCAAGGCGTTGGAAATCGTCGCGCGGCGGAGGCCTTGCTTGAGCTCGGCGATGGAGATTTCCTGCTCCATCATGAACTTCTCGCCAATCTCGTCGTCGACGTTGGCAACTGCTTCTAAAATCTCGGCGTAAGCCTCGTCAGCGAGGAGGCGCTGCTCGTCGGTCAAGTCGACCACGTCGAAGGTCGAACCTTGCTCGTCGTCGTCCTTATAAAGAACGGCCTTCTTATTGAAGACGTCGATTTGGCCCTTCAGGTGTTCTTCGGCACCGATCGGAATGAGGACGCGCACTGGAGTAGCTCCAAGCTTCTCGCGCACTTCGTCGACCACCGCTTGGAAGTCGGCGCCGACACGATCCATCTTGTTGACGAAGATGATGCGGGGGACGTCATACTTGGTAGCCTGACGCCAAACCGTTTCGGTCTGCGGCTGAACTCCGGCGACTCCGCAGAAAACAACAATCGCTCCGTCTAATACACGGAGCGAGCGCTCTACTTCTGCGGTGAAATCAACGTGACCTGGGGTGTCGATGATGTTGACCCGCTGTTTCTGGCCTTCAAAAAGCTTAACCACACCGTCGTTCGGGTGCTGCACCCACTCACAGGTCACGGCTGCGGAGGTAATGGTAATCCCCCGCTCGCGCTCCTGCTCCATGTGGTCGGTCGTGGTCGCACCATCGTGAACCTCGCCGATGCGGTGAATCATGCCCGTGTAGAACAGAATCCGCTCGGTCAGCGTGGTCTTGCCGGCGTCAATGTGCGCAGCGATCCCAATATTCCGCGTCCGATCCAGAGGATATGGACGGTTTGGATTATTAGGATTCTGAGACATGATAGTCGGCGGTTGGAAGGTGGCGATCAGAGCGATTTACCAGCGGAAGTGAGCAAAGGCGCGGTTTGCTTGCGCCATTTTGTGAACGTCGTCACGCTTGCGGACCGCGCTGCCAGTGTTGTTGGCGGCGTCTTTGATCTCGTTAGCGAGTGCGACGTGCATTGGAGTTCCTTTCTTGGAACGTGCAAATTGAATGAGCCAGCGCATGGCGAGGGACTCGGAACGCTCGGTGGCGACCTCCAAAGGCACCTGGTAAGTGGCTCCACCAACACGGCGACTCTTCACCTCCACGCGGGGTTTGGAGTTCTCAACCGCACGGGTGACGATCTCAAGAGGATCGACGGTGTCAGTTCCTTCGTTCGCCTTGTCGATGGCTGCGTAAACGATCCGCTCAGCGAGGGAACGCTTGCCACTGCGCATGATGCGGTTGATCAGGCTGCCAACCAACACGCTGTCGAAGTTGGGGTCGCGCCGATCGGGCTTCTTATAAATTCTCTTTCTCCGGGCCATGGTCTTGTAAAGTTAGGGATTACTTCTTCTTGCCGCCTTCTTTCGGCTTCTTCGCACCATACTTGGAGCGGGACTGACGGCGCTTGTCGACCCCAAGGGTATCGAGTGAACCGCGAACGATGTGGTAACGCACACCAGGAAGATCTTTCACCCTGCCACCACGCACCAGAACGATGGAGTGTTCCTGCAGGTTGTGGCCTTCTCCGCCGATGTAGGCGATGATCTCGTAGCCGTTTGTCAGGCGCACCTTGGCAACTTTCCGGAGAGCCGAGTTCGGCTTCTTCGGTGTGCGGGTGTAAACCTGAAGGCAAACGCCACGACGCTGCGGGCAGTTGGCGAGTGCAGGCGACTTCGATTTGCGTGTCGCTTGCTTACGTCCTTTACGAACGAGTTGGTTAATTGTCGGCATGAGTCCTGCTTAATATGTTGAAATGTCGCGTCTCATAGAGCGCAACCGGCAGGCGACAAGGTAACCCTTGTAGGAGCCTGTTATCCGGAGCTGCACCCGATAGACTGGTAAACCGCATGTTGATGCCTGATTTACAGTGTCTCCACTGTCTCCAGACGCGATTTTGGGGGCGCGACTATATGAGCGGACTAAGGTCTGACAAGGCCTTTCTCAGGTTTTTTATTTACTCGAAAAACGTAGGCTGAAATCGCTTAAAGGCCCCGCATTATCAGGGATTTTCCTCCTCTGGCCCCCATTGATCCTCCAAGGGAAAATCCTCGACCACCGACTCCCCCTCCGGAGCCACCTCCTCCTTTGGATACTTGGGAACCCGAAATTTCTGGCCTTTGATTTTATCCTGCGGGTCTAGAACCAGGGTCCCCGGGGGAAGGACCGCACATCCAAGATGTTGTTGTTCAAGGGGTTAAAGCAATAGCCAGTCTTCCCAGGAACGGGCGCGGCTGTGGGATATATCGGCGGGGCCGGCCGACCGTCCTTCACGATTCCCTCCTCCCGATGGAGTTTCGTCGGATTCTCCTTCGAGTTGGAACCCGACAAAGAAGGACTCTCTCCCCTCGATACTGGCGGAGCGGCAGCCTCCTCCAGAGCGCCCCCTCCTTCCTCAAGCTCAGGAACCTCCTCCACCGGATCCAGACAGCCTCCCA
>JAPKDA010000075.1 GCA_028822695.1 Akkermansiaceae bacterium
GCGGCGAGAATGACGATGATGGCGATGACAACGAGGAGCTCGACGAGCGTGAAGCCCGTGCGCCGGGGGGGGGAGGTGTGGAGTTTCATGGTGGAGTCTGGTGGTGGGGATTGAGGAGAGAACCTAGGGGGGGAGGTTGCGCTTTGGCAACAGCAGGATTGCCTGTTATGACAATGTGCATACACAATCTGACTAGGGGGATGGGGGAGCGCAACTTGTTTATTGGGGATGCGGGGTTACCAAGAGTAGGCGTTGCCGCCGAGTTGTGGATAGTGGTCGTCGTCGGCAAAGTAGGCGCTCAGGCCGTTGACGAGGGCGCTGACCTCTTGTTTTGCAGCGAGTTTGCGGCCGGTCTCGATGGCTCTGCCTGCCGCTCCGATGCCGATGGCGGCTAGAATGGCGACGACGACGAGGAGCTCGATGAGGGAGGGTGAAGCCTCCTACTAGGCTCACGCGACGAACGGCAGGGCCGCGGCGGCGGGGGAACTTGGTGAGGTTCATGATGATTTTGGAGGGGCAAGACCTTTTTCCGTGGGATTGCGGGTTGCGGGGTTGCGGGGAGGCGGAGGAGGCTACAGTATCCGGCATGGCCGAAGGAGAGGGCCTGCGAGAGCGGGTGTTGGAGATGATGAAGGCGCCGGGCTATCAGTCCCGGACGAGAAGCGAGATCGCGAAGGATTTGGGACTCAGGACCAAGGAAAAGGGACGTTTGCGCTCTGTTTTAGCGGAATTAGAGAAGGAGGGAGTGGTGGACGCTGGAAAGAAGGCCCGAGTTGGGTTGAAGACGGAGGATCCGGACGTGTTGGTGGGGAATCTGCGGTTCCATCAGCGCGAATCGGCCTGGTTCTACCCTGAACTGGGGCACGCGGGGAATTTGGCGATGGGGATTGATCTAAAGGAGTTGGATCGGGTTTATGTTTCTTCGCGGAAGGTTGGAGTGGCTTTGGATGGGGATCGGGTGGCGATTCGTTTGGACAAGCTCGGTGGGGCGAAGCCGAAGAAGGGCGGCAAGGGTTCTCGAGGCGGTGGAAATGACCGGAAGCGGCCGGAGGATGGCCCGACAGGTCGGGTGGTGGAGATCGTGGAGCGCCGCAGTGGCGTGGTGGTGGGGACCTTCATGAAGAAGGGGAAATTTTCCTACGTGGTGCCGGATGATGAGAGCATGCCGCCGACGATTGAGTTGTCGGCAGAGACGACGGCGAACGCTGGGCAGAAGGTGGCGGTGGAGTTGGTGGATTGGGAACGGCGTGAGTCGACGCCGCGCGGGAAGGTCGTGCGGATTCTTGGTTATCCGGATGAAGCGGGCGTGGATATTTTGGCGATCATTGAAGCGCACGGATTGCGCACGGAATTTCCGGAGGATGTGATCGCGGAAGCGCAGGCGGTGCCGGACAAGATCCCGGCGGATGAGATTGCGCGGCGGGATGATTGGCGGGAGGAGTTTGTGTTCACGATCGATCCGGTGAGTGCGAAGGATTTCGATGATGCGATCGCGGTGAAGCGCGTGAAGGACGGGTGGAAGCTCGCGGTGCACATTGCGGATGTGTCGCATTATGTGAAACCGGACAGTCCCCTGGACAAGGAAGCGGTGAAGCGTGGAAACTCGACCTACTTGGTGGATCGGGTGTTGCCGATGTTGCCGCCCTCTCTGAGTAACGGGATTTGTTCGCTGCGACCGAATGAAGAGCGGCTGACTTGTGCGGCGGTCATGGAGTTCGACAAGTCCGGCAAGATGGGCAAGGCGACATTTTTGAAGGCGGTGATCGATAGCAAGTTTCGGCTGACCTATGAGGAGGCGCAGGTGTTCATCGAGACGGGTCGTGGGCCGGATGGGAAGCGGAATCCGGAGTTGGAAGAGGCCATCGAGGTGGCTTGGGAGCTGGCTTCAGTGCTACGTAAAAGGAGATTTTCGAATGGGGCGCTGGATTTGGAGATGGCGGACGTCCGCGTGGTGCTCGGTGAGGACGGGAAGCCGACGGGCTACAAGCGGGAGGAGTATAACGAGAGTCATCAGCTCATCGAAGAGTGCATGTTGGTGGCGAACGAGGCGGTGGCGCGAGCGATCAAGAATGCGCAGCGTCCGGGGATTTACCGGATTCACGAGGACCCGGATTTTGACAAGCTGAACGAGTATGCCGAGATGGCGAAGAGCCATGGTTACGAGCCGGGCGATTTGTCGAACCGCAAGCACATCCAGAAGTTGCTCGATGCCGCGAAGGGGCGGCCGGAGGAGCACGCGATCAAGTTGGGCTTGCTGAAGAGTTTGAAGCGGGCTGCTTACAGTCCGGAGCCGGTGGGTCACTATGGATTGGCGAAGACGGACTACACTCACTTTACGAGTCCGATTCGGCGTTACGCGGATTTGATCGTGCACCGTGGGCTGGAGCCCTTGTTGGTCAATCCGCCCGAGAAGATGGATCGGGTGCCGAACAAGGCGCATTGCGTGGAGATTGCGGATCATATTTCTACGACGGAGAGGAAGAGTGCGAGTGCGGAGAATGAGACGAAGCGTTTGAAGTTGCTGCAGTGGCTGAAGGCGTGTTCGGAGAGTGATGACCCGCCGGTATTCCATGCCGTGGTGACGGAGGTGCGCTCGATGGGTTTGATGGTGGAGGCGACGGAAGTGATGCAGCGCGGGATCGTGAAGCGGGAGAGTTTTCCGCCGGGCGACTGGCGGTTGGAGGCTCACCGGGGGCGTTTTTCTTCGCGGAACGGGTCGCTGTCTCAGAATGATATTTTGCCGGTGATCGTGGCGGACGTGAACATCGAGCGGCAGTTCGTGGACTATCAGATCGTGGAGGTGGATGATGATGGTAAGCCGTTGAATCTAAAACAGAACCGACCAGCGCCGCGGCGTGGGTCTGGTGGGAGCCGGAAGAAGTCTGGGGGTGGTGGCAGGAAGCCGGCGATTCGATCCGGGGGTAGTGGAAGGAAGGCGTCGGATGGGAAGATGCCGGCGAAGAAGAGTTCGGGAGCGCGGAAGTCGACTGGAGCGAAGAAGACGACTGATGGGGGGAGAAGGAAGAGTCCGAGTAAGAAGCGGCCTAGGGGGAATCGTTGAGGCGGTGGATGATTCCTCAGAGTGATGACTAGTCAGGAGATTTTGTCGGAGTTTGGACTCGATCAGAAGGAGTTGAAGGCTGCTGAGCGAGAGCTGTTGCGGACAGACTCCGCGTTGAAGGGGAAGTATTCGATTCGATTGTTCTCCCTGATGGCTGCGTTCATTGTGACGCGGTTGATCTCTGTGCAACTCTTCCCGGAGATGCCCTGGTTTCTACACTTCGTCACCGGATTGGCTGCGGTCCTTGGGTTATGGGTGACCTTGACCAAGAATGTCACCAATCCAGCGCTCGCTGAGGCGCTGAGGCGATTAGTTGTCGCCTCCAACGAAGTATCGATTGAGGAGGAAGTTGGGGAATGAGAATTTAGGAAGCGCAGCTACGGAGAATTTTCAAGGGCGGCGCGGAGGCGGGAGCGGAGGGTGTTGGCGGATTCGGTTTCGAGGCGGCCCATGCCGTGGTTTTCGGAGGTGCTGCGCATGAGGTTGTCGTTGGCGATTCAGTAGCGTTCGGCGTAGTGGGTGAGGGGGACAAGGGAGAGGATTTTGAGCGGTTGTTTGCGAAGCTCGAGTTCGTAGTAGGCGGCGTTGTCGGGGACCGATTCCCAGAGGGCTTTGGCGGCGAGGATGAGTTCGGGGTTGTGACGGAGGAGATCCAGCCGTTGAGCGTGGTGGGGTCCATGAACTTATGTGAAGTTGACGATGGGAGGAGGGGGGGCACGGAGAATCCCAGAATGGAGGTTGCAGGGGGTGTTGGACCTGTCCTACACATGGGCACTATGAAAGCGACAGTCGGAGTATTAGCGTTAGCAATGGTGGGTGCGGCGATGGCCCATGAGGGTCACGAGCATGGGGCGAAGGGTGAAATCTATACTGTCGCGGTGGCGACGGGGAGCGGAGAGCACACTTATGAGAATGTGCCCTGGTGGGGGACGACGGAGAACAAGGGCGTGGGGCGGACGAACGGCGGGGTGGCGATCGACAAGGCGGGGCGGATTTACGTCAGCTCCGATACGCCGGAGGGAATCATGATTTTCGATACGGCTGGGAAACGAGTGGGCAAGGTTGGCCCGACGAAGGTGCACAATCTGATTATCCGGGAGGAGGACGGGGTGGAGCACCTCTGGATCGCGGACAATGGCGCGTCGAAGCTGACGAAGATGACATTGGACGGGAAGGAAGTGTTCACGATTCCGAATGAGAAGACTGGCGAGGTGCCGGGCGGATTCAAGGGGATCACTGCGGCGGATATTGCGCCGGACGGTTCGATCTTTGTGGCGATCGGGTATGGCTCGAGTCTGATCCATAAATTTGATGCGGAGGGGAAGTTGCTGAAGAGCTTCGGTGGCGGGAATGTGAAGGAGGATGGGAAGTGCAAGACCTGCCACGGTCTTGCGATTGACCATCGGTTTTCACCTGCACGCGTGATGGTGGCTGATCGGGAGAACGGTCGCGTGACGCATTTCAGCCTGGATGGCGAGTGGATCGGGGTCGTTGCAGACGGATTACGTCGCCCGACGGATGTGGCATTTCACGGCGACGTTTGCGCAGTGGCTGAGCTGGCTGGCGGAGTGAAGATCCTCGACAAGGAGGGCAAGGTGTTGACTTTGCTCGGAGAGAATCCGAATGCAGGGCAGCGAGGAAAAAATCCGGTGAAGCCCGAGGAGGCCAAGCCAGGCCACTTCACTGCACCTCACGGGCTTGCCTACGATGCGGACGGAAACATTTACGTGCAGGACTGGAATTCTTTCGGTCGTGTCACGAAGCTGGTGAAAATAGACCCTAAAAACGAACAGTAATGAGCGCGATTCCCCTGGAAGACAATTTTGAGGACATCATCGGAAAGACCATGCGTGGCACCGGGATGGCGGACGGTGTGTTGGAGTTTCTGACCGGTGTGCCGGAGGAGACCATCGCGAAGCTGAAGGATGGCGAGCTCGACGAGGATGGGCTGGTGAAGATCGCTTCATCGCTTGGACTTGATGCGGGAACCTTGCTGGAGCGGGCCCGCGAAGCCTGGGCGCCGGAGCCGGTGGATCTGGTTGGGTTGCGGCAGTTCAATACGGATTTCGACGACATGACGGTGAACTCCTACCTTGTTTGGGACGAGTCCTCGAAAGAGGCGGCCTTATTCGACACGGGTGCGGATTGTTCGGGTGCGCTTGCTGCGGTGGAGGAGATGGGACTGAGCCTGAAGACCTTGTTTCTCACGCACACGCACCTCGACCACATTATTGATCGCGAGAAAGTGGCGGCGCACAGTCCGGACATCCTGACCTTGGTGAACTCCTTGGAACCTGCGAAGGGAGCGAAGCGCTTTGCGGTGGGGGATGCCTTTTCGATTGGCACGCTGCGTGTTTCGACGCGACTGACCCGTGGGCATTCGCCGGGTGGCACGACCTACGTGATCGCGGGGCTGCCAAAGGCGGTGGCGATCGTCGGTGACGCGATCTTTGCGCAGTCGATGGGCGGAGGATTGATTTCCTTTCACGATGCCCTGGCCACGAACCGCAAGGAGATTTTTTCGTTGCAAGACGAGACGGTGCTGTGCCCCGGGCACGGTCCGATGACCACGGTGGGCGAAGAGAAAGCCCACAATCCATTTTACCCAGAATTCAAATAACAATCCACTAGAATACAATGAGTCAGAAAGTAGCATTTGTCGGTGTGGGGCGCATGGGCGCGAACATGGCCCGGCACCTCCAGTTGGACTGCGGTCACGATGTGACGGCGGTGTACGATATCAATAAGGAAGCGGCCGGTGAGTTGGCGACGGAGTTGAGTGCGCAGAGCTGCGACAAACTCTCCGAAGTGACCGCTGCGGCGGACGTGATCATCACCGTGGTCACGAACGATGCGGCGATGAAGGCGATCTTCTTCGGTGAAGGCGACAACCTGCTCCAAGGGGCTGGGGGCAAGACGTTTATCAATTGCGCGACCCTCTCTCCTGAGGCGCACACGGAGGTTTATGAGGCTGGTAAAGCTGCCGGAGCCGAGGTGCTGGAAGGCGCGATGGCCTCAAGCATCAGCCACGCCCGGGAAGGGAACCTTTACCTCATGATCGGTGGTGACACCGAGGTCTTTGACAAGCATCGCAGCATCCTCGATGACCTCTCCCTGAACCTTCGTCACTGCGGAGAAATCGGGAAGGCTGCCGAGACCAAGGCGCTGGTCAATATGGTGATGAACATCAACACTGCGGGATTGGCCGAGGGATTGGGTTTGGCGAGTGCGCTGGGCCTGGACCTGAAGATGATCTGCGAGATTTTTTCCCAGACCGGAGCAAACTCACGGGTGTTGGAGACGGATTCCGACGACATGATCGATCGCGATCACGAGTGTTGGTTCTCCGCCGAGCACGCCGCGAAGGACTCCGGCATTGCTGCGGGTTTGGCCGCGCGGGAGGGGCTCAATCTCCCCGTGAACGACGCCACCAAAGCCCAGTATGACCGCATGACGGCGGAAGGTCTGGGTGAGTTGGACAAATCGGGAATCGCGGAGCTGACTTTTCCTGGTCGCCACGCGAACTCCTGAATCTGACGACACGAACAATTCAGTACGAAAAAACCCCGGACCTCACGGTCCGGGGTTTTTTGATGATTGTGTCTCTCAGCCTCAGGCGATTTCAGCGCCGTGGAAATCGTTCCAGTCTTCGAGGTTGTTGAGGTTGACGGCGTCGAGGACGGAGCCGTCGTCGGCGCGACCAACTGCGCTGAGGATGCCGCCGCGGGTGGCGTCGTCGTGGTTGTAACCGTCGACAGCGCCGTTGTGCGCAGCGATTGCAGCTGCGTCGAACTTGCCGTTCTCGGTGACCCAGGCTTCACAAGCAACGTAGTTGGGCTTGCTGGCCTTGATGTAGTCGAGGAAGGTTTCGCGGTTGATGCCGAGGGCATCGAGAGTCATTTGGTCGAATCCTGCGCCTGCGGCGGGGTAGTCGGCGTGAAGTTTACCGGCGGCGTCGAGGGACGCTTTTTGCCAGAGACGAGGAAGGTGCTGCACACCGAGGGGGCCTGCGGTGCCGGAACTGATGGTAGGAATAATGCTCATTTGTTATACTGATTAAGTGACAGGGATCGGATAGCGCCTGAGCCCTTGGCTTGGCAACAGCAATCCGTGTGAATCTCGCCAGAAATCCTTAACCCTTCTTGTCTGCTTGGATATACGTGACGAGTTCGTCGGCGGGATTTTCGGTGAGGATCAGGCCACGAAAGCGAAATTCCTGGGGCCTGGAATTGCTGTGAAGCTGCAATCCAAGGGGGCTGGAACGAAGTAGTTCGGGTTTATCAGTGAAATCAAAGACCAGGGAGCCATTCGCGACGACCCGGATCCGGCTTCCGACGACAAGCATCTCGATTCGGTTCCATGCGCCTTTCTTTTCATGCTGGAATTTGTTCATGGGACCCTTGTGGGCAGAGGGGACGACACGGTTCCGGCCATAGGCACCCCAAATGCCCCAGTCGTGGCAGAACATCAGGAGAGGGCCTTTGAAGCCGTGTTTGTTGTCTCCCTTGTCTTCAAAGCGTTCGCCGAGAGCAGCCACCGCGGAGTGCATGGTCGAGTGCTTTGGCGACATGGTCTGCTTGACCTCGAAGAGGAGGCGGAAATTTCGGGAGCTCTTTTTCGTGAACAGGTAGGAGCTGGAGGGGATTTTTCCGGTGTTGGCACCGATGATTTCTCGGTTGGCAACAGCCCAGTATTTGGCATCGCCATCCCAACCGTGGAGAGATTTACCGTCGAACAAGTGGACCGGAGTTTCGCCCTTGGGAAGACTGGGGAGGAGTGCTGCAAGGGGCTTGTCGGCATGCCCGGGAAGGGCGAGGAGGAGGCTGAAGAGGGCAATTAGAGAGCGCATTGAAACGGGTAATCGGGTGTTGGCGGTCGAGGGTAGGGAAGATGTGAGGAGATTGGGGGGCCTACTCTCAAGCATGAGCTCTTCTTGCGCCTCGGGGTCGTTGAGGACCTTGGTTCGTTCGGAATTGAGCGTTCTGATTCCGGAGTTGATGTCTCGTTCCATCTGGGTGTTGAGAAACGTTTTCCGCGGAGTGCCTTGGCTTAGTTGAATGTATCCAGAGAGAATACTTGGATCTGATAGAGTGGCTTGAAGCCTTCGATCAGGATGCGGTTGTCCTTTCACGACTGCGGCATTCATCTCTGAGGCGGCTCCAGCCAGGGCCCCGTCCGTCAGTTGGACGACGAGGAGTCCTTTGATCTGGGCCTGTTTCAGAGCTGGTTCGGCGCTGGCAGCCCCGTAGAGGCTGGCAAAGGAGAGCATCGTCAGGAGGGCCCTCCTGACGAGAATCGGGAGGGTCGGGATCAAGAGGGTGCGCAGAGATTGTCGGCCTAGAGCAGAAGGGGGAGGGGAGGCCAACCATTTCTCCAGTCTGAGGGCCCAAATTGGGCCTGAAATACCGGCAAAATAGGTCCCAAGTGCGGGTTGACACGACAAGGGCGGTTGATAAGGTGCGCGCCGTTTCCGCCGGGCAGGAGAATTTTTTACCCTGTCTAGCCTACCTCTAAAGAAACAGACCAATCAACTACTATGGCAACCGTAAAAAGAAAGGCAGCTCGCAAGGGCACCGCCCGCAAGACCGTCAAGAAAGCAGCCCGTAAACCGGCCAGCAAATCCGCTAAGAGCAAAAAGAACGTCTACTTTTTCGGAGGCACCAAAGCCGACGGAAATGGATCCCAGAAGCCACTCCTTGGAGGCAAGGGTGCCAACCTGGCGGAGATGAGCCTGATCGGACTGCCGGTTCCGGCTGGAATGACGATCACCACGGAGGTTTGCACCTCTTATTATGAGGACGGGCGCAAGTGGCCATCCACGCTACAGGCCGAGATCGATGCCAACATCACCAAGATCGAGAAGGTCATGGGTAAGAAGTTTGGTGATCTCAAGAATCCGCTCCTCCTCTCCGTCCGTTCCGGTGCTCGTGACTCGATGCCTGGAATGATGGACACGATTTTGAATCTTGGAATCAACGATGATGTTGCCGAGTCCCTCGCAGAGAAAACAGGGAACCCGACCTTCGCGTGGGACAGCTACCGCCGTTTCCTCCAGATGTTCGGTGGAGTGGTGATGGGTGTTGAGCAGAAAGCCAGCGAGCACCACGATCCTTTCGAGACGATTCTCGACAAGGCCAAGGCCAAGCGCAAACTCAAGGATGACTCGGAGATGAATGTCGCTGAGCTCAAGTGGGTTGTAGAGTCCTTCAAGAAGCTCATCAAGAGCCGCACGGGCAAGAATTTCCCACAGGATCCGATGGAGCAGCTTCGCGGTTCCATCAACGCCGTGTTCGACTCTTGGCAGAACGACCGCGCCAAGGTTTACCGCCAGAAGTACGGCATTCCCGCCGAGTGGGGCACTGCCGTGAACGTGCAGGCCATGGTCTTTGGTAACACTGGTAAGACTTCCGGCACGGGTGTTGCGTTCACACGTGACCCAGCCACAGGTGAGAACGTCTTCTACGGAGAATACCTCGTCGACGCCCAGGGCGAAGACGTGGTGGCCGGTGTTCGGACTCCCAAGCCGGTTGCCGAGATGGCGAAAGACCTTCCTTCCTCCCACAAAAAGCTTCTGAAGATCCGCAAGATTCTTGAGAAGCACTTCAAGGACGTGCAGGACATCGAGTTTACGGTTGAGACCGGCAAGCTCTGGATGCTCCAGACCCGGAACGGCAAGCGGACCGGCTTTGCGGCAGTGAACATCGCCTGCGACATGGTGAAGGAGAAGCTCATCACGAAAGAGACTGCGGTTTCCCGCATTCCAGCAGAGGATTTGAGCCACCTCCTCGCGCCGATCTTTGACTCCGCATTGGAGCGGAAGGCCAAGAAGATGGCCAGCGGGCTTCCCGCCGGACCTGGTGCGGCGAGCGGTCGGATCTATTTTACCGCTGAAGACGCCGTGGCAGCTGCCGCGAAAGGTCAGAAGGTGATTCTGACCCGCCAAGAGACTTCTCCGGAAGATCTTCGGGGCATGATTGCTGCAGAAGGTATTCTCACCACACGTGGTGGGGCTTCCTCTCATGCGGCTCTGGTTGCTCGTCAGATGGGTAAGATCTGCGTTTGCGGCGCCCACGACATGGACATCGACTATGGCAAGAAGACGATCTCCTCCAACGGCATTACGCTGAAGGAAGGTGACTTCATGTCCTTGAACGGTTTTGTTGGCAATGTTTACGCTGGTGAGATCAAGACTGCTCCTTCGCAGGTCATTCAAGGTCTTCTCGAAGGTAAGGCGTCGGCCAAGAAGAGCGACACCTACAAGAAGTTCATCCTGCTCATGAAGTGGGCGGACAGCATCCGGACGCTCGGCGTCCGCACCAATTCGGACACCCCGGGTCAGGTGAAGAACGCAATCAAGTTTGGCGCAGAAGGCATCGGCCTGACCCGCACCGAGCACATGTTCTTCGAAGGCGACCGCATTGACGCGGTCCGGGAGATGATTCTTGCCGACTCCACCGCTGGCAAGGCCAAGGCGCTCAAGAAGCTCCTTCCCTACCAGAAGAAGGACTTCGCAGGCATCTTCTCCGTGCTCGACGGTCGCCCTGCGACGATCCGTTTGCTGGATCCCCCGTTGCACGAGTTCATTGGCACGATGACCGAGGCACAGATCAAGGATTTGGCCAAGAAGCTCAAGGTGAAGCCGGCCTTCATCAAGCGCCGGATCAATGACCTCCACGAAGAGAACCCGATGCTTGGTCATCGTGGTTGCCGACTGGGAATCGTTTACCCTGAGATTACCAAAATGCAGGCCACTGCGATCTTTGAAGCTGCCGTCCAAGTGAAGAAGAAGAAGATCAAGGTGACCCCTGAGATCATGGTGCCTCTCGTCAGCTACGCTAAGGAGCTTGAGTTGCAGAAGGCCGTCATCGACGAGGCAGCTGCCGAAGTTCGCAAGAAGCACGGTCTGAAGGCCAGCCAGCTTAAGTATACTGTTGGAACGATGATCGAGATTCCGCGAGCCGCTCTGACTGCTGCTGACGTCGCTAAGCACGCTGAGTTCTTCAGCTTTGGCACCAACGATTTGACCCAAACCTGTTTGGGCCTCAGCCGGGACGACTCCAGCTCCTTCCTTCCTGCCTATCAGGATGCCGAGGTGATCAACAACAACCCCTTCTCCAGTCTCGATCAGACCGGTGTTGGTCAGTTGGTTGAGATGGGAGTCAAAGGTGGCCGGACCACCAAGGCAAAGCTCAAAATTGGCATTTGCGGAGAGCACGGTGGTGACCCTGAGTCGGTTAAGTTCTGCCACCGTGCGGGACTGAACTACGTGTCTTGTTCGCCGTTCCGCATCCCCATTGCGAAGCTCGCTGCTGCTCAGGCAGTTTTGGAAGGTAAATAAGCCGAAGATCCGAGTTTTCGAAATTTTCACACCGGGTCGTGCGCCATGCACGACCCGGTGTTTTTTGTGTTCAGATGGGAGGATTTCCGGGTCCTCCTCGTGCCTGGATCGTGTGAAAAATCGCTCCGGCTATTCTATCAAGTCACTCTCTTCATTTTAGGGTCCGGGTTGGCCTTCTATTTGCTCTTTGGCATGATGGGGGTGTCCCAGCCGGCGAGGTCGGATGGCTTGACCTTCTTGGCGTGGCCCGCGAAGGCAAAGGTGTTGGGTTGGTAGGGGCCGACAAAAGCGACGTTCATGCCTGCCTTGATGGCGGCTTCCTTGCCGACGGCCCAGAAGATGCCGTTGATGAGCATGCGGCGGTAGTCGGCATCGAGGATGTCTTCGGAAGCGCCTTGGGTGGAGTGGAAGACGCGATGTTTTTTGCCATCCTTGCTGGTGTAGTGACGAGTCCAGGTGGAGGCGACCGGAGGTTTGGATTTGTCCGGGGCGTCGTCTTTGTTCATGCCGACCAGAGGTTGGGAGTTGGTGAGGACGGTGAAGTCGGGGCCGGGAATCCCGTTGTAGGCGCCGGCGTGGCAGAAGGCATTGTCAGCGACGCCGGAGAGGATGACGTGCTTTTTTTGCTCGGGGATGATTTCGATTCGTGTGCCTTGCTTGTGGTTGTGACCGTAGTGACCGACCCAGGTGTTGCCGAGGATTTGGTGTCCGAAGCCGTTTTCGTATCCCTTGACCTTGGATTTGAAATCATATTTCGCGTAGGGGGAATTGGCGGGAATTTTGAAGGCGTGGGAGGAGGTGCGAAGGCCGACAACGGGGCCGCCACGGTCGAGGTAAGAGACGACGTGATCCATTTGTTTGCCGGGGAGATTGAGGAAACGAGCGAAGATGACGAAGAGGTCTGCGCTCTCGAGAGCCTCCAGGCCGGGGACGTTGGAGATGCCGGCTTGGATGTAGCCGTCCTTGTCGACGCCGTGGAGGACGGTGCATTTGAAACCGTGGTGTTTGGCCAGGATCCGGGCGAGGGCGGGGCAGGTTTCCTCGGTGCGGTATTCGTGGTCGCTGGCGAGGAAGACGATGTGTTGGCCTGCGCCGGGGCCGGTGTCGCCTTCGTAGACGAGGGGGGCGGCTTGGGCTGAGAAGAGAGTGGCGAGAAGGGTGAGGGCGAGAAGGAGTGGCTTCATGGTGAAATTATG
>JAPKDA010000194.1 GCA_028822695.1 Akkermansiaceae bacterium
GGACCTGGCCGCCATCAAGTCAAGGCTGGCTGGCCAGGACTCCTACACTAGGAAAAATTGGCCGAAAAATGAAAAAGAGGAACCACGGATGGGAGCGCAGCGGACATAGACGAACTTGATAATCAAATCTTTCGTCAAATGCACCCAAGGGCATCTACATTTGGGAAAACATTACGAGAGAAAGATGATTTCAACCGCAGATGGACGGGATGCACGCAGATGAAAGAAGGGATTTCGGAAATTTAGGTTCGAAGATTTCGAAAACGAATACAGTCAGCAATCCATCCCATTTTCATCGTCCCGGATCTGCGTCAATCCCGTCCATCTGCGGTTAGATATCTTCAAATGTAGATGCCCTGGTTCAGAAAGCGTTTCGCTTTGGACAACTGGCCGAAAAATGAAAAAGAGGAACCTTCGCCACCCCCTTCAAAAGTAATCCTGCCACTGCTAGGAATTTGATCCCTTGCCGCTAGGAATTTGCTTTTGGGGTAGGCCCCTGAGCCAGCCGTTGAGCCGGACCGGAGGGCGGGGAAAAGGGGGTTATGTGCCGGATTGTTCACCGGGGGGATGCGGACTCCCGAACGGGTCCAACTCAAGGCGGTGCCCTCCCCGATCCCCGCGGTGATGGAAGGGAATCGCGCACTGCTTCCCGCATGTTCGGCTGCGGCCTGATCGAGGGTCATGTTCTTTTCCGGGAACCCGGCCGCTTCCTCTTTGCGAATGCTGCTCAAGAAGGCATGAACTCCCTTGTGGCCGCCGTCGGTGTGGTGATCGAGATTGGAAAAGACCGTGAAGTCGCCGCGATGGGCATCGAGGGGTTTCAGGGTGGGGCTGCTCTTGGAATTCGGGCCCGCCTCCTTCGGGAAAAAGCCGCCCGGGTAGAAGCCGAGGTGATTGCCAATGCACACCAGCCGGCGGGGTGATTGGCTGGTTCCGGCCGCAAGGGCGCGGGTCGACTGGCTCTCCATAATGGGCAGCGCCAGGGTGACCCCGACGCCTTTGAGGAAGTTGCGACGATCGATCATGGTAGTCATGCTCATGGGGGTGTGGGTGTCTCGGAGCCCTTAGCGCGTATGTCCCTGGTCACCCTTGGCCTTTCTCGCTTCGGAGAGGAGAAAGTCGAGGGCAGCTTTGGCCTTGGGGTCGTTGAGGAGATTGCGTTGCTCGCGCTGATCGGTGGCGAGGTTGTAGAGCTCGATGGGATGGAGTTCGCCCTTGGTCGCGAAGCGGTGATCGAGAAAGAGCTTCCACTGGCCCTCGAGCGGGGTGGCGTTCGAGCGCACCGCGACCACCGCGCGCTCCTCGCTGTTCTTCTTGGAGGCTTCGTTGTGATCGTTGGGAAACACCGGGGGGCGGGGCCCAACCTTCTTTCCCCGCATGGCCGCGAGTTGCGAGAAACTGTCCTCCGCGCCCATCTCTCCCTTGGCGAGATCGGGCAGCGGTTTGCCGAGGATCTCGGCGAAGGTGGCAAAGAGATCATTGAGGGAGAGTAGACGGTTGGAGGTGCGGCCCTTGGTTTTCGGGCGCCCATCGCCTAGTCCTCCCGCGGGCCAGCAGGCAAAGAAGGGCGTGCGGTGTCCGCCTTCGTAGGTGGATCCCTTATTGCTGCGGAGCGGCCCGGTGTAGGTTTTCGACCTATTCTCGGAGCCATTGTCACTCGCGAAGATGAAGAGCGTGTTGTCGAAGAGTTTGTGGCCGGGCCGGCGCGGGTCATTCTTCTTCATGAGATAATCAAGGAGCAATCCGATCTGCACGTCGTTCTCGTAGACGAAGTCGAGTCGTTGATTGCCGGTGGGCTTTCCGTTCACGAACTTGCTGGCGCCCGTGACCTTGCGCCCGGCAATGTGATCGCAAGGGGTGTGAGGGGTGTGATTGCTGGGCGAGGCGAAATAGAGAAAGAAGGGTTCGCCGGCGGTATTGGCACTGACGAGAAAGTCAGAGGCTTTTTGATGAAGCTTCGGTCCGATTTCATTCAGGACGTAGGAGCCGTCGAGTTGCTTTCCCTTCCCGGTGGCGCCGACAATGCGACGATTGTGAATCCAACCCGGCCCCTTCTTCTGATCGGGCGTGTTGGAACGCTGACCGTGAGGACCGGAGGTGGGATGGCTGCGTGAGATGCCATAGAAGTAGTCGAAACCATGGTCGATCGGTCCGTCGGCGAGGGGCTTGCGGAGGTCCGCATCGTCCCATCCTTTGGCCACGGTGCCGTCGGTCTTGCGATAGCTCAATCCGAGGTGCCACTTGCCCACCATGCCGGTGCGATAGCCGTTGTTGCGCAGGAGGCTGGCGAGAGTGGGGCGCGTTTTCTCGATCAGGGGATCGCATTGCACGCCGAAGAGAACCCAGTGTTTCAGGGAGGTCCGCCAACAGTAGCGACCGGTGAGCAGAGCATAGCGGGAGGTGCTGCAGCGGCTGTGTGGCGAGTGGGCATCGGTGAAGCGGACGCCCATGTTGGCGAGGCGTTGCATGTTGGGGGTGTGCAGTTGCACCTCGTCCGCGTTGCCACACCAATCGTGGTAGACGGAGGTGTCTCCCATCCCCATGTCGTCTGCGAAGAACAGGATGATGTTCGGGTTGGCCAAAGATTCCTGAGCCTGGAGCCCGGAGTCCGGAAGGACGAGCAGGATGAGAAGCAGGAGCCGTGGCATGGGGAAAAAGCGTGATGGGTGCGGAGAGGACTTGCAAGTCA
>JAPKDA010000012.1 GCA_028822695.1 Akkermansiaceae bacterium
CTTCTCTTTCGGCTAGCGGTCTTTGCGGCGAGCGTCCGCCTCTTTGGCCAAGGGGTCGAGTTCCGCCAGTGTGAACCGCGTGTTGAGGACCGAGTGCTGCTTCTTGCCGGGCTTGTACTTGATGTAAGTGGTGGCGATTACCGTGCCGTCGTCCAATATCTCCATGCCGGGGTAGCCGCAGTCGAAGCCGGCGTAGCTGTGGAGAAGCTTGACCCGATATTGGCCGGGCTGGCATTTGCGAATGTCGTCGTAAGTGCCCACCCAGGCGACGAAATGATCGTAGGTCGAACTGCCGGGGGCTTTGTCGCGGAAGGAAATTACCAGGCGATTGTCGGGCGTATAGACGCCCGCGTGCCGGTCGCCGGTCAATCCCCAGGGCGTGTCTTGCGGCTTACTCCACGTTTTGGCTTCGTCGCTGCTGAACATCATCAGACTGCGCCCTTTGTGGGTATTTTCTCGCATCAGGCAGCAAAGCTCCTTGCCGTCGGGCGAGCGGAAGACGAACGGTTCGCAGACGGCTTTGCCCTTGACCTGCGCGGATACGGTCGGCTCCGACCATGTCAACCCGCCGTCGGTGGTTCGCGTTTGAAGCACTTGCAAGCCGTCGGGTTGGCGGCGGTGATACATGCCGAGGTAGCTGCCGTCTTTCAGCTGAACCACGGAGCTGAAGGTCATGACGCAATTGAAGCCCAGTCGGGGCATTTCCTTCCAGGTCTTGCCTCTGTCTTCGCTGACAATGCGCGGCATTCCTCCATGGGCGGAGAAAACCCAAATCCGCTCCTTGCCCGCCGGATCGACCATGCGGTAGATGCTCGGGCAGTTGCGGTGTGTCTTGTAGCCAGGCGGAAGCCGATCGTCCAACCGTTTCCAGGTCAGCCCCGCGTCGTCGCTGCGGCCCATCGGGCCGCCCGGGCCGCCGTGGCCGATGCTCCATACGGCGAACATGGTTTTCTTGTCGGGCAGCAAGACGGTCGTTGGGTGGCCCTGGTAGATCTCTTCCGTACCGGCGGCTACGATCACGTGCCGTTCGGTCTGTTGCGAAATATCGATTACGGGAAGGTTTTCCGCCTCGGCCTTTTCCGCCGCCGTTGCGATCGTGAGGCTCGATGCACACAAGATTCCCAAATGGATTAGATAACGTCGTTTCATGATTTTGCTTTGTTTAAAGGGGTTATACAGAGACAAGCGATCATTACCGCCTGCAGAAAATCTGGACAGACATTTTCCAAGAAGAAGCAAAGCTTCGTAGCCGGGCCGCTTCCGTCCCTGTCGAAGCAGGACGGGTATATCAGTTTCCAGAATCTCGCTGCGATACTTGGATTTCACTCTTGCTGCAAGGAATCTGCCTTTTCGAGTGCGCCCGCAATGACCGGGGAGTGCACTTGAAGCGCTTTTTGAACTGGGTTGAAAAATATTGGCTGGATGAAAATCCGCAGTCGAAAGCGACTTCGGTGATCGTCGCCTTGGGGTCTTGCTCCAGAATTTCCCTCGCTGAATCAAGTCGGCATTCGTTCAGGTAGGCCATGGGAGACCGGTTGGTGATCTGCTTGCAGTAGTGTATGAACCTAGTCACTCCGAGTCCGCATTCCCTGGCGAGGTCCTCCAGCGTCCATGCTTGGTTGGCGTTCTCTTTGAGATGCGCGAGGAAAATTTCCACGCTCCTCCGGCTACTCGTGAGGTGCTCACGGAGTTCGATCTTCTGGGAGGATCGCTCCTCCAGAATCGTCAACAGGAGGTCATTCACAACAATGGCCAATCTTGAGTATAGGTTGGTTGACCTCTCTGCAGACAAGGTTTCCGGCAACTTCGCAAACAAGGCCCGAACATTCGTGGTCGTCGGAAGCATGATATACTCCGTCTGCCGAATGATCTTGGTCAACTCTTGGAGGTCGGCCCGATCCAAGATGATCCAGTCCGGCCAGACCCATTCCTGATTTGGATAGCGCACCCCCAGATCGATGATGAGCCAGTGAAGGCGACCAATACCGATGTTGGGGCGGCCCAATTTGTGCTGTTGCCAGGGCCGAGTGATGACCAAATCATCAGGCTTCATCAACCCCCTTTCACCCCTCTCCGATCCCACCAATGACGCCCTCAACCGTTCAGCCTCAAAAGCAAATTCCTAGCAGCCACGACTTTTGTGGTGGTGCGGCTGCCGAATTTTGCCTCTGCGGCCGCGCCTATCTTATCCCAACCCCGTGCATCTTTGCCGCGGCGTTTTCCGCCCGGAGTTTGGATCTGCGCAAAGAAAGGCTGGCCTTCCTTTCGCCCCGACCAGTCGGCCCCATCGTAAATAGATCTATCCCACTCGAAATTGTAATCCGTTTTGCCCAGGCGCCCCTTCTTTCCAGGCCAACCGGTGATCGATGTGTGGTATCCAGCTTCTTTGAACAATTCCGGAACCATTTTCACCCCTTCGGGTAGATGGATCTTCAATTTTCCCCGGCCGCTGCGGTGATGGTGCGCACCGATGCTGCTTTGATACATTCCGGTGATAAACGCCGAGCGGCAGGTCGAACACACCGGCGCAGTCACGTAGGCGTTGGTGAATTTCAAGCCCCTTGCTGCCAGCTTGTCAACATTGGGTGTCTCGATCGCAGTTTCACCGTAGCACGAAAAATGCGCGGACATGTCGTCCGGGATAATCCACACGATATTCGGGCGGGTATCGGCAGCATGGACACATGCGCCGATAAGGGCGAACGAGATGACGAGAAGGAGGTTTTTCATTATTAGCCATTTGCTTTTCACAAACAGGTGAGCCATCAAACAGGAACCCTTAATAGAGTCAAATTACATTGAACAAGACATGGGGCAATTACAAGATTCAGCGTCTGGCCCCTTTTTCGTTTCTTCTCCCCCAAATCGGTATCGATACCGATTAAAGAGGAGTTTCTTGGATCCCTCTAGCCTCGTAGCGATGTATCACTTTTGACGTTATTCATCCAACGGTATTAATAGTCGGAATATCATCCAACTGGCCAATCTCATTTTCCGGATCCATTAACAGCGGGTAATATGTTCCGCCCATAGCTTCACCTTTTGGAACCTGGGGATAATTATCAGCCCCCGGGGCATTATCCTGATCTTTATTAGAAACAACGCCATCGGCAAAAACGTTGATTAGCGTAGCACGCCGCGAGCGGTCAGATTTGTTTTCATAAGAACCATGCATAAGCAATGGGTGATGGAAGCTCGCATGCCCTATTTCCATTTCAACCGGAACCTGATTATCAAAGTCTTCGATTTGCTCATCGGATAATACCTTGCGTACCGAATCCATATCACCTGCAAGACCGGTTTTTTCGAGCAACCCCCATTTGTGGCTTTTGGGGACATAATACATACAGCCGTTTTCTGTGCTTACATCATCGAGACCAATCCATGCCGTAAGATGATTCATCGGAGAAGTCCATGTCCAGTATGAGAAATCCTGATGCCATGATACTACACTACCATGTTTCGCTGGTTTAGAAAAAAGCTGATCATGAAATAAGCGGAACCCTTTGCCAATTAATTGATAGGCCGCCATGCGAAAAGCTGGAGCCCAGAGGATATCATGAAATACCGGACTCACCCGCCACGCTCCAAGAGCATGAAACAAAACCCTGTCCTTATTCGCGGACTCGTTTGAATGGTATTCGTAGAAAAATTCGTTACCCGGATTGGATGGATTCGTCAGTTCCTGTAGGCTAGCACGAAGTTGCTCAATTTGATCATCATCCAGTATTTTTATATCCTTAACAAAGCCATTCTCTTTAAAGTGCCTTATCTGCTCCTCGCTTAAAGCATAGCTCCGCCACTCTTCAGCAGACTCGGGCTGCTTGAATAGCTCAGTTATTGCTTGCTGCTCCAGCCCGTAGTCTTTGTGCATATTTTCAGTAGTACAGATATTGTCAGTCCGAATTTAACTCAGTTTTCGAGCCTTCAAAATCGCTCGCTTGGGCTGCCTTCTTTGCTGCCTTCGCTTCCTCTCGCGCCTTGCGCTTTTCGATTTTCTTTATTTAACGCTCTTTGCGTTTGTAGTCTTTGCTCGGAGTTACGGCCATAGCGCAATTTAAGTAAACGTAAACAAGGACTCCGGCAATGACTTTCGCAAAAAAGGTTCTTGATAGGCGAATTTCCTCACCGCAGCTTCCTCGCAATAGAAGCATAACAAGGCGATGTCTCGCAAAGTCATTGCCCTACCCTGAGAACAACGGTTCGGTAATAGGTTTGGCGAGAACCTAGTTCGAACATTCAACACGGAACATTCAATTTTCAATTATAAGATATTTTTCTTATCCTAGATATTGCATTTCACTTGGACATTGAATGTTCCGTGCTGAATGTTGAATGTTGAAAATGACCGTCCCAGCACCTACATTTCCCCTGATTCCCATATATAGTCCTATACATAGGGGGCATGTGTTATACTGAGCCATATTCTAAATGACTCATCACCCCACAGTTTCACCTTCCCTAATACCACGCTTCCTCCTCGTCGCAGCTTTGCTGTGTTTATCCCCTTCCCTATCGCATGCTGCGACTACTGAATGGAGTGGCTGTGGCGGATGCTGGCCAAACAACTGGAGTTGTGGTCCGCCTGTTGCAGGTGAAATTTCTGAAATCAACCCCCTTTCACCCCTCTCCGATCCCACCAATGACGCCCTCAACCGTTCAGCCTCAAAAGCAAATTCCTAGCAGCCCCTGGAGCGGTGTTCACAGGCGGTGTGAGCCGGAGGACCAGGTGCTGTTCCGGAGACCAGCAATGAAAAGCCGGAAGAAGCTTGTCTACCCGGGAGTGAGTCCGTTGGACTCGATCACATTTTCCCCGTCCTTGGCCAAGACCTCATCACTGTGGGATGGCCAGAAACCGATTCTTGTTCCCCGGTAGCCCAAATCCTGGTGGGAGCTCAGACAATCCTCGGGTCCGTGAAAAACGGTGATGGTGGCAGACTCCCCCAGAGCAAGTCCCAGCCGGGAAAGAGGCTCGTGCACCTTCACGGATGGCTCGCTAAGGCTCGGCATGGGTTTTCCTCCCGCCCAGAACGCCAGACCCCCCATGCCGCGTTGCAGCATGGGGGGTCTGGCGGAGAGACTGGGATTCGAACCCAGGGTAGGTTTCCCTACACTCGATTTCGAATCGAGCGCCTTAAACCGGGCTCAGCCATCTCTCCGTGGTCCCTGCCGGTAGGGGCGGGAACCTAGCCCGGGCTCCACAAGTTTGTAAAGTCACGATTCAGACCACCGGCATTCAAAAATTAGCGATCAATCCCTCCGAGCATCCCCCACCCCCCCGAATCAGCGAAATCAGCGGCCCCTTCCCGTCCTACCACCGGCCCCCTTGCCTTCCGCCCACCCCTCGCCTTCCACATCGTCCTCGGCGGACTCCTCATCGACTCCGTCGTCCGCAATTTCTCCACAATCAAATCAACCCCAGACGAGGCCTTCCCCGGCGCCCTCCCCTACCAACCCGCCTACTTTCTGGTCGTGATCGCTGCTTTCTTCCTGTTCATCGGCCTTCGCCGAAAAAAGGAGTCCTCATCCGCCGTTAAAAAAACTAGCGTTCCTGCCTCAAGCACCAACATGTCCCGCCTCCTCCTTCTCCTCTCAGCAACAGCCGCTCTCGCCGCACCTCCCTTCGACCCCGGCGAACCAATCAAGGCCGCCAACGGCACGGAACTCCGCCTCTTCGCCAAGGAGCCGTTCCTCAGGAACACTGTCGCCGTCTGTGTCGACGAACAAGGCCGAGTCTATGCGACTTCGGTCGTCCGACGCAAAGCCGCCGACCTCGACATCCGCCAGTTCCGGGACTGGATCACAAAGGACCTCGAACTCTCCACCATCGAAGAGAAGCGAGCCTGGCTCAAAAGTGAACTCACCCCTGAGAACGCCGCCCGTTACAAGAAAATCGGCGACCAGAACAAAGACGGCACCATCGACTGGAAAGATCTCACCGTCCTCACCGACCGCATCATCATGGTCGAAGACACCAACGCCGATGGACTCGCCGACCGAGCCACCACCTTCGCGAAAGGCTTCAACACCGAAATCACCGGCATCGCCGCCGGCATCACCGCCTGGGACAACACAATCTACGCCACCGTGGAGCCCGATCTCCTCAAACTCAAGGACACCAACGGAGACCGGATCGCCGACGCCCGCGAATCCCTCGCCAACGGGTTCTCCGTTCGCCTCGCCTACGCCGGACATAATTTCAGCGGCCCCATCATCGGACCGGACGGGCGCGTCTACGCCTCGGCACCCGACAAGGGCCTCCACCTCACCACCAAGGAAGGCAAGATCCTCGCCAACCCCCTCTCCGGCGCCATCGTTCGCTGCGAACTCGATGGCTCGAACCTCGAACTCTTCGCCACCGGCCTGCGCAATGTCCAGCAACCCGCCTTTGACCAATTCGGCAACCTCTTCGGCGTCGACAACGACGGCGACATGAAGGGAGAGAAAGAACGCTTCGTCTACATCACCGAAGGCTCCGACCACGGCTGGCGCAACAACTGGCAATACCGCGGCAAGGATTGGTGCCCCTGGATAAATGAAGGCCTCTCCATCCCCGCCCACTCCGACCAACCCGCCTACATCACCCCGCCCCTTCAAAGCTACAAGGACGGCCCTGCTGGACTCGCCTTCAATCCGGGCACCGCCATCAACGATTTCTATACCGATCACTTCTTCATGAGCAGCTTCCCCTCCGGGAGACTCTTCGCCTTCAAAGCCGAACAAGACGGTGCCGCCTTCAAAATGACCGGTGAACACCAGGTCGCCTCTGGCTTCCTCATGGTCGGCCTCGGCTTCGGCCCCGAGGGAGCCCTCTACATCGCCGACTGGTCCGCCAAAGGATACGAACTCAACGAACAAGGCGGCGTCTGGAAACTCGACGACCCCTCCCAGTCCACCAGCGAATACCGCGAACACATCAACCACCTCATCGCCGCTGACTGGTCCAAACCGAGTGTCAAGAAAGTCGCCAAACACCTGGCCAGCCCCGACCAACGGGTCCGCATGAAGGCGCAGTTCGAACTCGTCCGCCGCAAGGAAATTAAGTCGCTCCAAACCATTTATCTCAACCAAGGCCAACCACTCCTCGCCCGCCTCCACGCCCTCTGGGGCCTCGGCCAACTCGGCCGCACTGGAACGACACTCGAAGCGGCAGCCTTCCTTGCGGGCTTGAAGGATTCCGATCCCGAACTCCGCGCCCAAACCGCCAAGGTCCTTTCTGAATTCCAGGCTCCCGCCGTCGCCACGGCTCTCATCAAGCTCCTCGCCGACCCTGAAGACCGCCCCCGCTTCTTCGCCGCCATTGCCCTCGGCAAACTGAAGACTCCCGCCGTCTACGAAGCGTTGGCCATCTATGCCTCCACCCACGGCACCGACCCCTACCACCGCCACGCCGCCATCGTGGGACTCGTCGGTTGTGCCACCTCCACCCAACTTGCGGCCCTCTCCACCCACGAATCCCGCCCTCTGCGTCTGGCCGCCGTCGTCGCCCTCCGCCGCCAACGCGCCCCCGAGATCACCGCCTTCCTATCCGATCCAGACCCTCTCCTCGTCGCCGAAGCCGCCAGCGCCATCCACGACGACACCTCCATCCCCGCCGCCCGAGACGCCCTCGCTCAGCTCCTCGATTCCCCCACCCACCACGAACGCACTCTCCGCCGCGCCCTCTCCGCCGCCCTCCGTCTCCGCTCCCCCGAACAGGCCGCCCGCGTCGCCAAATTCGCAACTAGCAACACCACCCCCAAGCACCTCCGCCTCGTCGCCCTCAACATCCTCAACACCTGGCCCAACCCACCCGTCCTCGACACGGTCGAAGGCCGCCACCGTCCCCTCCCCAAAATCAGCGCCAGCACCATCGCCCCCGCCGTCACCGAGTCCCTTACCTCCCTCCTCGACGACTCCCACGCAGACATCGCCAAAGCCGCCCGCGCCGCCGCCAGCACCTACGGCATCGGCACCGACCCCGCCGAACTCCTCGCCATCGTCGAAGCCGACAATCCCGAAACCGCTCCCGATGCCCTCCGCCTCCTCGCAACACATCCCGCCAAACAAAAAGAGGCCGCCAAACTCGCTCTCGAATCAAAACACGAAATCATCCGAGCCGAAGCGCTTCGTGCTCTCGCATCCACCGATCCCGAAAAGTTCATCACCATCGCCTCTGCCTTTCTCGCCGACGAAAACATCCTCGAGTCCCGGGCCGTCTTCGAGGGTCTTGGTAACCTCAACCACCCCGATGCCGGAAAAATTCTCATCACCGCCTTGCCAGCCATCCGTTCCATGAAAATTCCCGCGGAACTCCGCCTCGACGCCCTCGAAGCAGCCCGCGCATCGAAAGTGCCAGCAGTGATCAAAGCCCTCGCCGAATACAACGCCACCCCCACCAAAGACCATCTCATCGCTTACACCGGCACCCTTTACGGCGGTAATCCCGTCAAAGGTGAAGACCTCTTCAACAATCACATCGCCGCCCAATGCATCCGCTGCCATTCCACCGACGCCGGAGGAAGTACCGTCGGTCCCAATCTCAAAAAAATCGGAGCCAAGGATCCTCGATTCCTCCTGGAGTCTCTCGTCCTCCCCAGCAAAGCCATCGCCCCAGGCTACGGCCTCCTCAGCATCACCCTCAAGGATGGCGACTCCCTCGCCGGCACCCTCATGGAGCAAACCCCGCACGCCCTCACCATCCGCCTCGCCGACCAATCCACCCGCAAAATCTCCCGCGCCGACATCGCCACCCAAACACCCCCCGTCTCCTCCATGCCCCCCATGAACCTCCTCCTCACAAAGAAAGAACTGCGCGACGTCCTCGCCTACCTCCAATCACTGAAGTAGAGTCACCGTAGCTGCCGCATCTTGCGGCAGGCCGTTCCCGCGGCGTCCCGCCGCGATTCCCCATGTTCCGCGCCCTCACACTAGCTGCCCTCTTCCTGCTCACCTCTTCCGCCTTCGCCGAAGACCTCAAACCCTGGCCGCAAAAGTTCCAAGCCCGCCCGGCAAAGGTCATCGCCGTCGAGGCTCTCAAAGGAGTTGCCCACGCCTACGAGACAGCCAACTTTCGCCTCCATTCCGACAATCCCATCAAGGAGCCGCAACTCACAAAGTTCGCCACGGTCATCGAATCCGTTCCCCAACTCATCAGAACCCTCCCCCTCGACCTCTGGGCTCCACCAGCTGAAGCCAAACCCCGCATCGTCCTCTGCCGCGATGCACAGACCTACCACCGTCAAGGCGCCCCCGTCGGAACCACCGGTTACTACAGCGGCCGCCGCCAATGCGTCTTCATCCGCGCTGACGTCTTCCTCAACCCCCCTCCCTCCCAACCCACCCGTCTCCAGCCAAAACCCAACGAGGACCTCCTCGTCCACGAGCTAACCCACCTCGTCATGCATGGTCTTCTTTGGCGCACTTCCCCCTGGCTCTACGAAGGCCTTGCCGAATACATGTCTGCCGCCCACATCGGAGGCGGTGCCTACAACTTCTCCCGCATCGACTCCGCCATCCGCGATCACATCCGCCTCAGGCACCCACCCAATGCCAACCACCAAATCACTTGCGCCTCCCTCGACTACTTCCTCCCCATGACCGGCAAACAATGGATTGACGCCAACAGCTTGGCTGAAAATCGAGCCGCCCACAGCGCCTATGCCGTCTCCCTTCTCCTCACCCACTACCACCTCCAATCCTCCGAGCGCCGCAAAGACATCCAGAGCTACCTGATCCTCGCCCGCGCCCACCGCGATTCCCGCCGCCCCTTCCCCCGCATGCAAATCGGCTCCGCCACCGAGATCGAAAAACGCCTCGCCAAGTTCTGGCACCCGAAGGGCCTTCCGATCCGATTCAAGAAACCCTAATACCCTACTTCTTCTTCCGCAGGAACGGCGGGATATCAAGATCCTCGCCCTCCACCAAATTCGGGTCCTCTCCCTCGAAGCGACCCTTCGGCCCCCCCTCGAGCAGAAGCTCTCCTTGCGGCTTGGGATCATAATCCGCGGCCGCCTGCAGTTCCTCAATCGAACTCACCGTGCCAGTTCCGGAATCGTCCCCGGGCTCCACAGTGGAGAATGCCACCACGTCGCCATCCGCCTCGGGATCAATCTCGGTAATCTCAATGGAGGCCGTCGCTCCGATCGGACTGACTTCCGCCTCCTCCCATTCCTCCATCTTCACGACGGGATCGGGCTCAGGATCGTCTTCCTCCTTGGAAGAGAAGACCTCATCGAGGAGGCTGACCGAGGAACCTTGACGCTTTGGCGGCAGCTTCACGCGGCGTCTAACCTCCGCCCCCTCACGCCCGCGCAGAGGTGGGAGTGAATGATTTTTTGAGCTCTCTTTAAATGCGGGCCGGCCCTCTCTAGCCTGAGGCTCCGACTCCACGAGTTCGGGGGGTTCCACCTTCGCAGCAAGCTCCACCTCGGGAACCTTTTCGGCAAAAGGCGCTTCTTCCACTTCCTTGGCAGGCCCCTTAGGCTCAGGCGATTTTGGCGCAACCTTCGAAGGCTTCGGAGTACGTTCTATCTTGCGAGGGGACTTCGCCGGAGCAATCTTCTCGATCCCCGAAGTCCCCTTAACTTTTTTTGGCGATGAAGTAATCCGAGCTCGCGGCTCATCCGCAGGCTCATCCGCAGGATTATTTCCGACCGGCTCGATATCGACAAAGCCATCCTTCGGATCACTGCCCGGCGCATCGGGCTTCTCCCGCTCGGGCGGTCCTCCAGAAGCTGCCGCACTGATTCCCTCTTGCAGCGCCTCCTCGGGAAGCGAACTGATGAGCGTCACACTCAACGACTCCTTCATATTCGGGTCCACCGCGGTGCCGAACAGCATCTGCGCCGTATCCGGCACGTGCTTCCCGAGCCCCCGCATGAGTAACTCGATCTCGTAAAGCGTCAGATCCTCTCCTCCGCAAATATGCACCAAGACCGTCTCGGCCTGCGCCAACAAACGTCCCCGATCGAGGAGCGGACTCAGCAGTGCATTCTTGAGCGCCGCCTGTGCGCGATTCTCGCCTTCCGCGATTCCCGATCCAAACAAACACCGCGAACGGTTCGAGCTGAGCGCAGCAACCAGATCGTCGAGCCCGATGTTCACCAAGCCAGGACGCAGCACAATCCGCATCACCGCTTGGATTGCTTCCGAAATCATCCGGTCCGCCGCAGCGAAGGCTTCGTGCACCCCCTGCTTGGCGAGCACAAGATCTCCCATCCGTCCGTTGTCAAAAGTCACCAGCGCATTCGCCAAAACGGCCAACTCGTTGAGTGCCGTCCCGGCCTGCTCCCGACGGCGCTTTCCTTCAAAGGCAAAAGGCATCGTCGCAAACACCACCGTGAAGGCTCCAGCTTCCCGCGCCAACCGCGCAATGAGCGGCGCGGCACCGGAGCCGGTTCCACCACCAAGTCCCACACAGATGAAAACAATCTTCCGGTCCCGTAGCGCGTCACGCAGCTCCAACTCAGCTTCCAAAGTAGCCTGACGACCCAAATCCGGATCACCACCAGAGCCCAGGCCCTTCGTCAAACTACGACCCATCTGGATCTTTTCCGCCGAAACCGAACTCGTCAGAGTCCGCATGTCGGTGTTGGCGGCGAGGAGTTCCGCCCCATCCATCCCGTCGAGAGCAACGCGGTCCAGCATATTGGCTCCGGCACCACCGACACCGATGATTTTGACTGAAGAATTAGGAATAGTCTGTTGACGGGTACGCTCGTAAGGGATCATGGCAATATCTACCCCCGGAATTAGCGGTTCAGCCCCCGAATGGCCAGAGTGAACGGAAAAAACTACCCACCTTTGCCGAGCCACGCGATTCCGGGCGCTCCTCATCGAGAATCTGCGCATAGCGGATCAAGCCCAAGGCAGTCGAATATTGAGGATCCTTAAAGTAAGCATGCACTCCACTCACGTCCGGCTGCTCCGGGCGATAGACCGGTAGGCCGAATACATCACAGGCCAGCTCACCGAACCCAGCCATCAAACTCGTCCCACCAGTCAGGAAAACCCCCGTCCCGACCCGCTCCAACATGCCCTCCGGCAAGCGCGCCTTCACCAACTGCAGGGTCTCCTCCAGACGCCACCGGATCACATCATTGAGAATCTGCCGCTTGATCTCCACTTCCGGAAACCCCCCTTCGTCAGGAACAACGACCGTTCCGATCGAACGCTCCGCATTCCCCGAAGCATCCCCCTCCGTCTTTTTCACCTGCTCAGCCTTGGACAGCGGGATATGCGTCACCAGGTGAATGTCATTCGTCACATGATCCCCTCCCACCGGAATACAACCTGACGCACAAATCGCCCCACCCACATACAACACGTAATCCGTCGTCCCGCCCCCGATATCGATCACCAAGGCCCCTGCTTCCTTCCGCTTCCGCGTCAACGCGATCTGCGCCGAAGCAATTGGCGCAAATACCACATCGTCCACATCCAACGGAATCTCCCGCACACACTTGATGCTGTTCTGAATCCTCGTCCGCACTCCGTGCACGATGTGGAAATCCGCATCCAGCGTCTTCCCCAACAAACCAATCGGCATCGTCGTATGCGGCTGCCGGTCCACCACGTAGTTGCGGATCAGACTATGCAGGTAAACATGATCACTCGGAATCGCGATGTCGCTCGCGATCTCCTTTACCTCATCGATGTGCTTCGGCAGAATCTCCGGCTCCCCTTCCGGCAAGCGGTAGGTCCCCCGGTTGTTGATCCCCTCGATGTGCGAGCCGCTCACCGCCAGATAGACACTGTTGATGTCGACATCACTGATGTCTTCCGCCTCCAGCAACGCCGCCTTCACACAAGCTCGAACCTGCGGGTAATCTATAATCTCCCCTTTCCTCACTCCCGCCGTGCGGGTCTCTCCCATCCCGAGGATCTTCACCGAACTGTCCGGCTTCACCTCAGCCACAACCATACAGGTCTTCGTCGTCCCAATTTCGAGTCCTACATGGATGCGCGTCTTGGCCATAATTCTGCTAGCTCCGATTCAAAATCGCCCTGATGTCTTTTTCCAAGCGATTTTCCACCGCCGGAGCTGATTTCGGGGTCGGAGCTACTCCGCTCCCCTGGGTGAAAATCACCGGAATGTTCCGCTCCGGGATCAAATTGATACGTTCCATCTGCCGCTGTGTTTCACGCGAATGCCGCTCCAGCACCACTAAATCTTTCAACTGCCGCTCGTGATCATACATCCCAAAGGTCACCACCGTCCCCTCCGTCGTTGCCGCCACCAATGAATAATCATTCTGCACCCCCACCACCGCCAGGCCCCAGGGAACCTCCGAAAGCATGTGCCGACTCAGTCGCACCAGATGCAAAGCCCGCTCCGCCTCACGATGACGCATCCGCGTTCCGATCTCAAAATCTCCGACCTCACCATCCATCAGCATCAATGCCGGCAAGCGCTTCGTCCCATCCACCCACCATGGCTCACAAGCGAAAACCACACCCCCTTTGTCCACCAACAATCCACGCTCCACATCCCGCGCCACGATCCCGAGCCCGCGACACTCCAACCACGCAATCGGTTCCCGCTCCTTGATGTCCACTTTCAAGGTCCCCGGCAAACGCCGACTGACATCAATATCGAGAATCCCCGGATACGCTTCCAACTTCTTGCGCACATCACTCAAAGTCACCGAAAACACACTGCCCGCCGGATCTACTCCCGTCACCCGCACAAAGTCTTCCACTCCCATCCGGCCATTCGTCCGCAACTCAATCGCCTCCAAACGAAATTCCTCATTCTCAATAAGCGCCTTCCGCAATCCCACCTTCACTCCCCAACCAACTCCCACCAACAAACCCGCCAGCACCAAAAACTTCACGCCCTTCCCAAACACCTTCAAGCAGGTGAAACCAAAGATCCGTGGTGAATTCACTTTCAGGTGCAACTGCCGTGTGTTGCGCCTGTTCTTCACTTTGGATGTTTTACGTCTCAGCATCGGTCCCTCTCAAGTTTAACGATAGTTCAGCAATCCTCCGACACAGAGCCCCAAAATCGTATCCCGGCTCCGCCGCCGCCGCCGCTTTCGGCAACAGGCTACTCGCGGTCATTCCTGGAATAGTATTGGCTTCTAATATATAAGGATTGCTTAAGGAATCTAGCAGGACATCCACCCGCGAGTAAACCTCAATCTCTAAGGCTTTGTGCGCTTTTTGTGCCGCCTCCTGCACCACCCGAGTCTCCTCCGCCGTCAAATCGGCCGGACAGATATACTGACTCCCCACCTCCTGCCCGCTCAACCACGGATACTTGGTGCTCATATCATACCAACCATCCTCCGGCGGAATGATCTCCACCACCGGAAAGACCTCGTCACCGATGATCGCCACCGTTAACTCCCGCCCTTCCACAAACTGCTCCACCAAAACATCATCGCCGTATTTTGCCGCATCGCCCATAGCCGCCTCAGCCTCCCCCGCGTCCTTCACGATGTGAATTCCCACGCTCGATCCCTCCCTCGGCGGCTTCACCACATAGGGCAAGGCCATTGTCGGCATCGTCACCCCGCCGGAAACATCCACCGTCTCCGACTCCGGCGTCGGCACCCCCGCCGCCACAAACTTTGCTTTGCTCAACACCTTGTCAAAAGTCACCCGACTCGTCGCTTCCCCCGCCCCGGTGTATGGAATCCCGAGCTTTTCCAAATACGCCTGCAACTCCCCATCTTCCCCAAAGGTCCCGTGGATCGCGTTAAAGGCCAGCCCTGTCCCTTCCGGCAAGATCGGTTCCCGGTCTTTCACCTCCACCCCCACCGCATTCAATCCCTCCACCAAAAGCGCCTCCAACACCGCCTTCCCCGAAGCCAGAGAAACCTCCCGCTCCGATCCCGGCCCACCCATCAACACTGCAATCAATACCGTCTCGTCCATCACCATTATCAGATTAAGAAGCGTCCCCCACCTCGTCCAGCGCTTAAAAAGTGGCGTGACCGTCTCGGTCGCAGGCCTCCCCCGTGGCCTGACCGTCCCCCGGTCATGATCAAAACCCCTCCTCGCCCCAGCGAGCAAGCTCCCTCTCCCTTGGATCTTGGTCATTCCTTGTTCGACAATAGACATTCCTCCCCTCATTCAACACCCCCCTTCTCCCCAATAACGGATCACCGATAACTTCCCCCCATGTCCGGCGCCATCTACCTCCCCCTCCTCGCCGCCCTCCTCCACCCCATCCTCGGCTGGGCCATCCAGTCCGCCACCAAACGCGGCGTCTCCCTCCTCCTCATCGCCGGCATCTGCAACATCGTCACCGGCATCGTCGTCCTCACCTGGAAACGTCCCCCCGGCCCCCTCACTCAACTCTCCCCCCACGACTGGATCGCCCTCGCCAACGGCTTCCTCTTTTTCTTCGGCCAGTGGTTCTCCATTCTCTCCCTCCGCAACGGTCACCTCGCCGTCCACTCCTCCGCCCTCGGCGCAAAGATTCTCATCGTCGCCCTCCTCTCCATCGGCTTCGGTCTCGAACCCGCCCGACCGTTCCTCCTCCTCGCCGTCGTCGTCGCCATCTTCGCCGTCTTCCTCGTCGCCGGCGCCAGCCTCGCCGGATGGCGCGCCCACCGCCGCACCGTCGGACTCACCCTCATCGCCTGCCTCTTCTTCGGCACCAACGACTACCTCACCGGCCAATTCGGCGGGACCGTCGGCACAGCCCGCTGGCTCGGACTCATGCTCGGCACCTCCGCCACCCTGTCCCTCTTCCTCGTCGCCAGCCGCGCCAAACAATTCGCCGACCTCACCCGCAACCGCGGCGCCTTCTCCTTCGTCCTCCTCGCCGGACTCATGCTCGGCATCCAAACCGTCTTGGTAAACATCGCCTTCTCCGAGTACGCCCAACCCACTCTCTCCAACGTCGCCTACGCCTCCCGCGGCGTCATCGCCGTCATCGCCCTCGCCATCTTCGGCGCCGCCGCCGGTAAAGAATACTGGGGCCGCCGCATCACCGGCTCCTTCCTCATGATCGCCGCCCTCTGGCTGGCCTTAATGTGACGTGATTCGTTTCGATCAATTCCCTCCTCGCCCCAACGAGCAATTCCCCAAACCCCCCTTAAAACACCACCTCGTCTTCCCCCAAAATCTGCACCTCCGTCTCCAAAGTCACCCCGCGCTCTTCCAAGGCCTTCTTCTGAATCTCCTCAATCAACCCCTGCACATCCTTCGCCGTCGCCTTCCCCCGGTTCACGATGAAATTCCCATGCTCCGCGGAGACCCCCGCCTTCCCCACACCGCTCCCCTTCAAGCCGAGTTCATCCACCAACTGCCCCGCCCCAATCCCCTCCGGATTCTTGAAAATACATCCCGCACTCGCCGCAATTGGCTGAGAGCTCCGCCGCTTCGCCTTCGAAGCATCCATCTCCGCGCCAATCTCCTCCGCACTCGCCGCCTTCCCTCGAAACACCACCTTCAGCGCGTAGTTCCGACGCAACTCCGGCACGTTCCGATAAAACGACTCAATCTCCTCCCGCATCCGCGTCCGCAACTCTCCGTCCTCATCCAAAAACGTGACGCTCACCACCTGATCAAAGGTCTCCGTCCCCATCGCCCCCGCATTCATCCGTAATCCACCACCCACATTCCCCGGAATCCCCTCCATCCACTCAAACCCACCAACCCCCGCCGCCTGCGCCGCACTCGCCACCTTCTTGAAACGCACTCCCGCCCCCGCCGTCACCAAATTCCCATCCACACTCACATCCCCAAACTCTCCCTTCGCCGGATGAATCACCGCCCCGCGAATTCCTCCATCACGCACCAAGAGGTTTGATCCACGCCCCACCACCCGCACCGGAATCCCCCGCTCCTTAAAAAAGTTCACCGCCTTCGCAAAAGCCGTCGCGGTGTGCGGCTCCACCCAATACTGCGCCGGGCCACCCACCAACATCGTCGTGTGCCGCCGCATTGGCTCATAGAGCTTCGTCTCCACGTCCTCCCCACCAAGACCCAATCGCAATTCCTCCAAGATCCGCAAATCCGCCGCCAACTTCTTCCCCGCCTCGTGCACGTTCCCCGCACCGAGCGTCAGAATCAAATCCCCCGGCTCCACCGCATTCCCCACCACGTGATGCGCCGACACCAAATTCGGCACCGAATAACAATTCGTGTCTCCATTCCTCTTCACCGCATCGACAATCGTCTCCCCGCTCACGCCCTCGATCGGCGCCTCACTCGCCGGATAAACATCCGTCACGTAAACCGCATCCGCCCCCTGCAAGGATTCCCCAAATTCCTCCGCCAATCGCTGCGTCCGCGAAAATCGATGCGGCTGAAACAGCACAATGATCCGGCCCGGATTCAACGAACGCGCCGTCTGCAAAGTCGCCGCGATCTCCGTGGGATGATGCCCGTAGTCATCAATGATCCTGAACCGTGATGATAAATACCTGGTCTCAAATCGCCGCTTCGCCCCCGCAAAAGAACCCATCGACCGCGCCACCAGATTAAAGTCCACCCCCAGGTCATCCGCCAAAGCAATCGCCGCCAGAGCATTGAGCACATTGTGCCGCCCCGGAATCCCCAACTCCACCCGCCCGAGAAACTCCCCCTTCTTCAGCACGTCAAAGCTCACCACCCCACGCCCCTCGGAAAGGTTCGAGGCCACAAAATCGGCATCGCTCCACCCATAAGAAATCGAGTCATCCCGCTCCCCGCACAGCTCCCGCGCCGTCTCATCCTCCCCACAATAAATCACCCGTCGCGAGGTCTGGCTCAACAGCGTCCTAAACACCACCTTGATCTCGTCCAGCCCCTTGTAGAAATCCAAATGCTCCGCCTCGATGTTCAACACAATCGAGTGACTCGGACGATACAAAGCCAGCGTCCCATCACTCTCATCACCCTCCGCGACCATGTATTCACTCTCCTCTTCCCACCGCGCATTCGCCCCCAACACCGGAATCTCCGCGCCCACATAATGCGACGCCGGCTTCCCGCCCTTCCGCAACACATGCGCACACATCGCCGAGGTCGTCGTCTTCCCGTGCGTCCCCGAAATTACCACCCCCTTCTTGGTGTGCAAAATTGCCGCGAGACACTCCGCCCGACGCATCGTCGGAATCCCCTGCTCCTCCGCCGCCACCCGCGCCACGCTCTCTTTCTTGATCGCCGAGGAATACACCACCACGTCCGCTCCTACGACGGCCTCCGCCGAATGCGGCGACGAAAATTGCAATCCCACTCCCTGCAAACGCTCAGTCTCCCCACTGGTCACCCGATCCGATCCACTCACCCGATGCCCCATCTCTATGAGAAGCAACGCCAACCCACTCATTCCCGAACCAGCCACCCCAATCATGTGCACCCGCACCGGATTGGACCGATCCAGAAGACGCTGACTCAATTCCTCAATCATCCCTTCATCCCCCCTTCAATCACATCACAAATCCGCGCGGCTGCATCATCCACCGCCATGCTCCGCATCCCATCGATCATCGAGGCCATCTTCACCTGATCAGAAACCAAACCCTTCACCTCCACCGCCAAGCTCGCCCCACTCAAATCCTTTTCCGCCATCAACACCGCCCCGCCACCAGCAACAAAGGCATCCGCATTCTTCGTCTGGTGATCGTCCGCCGCATAAGGATACGGAACCAACACCCCCGGCAATCCCACCCGCGACAACTCCGTCAAACTCGAGGCACCCGACCGGCAAACCACCAGGTCCGCTGCCGCATACGCCGCCGGCATGTCGTCACAGAAAGCGGTGACCACATGATGCTCCAATCCCTCCGCCTCCTTGCTCACCCGATCAAAATCTCCGCGACCAGCCACGTGCAACCACTGCACATCCGCCCCGATCTCCTTGCTCGCTTCGAGCACAATCGTATTCAACCCCTGCGCCCCCTGACTTCCCCCCACCACCAGCACCACCGGACGCCCCGCATCCATACCGAACTTCTGCAGCGCATCATACTTCGTCGGCAAACTCAGCATCTCGCTCCGCACCGGAGTCCCGGTCACCTCGGTCTCCCTCCCCTTGAAATACTGCACCGCCGCCTCCAACCCCAACAGGGTCTTCGTGCAAAACCTCCCCGTCAGCCGGTTCGACTTCCCGGGCAGCGCATTGGAGTCATGCACGTAAGTCGGCAAACCCAGCCTGTGCCCCGCATACACCGGCGGCAACGAGGTAAACCCGCCCATCCCGATCACTGCATCCGCCCTCCGAGCCACCAGCATCGCCTTGCATCGCCGGACCGTCTTCCAAAGACGAAGCAAAAACGGCAACATCTTCGGTGACAAGGTCGGCGGTTTGGCGATCGCCGGGATCACCTTGAAATCCAATCCCGCATACTTCGCCGAGGCCTCCGCATCGACCTTCTTCTCAGAAATCAACAAGAGCACCTCGTGCCCCCGCCGTTGCAATTCCTCCGCAACAGCGATTCCAGGAAACAAATGCCCCCCGGTCCCCCCACAGGCAATCACTACAGTCCGTTCTCTTCCCACCTGGTCAGATCTTCAATGCGAGTTTGCGTTCCTTGATGACTGGCATCGCGGCGCGTTCCGCGAATCGGGCGCGCCGATGCAGACTGACAAGCAAACCGATCGCCGCAAGCGTAAAGACGAGGTTCGAACCTCCATAGCTGACAAAAGGCAGCGGAAGCCCCGTATTCGGGAGCATCGCCGTCACCACCCCAATATTCATCAGGGCCGGAACAATAATCACCGCCGTCAGCCCCACTCCCAGAATACGCCCAAAGTGATCCTGCGCATGGAGGGAAATCGACAAGCCCGTAATCGTAATCATCACGTAGCACAGCACCATGGCCAGCGTGAAAACGAGCCCCAATTCCTCTCCCACCGTGGAGAAGATGAAGTCCGTATGCGCAAAGGGAAGCGAACCGTGCTTCATCAACCCATCCCCCAGTCCCACTCCGTTCATGCCGCCTGAGGACAAGCCGAGAAGCGAATAATACTGCTGCGCCCCAGCCTCCAATTTCGTCCCCTCCAAATCCTGAAATGCCATGATCCTGTTCCAGCGCACTTCATCACTCATCACCATGTAAGCGAGCACCACGAAACCTAATGATCCAGAAATCAACAGCCCCCACCACCGTGTGCCGGCGACATAGAGGAGGCCAAACCCAGCAGCCCCAATCGCGACTGCGGTTCCCATGTCCTTCTCAAAGAAGATCAAGCCGGTTGGAATGGCCAACAAGGCCCCGGGAATCACGAACCCCCGCCAGAAGCTCCCCGCCTCAGCTTGGTATTGCGCAAACCAGGCCGCCAGAGCGACCACTATCGCGATCTTCGCCGCCTCGGATGGCTGGAACTGACCCAGTATGGGGAGTGAAATCCAACGCGCCGCGCCACCCCGCCAAACCTGAACTCCAGGCACGTAGCACAGGACAAGCAACAAACAGGCTCCCAAAAAAATCGGAATCCAGAACTTCCGCAACAGCCGGTAATCAAGCCATGCAAGCGTCACGGCGCCCAAGACACCAACCACTGCCCAGATCGCCTGACGTTTCACCAAGGCATACTCCACTCCGGTCCCATCGGTCGCCCACAAGCTGGTGCTGGCCAACATGACCAACCCCAGCGCAACCATCGCGGCTACCGAGACACAGAGGAGAATTGCGGCGCTTCGTCCCATCGATCCTATCTACATTGGCTCAAGAAATTATTTGGCAGGAATTTTCAACTCCATTCCAAGGCGAAGCTTGTTCGGATCAGCAATGCCGTTGAGCCCAAGAAGGTCCGCCTGCGCCACCTTGTACTTGCGGGTAATCCCCCAGATGCTGTCTCCAGACTTCACCTTGTGGCGGATGCCACTGTCACCAGCTTCCACGACCTTGGCCTTCACCGGCTCGGTCCGGAACATCACGGGAGTCGCCACATTTGGCATCACCTTCACCAGCTCTTCCTCCCTCACCACGACGGGTGCCGTCCGCTCATCCTCAACAATCGTTTCCCGGGCAACCACCACCACCGGCTCCGGAGCCCGCTCGACCACCACAGGTCGGTCATACCCCGGACGAGGCGGATCCATCACCACCGGAGGCGCCGGACGCGCTGGAACCTGCGCTGCGGCAGGAACCGCAGCCTCAGTCGGCAACCGCAAAATCCGTCCAGCCCGAAGAGCGACATTGCTGTTGAGCTGCTTAAGAGCGGTCACATCCACCCCCTTGCTCCGCGCGATCTTGTCGTAGGTATCCCCCGTCGCCACAAAGTAGTAGTCCTCACCCCGCTGCTTCGCGATCGCCACAGGCTCCTCACCCGCACCGACCGCCAGGAGCTTCGCTCCATCCTGCACCGAGGATTTCATCACTACTGGATCGTCGTCGGTCACTTTGTTGTGCACAAAAATCGCCGCAATCGCCGCGACATGCAGAGCAAGAATCACAAACAACGCACGCGCCACCCCGAGATTCGGCACTTCCGAACCAAGGTCCGCCCCTGCCGCCCCTGCCGCAACCCGCTGCTTCCTCCGGGGGCGCGTCTTGCTGTGGAGAATCATCAGTCCGCCATTAGCTGCAGCCCGCCGTTTCTTTTGTAGAGTCCGATCTTTCATTGGGTGTTGGATGGTTTGGTTATTGGATAGTTATTTAAGATTGTTGACGGCGTCGCGGAAGACATCCCCTCGCGCCTCGTAACCGGAAAACATGTCGAAGGAAGAAGTCCCGGGCGAAAAGAGCACCGTTCCCCCGCAAACCGCGAGATCCCGGGCAACTTCAACTGCCTCTTCCAACGACCCTGCCTCCCGCGTAGAAACAGTCTCGGAAACAACATCACCCAGACTATGACTGATCTCACCGATAAGCACAATAGCGCTTACTTTTTCCGCTAACAACGGAAGAACCCCATTGTAGTCGAGACCCTTGTCCTTCCCCCCCGCGATCAACACAGCCGGACGATCCAGCGACTTCAACGCCGACTCCAACGCGTGAAGATTAGTCGCCTTCGAATCATTGATATACTCAACCCCGTCAAGAGTCCTCACCAACTCGCAGCGATGCACCGGCGGCGCATAGTCAGCAAGGGCAGCCGCGACCACTTCCACAGAAATTCCCACCGCCCGCGCCGTGGCCATGGCCGCCATGGCGTTTTCGGCATTGTGCAATCCACGAAGCCGCGTCGTCCCCAGATCCAACACCCGCGCCCCCTCCGTGACGATCGAGGTGCCCTCCAAGGCGTAATCCCCACCCGCCTCACTCGCCGAGAAGGTCACCTGCTTGGCCTTCACTCCCGGCAGGTCCTCGCCCAATCGGATCACCGCACAGTCCCCCGACCCCTGGTTCTCAAAAATTCGCAGTTTCGCCTTCCGGTAGTCGTCGACCGATGTGTAACGATCCATGTGATCCGGAGAAAAATTCAACCACACCGCCACATTTGGTCGGAAATCGCGGATCGTCTCGAGTTGGAACGACGACAATTCCAAGGCCACCGCCGAAGGAGCCTCCGCCACCATCACCGCATCGGCAAACGGAGGTCCGTAGTTTCCACAGGCCTCACAGGTCCGCCCAGAAGCTTTCATGATCCGCTCGATCAACTCCGTGGTGGTCGTCTTCCCGTTCGTCCCAGTGATTCCCACCACCGTCCCCTCGTAAACCCGGCCCGCGAACTCCACCTCACCGATGAATTCCCCTGCGCCTTCCGCAAACGCCGAGGCAAAATTTCCACCGGTCGCAATGCCCGGGCTGATCACCACAAGATCCGCCGTGCAGGAATTCCCGGTCTCCACCGTCGCCTCGGGATGAATCGCAATCCCCTCCGGCATGTCCGCGAAGGCCTCGACTCCCGCCGAGTCATACACCGTCACATCTCCCCCGAGACGCTGCGCCAACCGTGCCGCGGCCCGACCACTCCGACCCACCCCCAACACTGCCACACGATGTCCAGTCAGATCCATTAGAGTATTTTAATCAGGGCGAGTCCCCCCATCGCTAGGACCACGGAGAGAATCCAAAAGCGAATGATGACCTGGCTCTCATGCCAGCCGCGCAGTTCGAAGTGATGGTGAATCGGCGACATCGCAAAGATGCGCTTCCCTCGTAGCTTGAAACTCCCCACCTGCAAAATCACCGACATCGCTTCCATCACGAAAACCCCGCCAATGATCACCAGCAGCAGCTCCTGCTTCGTGCAGATCGCCGCCGTCGCCAGCGCTCCACCTATCGCCAACGACCCAGTGTCCCCCATGAAGACCTTTGCCGGATGGCAATTGAACCAAAGAAAGCCCATCCCCGCTCCCACCAGCGCCATCATGAACACCGAAAGCTCACTGAGCAGCGGATTAAAGGGAATGTTGAGATACTCCAATCCAAGCGTCGCACTTCCCGCCAAATACGCGATCACCCCGTAGGCCAACGCCACCGTGATCGTACAACCGGTCGCCAAGCCGTCCAACCCATCGGTCAGATTCACCGCATTCGAGCAACCCACCGAGATGATGATGAAAAACGGAATCGCCAGCAATCCGAGCGACGGAATGATCGGGTGCTTGAACAGAGGGAAACCAACCGAAGAGACGTCGATATGACCCGCGTCCTTCATCCGATAGCCCATCGACTCGAGCTCTCCGGCCACCGCACCGAATCCGGATACTTCCTTCTTAAAGTAGATGAAACACGCCGCGATCAACCCGATCACAAACTGCCAGAACAACTTCTGCCTCGCACTCACCCCTGCCGAGTCCTTCTTGATGACTTTCGTGTAGTCATCCACAAAACCCAGCAGACCGAGCGCCAACATCACGCAGGTCGTCACCGCGACGAACGGATTGAGTGGACGACCGCAGATGAGGACCGTCAGCAACACCGTTCCCAGAATCAGCACCCCGCCCATCGTCGGCGTCCCCGCTTTACCACCGTGCAGTTCCGCAAGCTTGTGCACTTCTTCCGCACTCCGAATCGGCTGACCGACCTTCATTGAAATCAGCTTCCGGATCACCTTCGGCCCCAGGACCAGACTCAAGGTAAACGAGAAGATTGCAGCCAGCGCAGCCCGGAAGGTGATATAATAGAGAAGATTCAGAAATTTGAATGTCTGTGCCCAGCTTTCCCCCGCGCGGAAGGCGGCATCCCATTGTTCGTAAATCCAGTAGAGCATCAGTTCTTCGAAAACGCTTCGTTCATGACGGTCTCCACCGCCGCCATCCGACTTCCTTTGAAGAGAACAAGGTCACCCGCATGCAATTCCTTCCGCAGCCACGCAGCAGCTTCACTATAGTCGTCAAAATGATTCACCCCTTGTGCATTGAGCTCCCGGCCCCCCTCCGCAATCGGCGCCGCTTCCGCCCCAACTGTCACTAGACGCACCCCCTGCCCCACCGCATGGCGACCAACATCCTTGTGCATTTCCTCTGCAAACCGCCCCAACTCCGCCATCATCCCCAACACCACCGTCTTCGTATTCCCATTCGTCGTCACCTGCTCGGCCATGACGTCGATCGCCGCCTTCACCGACTCCGGATTGGCATTGTAGGTGTCGTCAAAGACAGTGATCCCATCCGTTTCAAATCGTTTTAACCGGCCACTGGTCAGCTCCGCCTTCTCCAGTCCCACCGCAATCTCATCCACCGCCAACCCGAGGGCCACTCCGGCTCCGGCAGCCAGCAAGGCGTTGTTGACCATGTGTCGACCGACCACATTCACCCTCACCTGCGACTGCCCCTGACCTTCCACCACCAAATTGAACGACGCCCCGTTCTTATCGAAGACCAAGGCTTCCGCCCGGACCATGCCCCGTCCGTTTCCAACCGTCACCGTCCGCGCCAAGGTCCGATCCTGATAGTAGTTGGCGTAGTCACAACCTGCCGTCACCAACAAGGTTCCCACTTCGGGCAAACACCGTGCCAAAGCCCCCTTCTCTTCCGCGATCGCATCGCGACTCCCCAAGTGCTCAATGTGCGCCGTGCCAACGTTGGTGATGATTCCCAAATGCGGCCGGACAATCTCACAAAGCGGTGCAATTTCTCCCGGATGGTTCATCCCCATCTCCACCACGATCACCTCCGCATTCTCGTCCGTACTGAGAATAGTCAGCGGAACGCCAATGTGGTTGTTCAGGTTCCCTTTCGTGGCATTCACCTCGAACCGCTGTCCGAGAACTGAACGGGTAAAATCTTTCACCGTGGTTTTACCGTTCGATCCGGTAATCCCAACCACCACCACCCCCAATTTGTCACGATACCACCGCGCCAAACGCTGCAACGCCAGCAAGGTGTCGTCGACCTGAATCACCGCCCTCTCACCCGCTTCCAAATCCTCCGGCACCCGACTCACCAACATCGCTGCCGCACCGCCTTCCACCGACTTGGCAAGGAAGTCGTGTGCATCAAAGTTCTCTCCAACCAAAGCCACAAACAAGCACCCCTCCGGAAGGCTCCGGGTGTCGGTCGAAACCCCCGCCACCACCATCGCATCACCATTGCCACTCACCAAGATTCCCCCGGTGGCGTCGCAAATGGTCTGGATGCTGCACTTCATCATTCCTCCTCCTCCATCTTCTTCATTCGTCGCTCCGCAAGTGCCGCCCGGGCAACATTCCGGTCATCAAAGGAAATCGTCTTGTCCGCGAACTGCTGGTAGTCCTCGTGACCCTTGCCGGCGATGATGACCACGTCACCCTTCCAGGCATCCACTACCACGTGGCGAATCGCTTCGCCCCGATCCACCACCACTTCGTGTGCCTTGCCAACCATTCCTGCCTGCGCATCGCGGATGATGCTCTCAGGATCTTCCGAACGCGGATTGTCAGAGGTCAGGATACACCAGTTACTCAAGGTCGACGCCACTCTCGCCATCTTCGGCCGCTTCTCCTTGTCACGATCACCACCACATCCAAAGACCGTTACCAAACGCTTCGGCTCGGTTTCCTTGATCGTCATACAAGCGTTCTCCAGAGCATCCGGGGTGTGCGCATAATCCACATAAACCGTCACCCCTTCCGCAATGCCCACCAACTCCAAGCGACCCGGCACCTGCGGAGTCTCCGCCAATGCCGCCACCGCCTCACGAAGCGGGACCCGGACCGAAGCCGCCGCAGCAAGCGCCGCGAGGGAATTGTAAATATTGAATCGACCGATCAGCGGAAGGCGCACCAGATAGGAATTTCCATTCGCAGTGAGCGGATACTCCACCCCGTCACGGTGCCGCTTCACATTCCCGGCCCGGAAGTCGCAATCGATGCCAAAGCCATAGGTCACCACCTTCAACTTCTCCGCAAATTCCTCCGCCAGAAGCTCACCGTAACGATCATCAAGATTGATCACCGCGATCGGCTTCTTTCCCCGGGGATGAGCCGCCAACTGCTCGAACAGCGCCTTCTTCGACTTGAAATAGCGCTCCATCGTCCCATGGTAGTCGAGATGATCCTGCGTCAGATTCGTGAACACTGCCGTGTCAAAAGCCACTCCCGACGTCCGCCCCTGCTCGATCGCGTGGGACGAAACCTCCATCGCCACAGCCTGACAACCGTTGTCCCGCATCTCTCCCAACAACGACTGCATTTCCACCGCACCCGGCGTGGTGTGCGTCGCCTTGGTCTGTTTGTCCCCGTTGTGAAAGTGAACCGTCCCCACCAACCCCACCCGGTGCAACACCCGCTGCATGATCCCGTGCAACAGAAACGCCGTCGTGGTCTTGCCGTTCGTTCCGGTCACTCCCACCACCCGGAGGTCCTGTGACGGCGATCCGTTCCAGAAATCTGCCAAGATCGACAGCGCAATCCGCGTGGATGGCACCATCACCCAACTGACATTTTCGGAAAGGTTTGCTGGCGCCGGCCTCTCAGCAACCACGGCACCTGCTCCAGACTCGATCGCCTTGTCGATGAAGTCATGACCATCCACCCCCCCGCCCCTCACCGCCACAAAGACAAACCCATCCCGCACTTCCCGGCTGTCATCAACCAGGCCGGCCACTTCCCGCCCCGCCGGACCAACGAGGGCCGCTTGGGGTAGACTATCAATGAGATCGCTCAGCAACATGGTTCAATTCTCTTCAGCAGAGGCTAAGATTTCTTCTTCCGTCAAAGTTTCCGGTTCGATCGGATTGGGGGGAACGAGACTCATGTAGGCTGCGGTGCGCTCCATGATCTTCGAGTAAATTGGCCCGGCAATGAGTCCACCGTAACGGCTCACTTCTTCGGTCAGAGGGTCATCTACCACCACCACACAGACGAACCGCGGGTCATCGGCAGGCAACATTCCAGCAAAGGAAACGACATAATGACCGTGCATGTATTTGCCGTCCGGCCCGATTTTGATCGCCGTCCCCGTCTTCCCAGCACCATGACCCTCAAAACCAGGGACATTGGCCAACTTGGCCGTGCCCCCTGGACCGAGCACCGTGGTCAGCGCCTCACGCATCTGCCGCGCCGTCCGCTCCTTCAAGACCCGCCGAACCATCTCGGGGTCGAAACTCTCCACCACCATTCCGTTGTTTGCTTGAATCTCCTTGACGATCCGCGGCTTCATCAGGTTTCCGCCGTTCGCGATCGCCCCGTATGCCATCGCAATCTGAAGTGGAGTCACACTTGAAGCGTAACCATAGCTCATCCGCGAAAAATTCGTCGGATTCGTGGGATCGGCCAGCCTCCCGGATTGCTCACCGCTCAAGGGCAAGCCGGTCTTCTTCATGAATCCGTATGCCTTCAAATATTCCACAAATGCAGGACGCCCGACCTTCTTGGCCAGTTTGTAGGTCCCGATATTGTTGGACACCTTGATCACGTCAACAAAACTGATGAGCCCCTTTGGGTAATCGTCCCTGACCGTCACCTTCCCGTCCCGATAGCGCCCATACTCGCAGTTGACCATGGTCCCCGGCGTCACCAAGCCCCGATCCAACGCAGCAGACGTCGCCACAATCTTGATTACCGAACCCGGCTCGTTGATCGCTTGGATTGCATAGTTGAAACTCGCCTCATTGATATTTTTCCGCAGGTTCAAGTCAAAGGTCGGACGACTTGCCATCGCGAGAATGTCACCAGTCTTCGGATCCAGCAAAATCACCGCTCCTTGCTTTGCAATGAATTGCTCAAGCCCCGCATCCAATTCCTCTTCCACGATCGCCTGCAGACCCAGATCGAGCGTCAACTTCACATGCAATCCGCCTCGCGGGGGACAGAGCTCACCTTCGTTCGGTGCCAGCAAACGCCCCTGTAAACTCACCTTCGTCTTCTGCCAACCGTCCTTCCCGGCCAAGCGAGCCTCCATCACCCGCTCAATACCAGTCTGGCCGATCCCCTCGTGGTTCACAAAGCCCACCACATGAGCCGCGAGCTCCGATGAGGCATACCAACGTTTGAGCGTCTTCCTGAAAAACAATCCTTGGATCCAGTTCTCCCGCACCAAATCACTCAACGGCGCAGCCACGTCCTCGTGCATCTCCTGAATCAACACATGCTCGCCCTTCCTTCTGTCAGGAAGGGCCCTCAGTAATTCCGATTCCCGCATTCCCAGGGGCCGCGCCAAAACCCGCGCAATGTGCTCCCGATGCAGCCGAACAATGCCCTCACCGGTGATCTCGGTCGACTGCAACATCTTCATCCGCTGCACTTTCACCATCTTCCGCCGCTCTTCTTCATCCGCAATCTTCCACTCCGGCGTCGCTGAAACTTCCGCATAAGCTGCTCCCCAGGCCGCGACCTTGGGATCACTGAGATGCTTGAGGTCGGCAACCACATCGTTCACCGGAAAGTTCCGCGCCACGATCTCATCGTTGCAATCCACGATGACCCCCCGCGTCCCAGGAAGAATAATCGTCCGCGATGATGCCTTCGCCGATCTCTCCACCGCATCACCACGATCCACCCACTGCAAACGCACAAGCCGCACCGAGAGTGCGCTGAACCCGGCAACAAGTACCAGACAGACGACCAGGGCGCGGCGTTGGATTGGACGGCTCACTTGTGTCACGGACCGCGCTGCGCGAGGTCCGGTGCGGGGATGTGGTTGAGGGCTCGTTGATCAATTTCCTCGATCACATTGATGGGAATGGGAACCAGCGACGACTGCTTCAGCCGGTCGCGGAGAAGAGGAAGAATCAGCTGCTGATCGATGCGCATCTGCAGCATCTTGATATCCATGCTCAACTGCTGGGTGCCCTTCTCGGTCTTCTGCGTTTCACGGGCAACCTGCACCTGCATGTTCTTGATGTAGGCATGAAACACCCCGACCGTGGCCAGGACGACTGCCACCAACACGAGAAAGCCAATGCTTCCCAGAGTCAGGTTTCGTGTACTGCGTTTGCGATTCATGACTTAAATTCGTTCTGCGGCCCTCAACTTCGCACTCCGGGAACGCGGATTCTCATCCAGCTCCCCTTTCGCGGCCACCACTGGTCGCTTGGTGAGAATGTTGAACGCCAATTCTGGATTAGGCCGGGCCTCCGGCCATTCCGGACGGTCGATCTCCTTCTTGCTCCGCCGCTGCATGAAGCGCTTCACGAGACGGTCCTCCAAACTGTGAAAGGAGATCACCACCAGCCGTCCCCCCGGCTTCAAAATGGCCGCCACCGACTCGAGCGCCTCTTCAATCGACTCCAACTCCCGGTTCACCCGCATCCGCAAGGCCTGAAAGGTCCGCGTCGCAGGATGTGTCCGACCCACCTGCTTCACCACCGAAGCGACACAATCCGCCAAATCCAAAGTCCGCTCGAACGCCTTCTCCTCGCGACGCTGAACAATCGCCCTCGCCACTGCCCGGGAACGACGCTCTTCCCCCAACTCAAAAATCAAATTGGCGAGATCTTCCACCTCCCAAGTGTTGACGATCTCCCCGGCCGTCAGCTCTTCACTCGGATCCATCCGCATGTCCAAAGGCCCGTCCGAACGCAACGAGAAACCGCGCTCCGCACTGTCGAGCTGATGGGATGACACCCCCAGGTCCATCAAGACACCGTCCACACCGTTCGGAGCCAACTCCTCGGTCACTTTCGCAAGCTCTGCAAAATTCGCACGTCGCGATACGAAGGCCTCGCCATGGCTGCGCAACCTCACGACAGCATTGGCGAGTGCCGCTGGATCACGATCGATGCCAATCACACGGGCCCCCCTTCCCAGAACCGCCTCGGCATGACCAGCACCTCCCAACGTCGCATCTAAAATCGTTTTTCCCGGAGCCGGCGCCAGATAGTGCAGTGTTTCCTCAAAGAGAACCGGGACATGATGAAAACCACCCGCTGTGTCAGCCCGCTCCGCACTCACCGAAAAAAGAGGGTGCCCCAACCCCGGCATCGCCAACAGCATCGAAGAGCTGTCAGCAAGGCACCACAACATTGGCGATACCGGGGTTGGAGAGGGCAACAACATTGTTGTTCAGCAGTCAGTCAGTGTGTTTACAGGTAAATTCATCAGGAGAAGTCCACAGTATCGTAGAGCTCGGTCAGCATCCGTGCTTCTGCTTCGTTCATCGCCGCGTGATCCCGTGGGCTCACGATGTCGAAATTCGTTCCTCTCCCATACAAGTGAGCAGCTCCCCCACTACTCAGTCCGTTCTCTTCCGCCACCTTCTTTGGAATCAACAGCTTCCCCTGCTCGTTGATCGTCACCGGCGTATTCAGGGAATACAGCAGCCCCTTCTTCTGCCCCCTCGGTCCCGCTTTCAGGTCCGGATCGTTGTCGATCGACCAAATCATCGCCTCAAAAGCCTCGTCCGTAAGCGCCTTCAAGACCGGAACCCCGTAGGTCTTCCAGCGTAACAACCTCAAAGTCAACGCCTCACCGCGACTTGGGCGCCACTCCGACGGGACTGAAACGCGAACTTTCGCGTCCAGTTTGAAGTCAAAGACCCCTTCAAAGCTATGATTTGGTACACCCACAGTGCTAATCTCGTCGATTGAGTGCACTGCAGTACACTTCCCTACCCCTTTTGGTCAAATTAAAAACTTACAACCCCAAAATAAATCCAAAGCCCACTCCCCCGTTCGCCTTTTTGAAATAATTAGTTAAATTTTGTGAAATCTCAAGAACTCCGCTATATTTCGACCAATTCCCCCCGAATATAGAGGCATTTCCCCGAAATTGTGCCTCAACCACCAAAAAAAGACCGTTTAAGAGCCCACAAGCCCACTGCAGCAGCTCCCTGGGCGGCCCACCTGATCACACCAAGTCCCCTGCGTTACTTGATCTCGATCTCCAACTGAGCCCCTGAGGTCTCTGCCTTCGCAGGATCCACATACCAATTGAGGTAGAACCCGTTATACGCGGTCTTGGTCTGATTCACCTCAATCGTGCCGGCACCCTCAACCACGGAACGAAGGGTCATCGTCTTCCCTGCAATTTTGTTCGACTCGAAGGAGAACCACTTGGCCCCACCTTCAAAGTAATCCGATCCACCCAACTCGGGCTTTTCATAGAGATCCGCCTTCTTGCGCTCCCCCTTCACCGTCTCTCCAGCAATCTCCGCATCGATCTTCTTCTTCAAATCACGCTCCGACAGCCCCCTGTCCTCCACGTGCCTGTAGAGGTCCGCCACCATCACCGAGACTCCACAACGGAGCGGGTTTTCAGTGCCTTTCCCGACAATCTTCGTCCCAATGATCACGGACGATTTTTCAAACTCATGCGTGATCTCAACCTTGGTGTCGCCCGTAAAGGTGGCGGTAAAGGTCAGCTTCTCGGGATCCTCACTCGGCTTGTCCTCCGTCTCAAATCCGTCTTTCGAAATGCTCCGGCGCACCCACCTGTCCTTGATCTGCTCCTCCAGGACGTAGCTGATCTTGAACCTCGCATGGATATTGACCCGATTCCTCCCCTTCTTGAAGAAGAGTTCCGTTTTGCCATCCGCACCGAGCGCGAAATCAAATCCCCGCCCCTCGTGCCCGGCAAAACATCCCAGCCACGGCTTGTCCTGCAACTCCGGCAACTCCGCTGCCATGACCCCGCCCGCCGCAAATGCCCCAACCACCAAAACGCACAACATTCTCATCCCCGACCCCTACCATCGCCCCGGGCTTTTCTCCAATCTCATTTTCGGTCAAGGTCGTCCAATCATGACCGCCGACGAACTCGCCGCCTCCGCCTCCCGCGATCCCTCCCCCCCTTCCGACCTCTCCCTCGCCGCCCAAGCACTCTGGCTCGCTAAAGCCGGCCGCTGGGACGCCTCCCATGACCTCTGTCAGGACGTCCCCGACCCGGCCGGATCTTGGATTCACGCCTACCTGCACCGCGTAGAGGGCGATCTCGGCAATGCCGCCTATTGGTACTCCAGAGCCGGTCGAAGCGCTCCCCCGGAAGGCTCCAGCCTCGCCGCCGAATGGCAGAAAATCACAGAAGCTCTTCTATAAGACTGATTTAGCGGACCTATACACTCCCAATCGCTTGCCGCACCGCCTCGATCCTGATATCCCCCGCCCTCTCTCCTCCCGCGAGGTCGGTCACCCACTCTATGAAACTCTCCATCATTGGCACCGGGTACGTCGGCCTCACCACCGGCGCTTGCTTCGCAGAAGTCGGTCACGAAGTCACCTGCGTCGACAACAATCAAGAGAAGGTCCAAATGCTCCTCGACGGGAAAATTCCCATCTATGAGCCCGGTCTCGCTGAGTTGGTCACAAGGAACGTCAATGCCGGACGACTCAAATTCACCACCTCCACCGCGGAAGGCGTCCGTGACGGCGAAGTTATCTTCATCGCCGTTCCCACCCCCCCACAAGCCGACGGCTCCGTCGACCTCAGCTTCATCGAACGTGTGGCCCGCGAAATCGCCGAATCACTTAAGCCGGAATACGGCTACCGGGTCATCGTCGACAAATCCACCGTCCCCGTCAAAACCGGACAGAAGGTCAGTGACACAGTGCGTCGCTATGCTCCCGCCGGCGTTCAGTTCGGCGTTGCTTCCAACCCTGAGTTTCTCCGCGAAGGCTGCGCCGTTGATGACCTCCTCCACCCCGACCGCATCGTCTTTGGCGCCAACGACGAACAGGCCCTCGACCTGATGCGCCGGTGCTACGATCCCTTCGTCGCCCCGATCCTGGTCACGGATATCGAATCGGCCGAACTCATCAAGCACGCCGCCAACTCCTTCCTCGCCCTCAAAATTTCCTACATCAATGCCGTCGCTCGCATCTGCGAAAAGTCCGGCGCCGACATCGAAAAAGTAGCGGAGGGCATCGGCATGGACAAACGCATCGGTCGCTCTTTCCTCAACGCAGGCCTCGGCTACGGAGGATCCTGCTTCCCCAAGGACATCAAGGCCTTCATCGCCATCTCCGAATCACTCGGCTATCCCTTCGACCTCCTCAAACAGGTCGAAGACATCAACGCCTCCCAACTCGAACTCTTCCTCGACAAAATCCGCGAGAACCTCTGGGTGCTGCAGGAGAAAAAAATCGCCCTCTGGGGCCTCACCTTCAAACAGAACACCGACGATGTCCGCGAATCGGTCGCCATCAAACTTGCCCAGCGCATGATCGCCGAAGGCGCCGCGATCACCACCTGGGACCCGCGGGGAATGGATACCGCCAAACGATTCGGCAACCTCGGCGACAAGATCACCTACGCCGACGACATGTATTCCTGCCTCGATGGCGCTGACGCCCTCGTCATCGGAACAGAATGGCCGGAGTTCACCAACGCCGACCTCAGCGAACTCAAAGCCCGCATGCACAGCCCCCTCGTCTTCGACGGACGCAATTTGCTCGACCCTCAAACGATGGCCAACCAGGGCATCGAATACCACTCCGTCGGCCGGGCCACCCTAGCACCGGAACAAGGCTCCCCGAGCGCCTGACCCCACCAATCAATATCGTGCCAGAACAAAATAAAAACGTCCGCCGCGCCGCGGTTTCCGCACTCCGCGCCTGGGCCAAAGGCCACGACTACGCAGACACGCTTGTCGAACGTCACGCCACCCGGAACCACCTTTCCAGTTCAGACCGGGGACTGCTCAATGCGATCCTCCTCGGCGTCCTCCGCAACCGCCGTCTCCTCGACCATTGGATCAATCTCCTCCGCAAAGGAAAACTCGATCACGAAACCCGCGATATCCTTCGCGTCGGCATCTGCCAACTTCTCATCCTCGGCATCGCCGATCACGCCGCCGTCAACGAAACGGTGAACTGCGCCCGGGCCCCCATCCGCGGACTCATCAATGCCGTCCTCCGCCGCGCCATCGCAGCCCGCAAACGATTTGCCAAGGACCTTGGCGATCTCAATCCCGCCGTCCGCTTCTCCCACCCCGACTGGCTCTACAAACGCTGGCGCAAGGAGTTCGGCGTGGATGCCGCCGACACCCTCATGGCCTGGAACAGCGATCCCGCCCCGACCTTCCTGCGACTCAATCCCCTGCGTCCCATCGAAGGCGATGCCCCCGGCACCCCGCTCGAAGACTATCCCGGCTTCTTCAAAATCGAAGGCTCCATTCCGCAGAATCTTCTCGATGGCGGACACGCCTACATCCAGGACCCCGCCACCACCCACGCCGTGGAGCTCCTCGCTCCCCGACCCGGCGAAACGATCCTCGACGCCTGCGCCGCTCCCGGTGGCAAGGCCGCCCTCATCGCCACCGCGATGGACAACGAAGGCCACCTCCTCTGCACCGACAAGAACGAGAAACGACTCCCCCGCCTCGGCGACAACCTCTCCAAACTCGGCATCGAGATCAGCGCCACCGCCTCCTTCGACTGGACGCAACCCGCCCCCGATGAATGGCAGCGTAAGTTCAACGCCATCCTCCTCGACGTCCCCTGCTCCAACACCGGCGTCCTCCGCCGCCGCGTCGATGCCCGATGGAGACTCACCCCCGAGCAAATCGAAGAACTCACCCGCATCCAGCACCGCATCCTCCAGAACGCCCTCCCCTGCCTCGCTCCCGGCGGACGCATCGTCTACTCCACCTGCTCCATCGAGTCGGCCGAGAACGACCAGCAGGTCCAGAATTTCCTGAGCGAGAAACCGGCCATGGAAGTCCGTGCCTCCCACCAATCCCTCCCCTTCCGCGAAGGCACCGACGGCGCCTACGCCGCCGCCATCCACTTCTCGCCCTAACATTGACGCCCCCTCCCCTCCCCGCTACTCTCCCTTTCGTGCGCAGCCTCCTCAGCCTCCTTCTCGCCCTCATCATCCTCCTCATCTTCGGAGGGGTGGCCTTCTTCCTCTGGAACACCAGCGCCAAGGCCAGCTTCGAGCGCACCGACAAAAAGGAAGCCCCTGCGACGGAGTAGAGAGGCAGACCAATCGTACTGTGTGGAAGATCCCCGCACCAACGGTGCTCAACCCGCCAGCCCAGGGCAACGCCCTGGGAATCCGGTCGACGAGGCCCCCGCGCCCTCCACCCACAAAAAAACGCCTTGGGAACGAATCCCAAGGCGCTTTGAAGTTTTTGTTCGGAAGAGTTAGTCGCTCAGCGAGTAGCTCTTCTCTTCGGCAGGAGGATCCTGTTTCTCTCCGCGAGGCACGCGACCTCCGCTGCGACGACCACCACCACCGCGGTTGTCATCACCACCACCGCGATTGTCATCACCGCCACGGCCACGACCGCCGCCGCCGCCGCCACCGCCGCGACGATCATCATCGCCGCCACCGCTGTCGCCTTCGCTGTCCTTGCTCAGAGCCTTGATGCTCATCTTCACGCGACCTTTTTCGTCAACCCCGATGCACTCTGCAGTCACCACGTCGCCGGTCTTCACCACGTCTTCCGTGTTGTCAACGCGTCGGTTGGCGAGCTCGGAGATGTGAATGAGGCCGTCCTTGCCGGGCAGCACTTCCATGAAGGCACCAAAGGCCATCGTGTTCACGATCTTGCCGGTGTATTCCTTGCCGACTTCGATCTCCGCGAACATGTTCTCGATCATCTCCTTGGCGCGCTCCAACGACTCCTTCTTCGAAGCGTAGATGTGCACGGTGCCGTCGTCCTCGATGTTGAGGTCGGCGCCCGACTCGGCCTGAATCGCTTTGATGTTCTTTCCGCCAGGCCCAATAAGCTCACCGATGCGATCAGGATTGATCTTCACGGTCTCGATGCGTGGAGCGTGTTCGCTCAGGGCACCAGGATCGGTGATCGATGCAGCCATCACTTCCAGCACCTTCGTGCGGGCTTCCTTGGCAATATGCACCGCCTCAGCGAGAATATTGAGTGGAAGGCCGGGAAGCTTGAGGTCCAACTGGAAGCCGGTAACCCCTTCGCTGGTGCCACAGAGTTTGAAGTCCATGTCGCCGTAGAAGTCCTCACTACCGATGATATCGAGCAGGGTCTTGTATTCCTTGATCGATCCGTCGTCGTTCATCTCGGTCACGAGACCAACCGCGATTCCACCCACTGGGCGAATCAACGGCACGCCGGCGTGCAAGAGGCTCATGGTGCCGGAACAAACCGTCGCCATTGAACTCGAACCGTTCGACTCGAGAACCTCGGAGGTCACACGCATCGCATACGGGAAGTCTTCCTCAGCGGGAATCACCGGAGCGATGGAACGCTCGGCAAGTGCACCGTGACCAATCTCGCGGCGGTTCAAACCACCGAAGCGGCCTGTCTCACCAACCGAGAAGGGCGGGAAGTTGTAGTGGAGGATGAAGCGCTTGCTGTCCTCGCCACCGGCGTAGTTGTCAAAATATTGACGCTCGTCGGCAGGAGCCAAGGTCGTGGTTCCCAATGCTTGGGTTTCACCCCGTGCAAAGAGAGCCGAACCGTGCACCCGTGGGAGAAGTCCCACTTCACCGTAGAGCTCACGAAGATCCCCTGGCGCCCGGCCATCGGCACGGACACCTTTTTCCATGATGCTCAGGCGGAAGGCCTTCTTCTGAATGTATTCGAAGACCTGCTCGATCTCGAAGCCGGTCGTGTCGGGAGCGCGTTCCTTGATCGCTGCCTCCACTTCGTTGCGGAGGGCACCAACCTTCTTGGCGCGCTCGACCTTGCTGGCCGCGTAGATAGCGTCCTCGATCCGGTCGCCTGCGATCTCGTAACCGATGGCAAGCAAATCGTCCTTGGCCACCGTCACAGTGTAGTCACGCTTTTCCTTGCCGGCCAACTTGACCAACTCTTCCTGGGCCTCGACCAATTGGGTCACGGCCTTCTGGCCAGCCTCGAGAGCTTTGATAAACTCGTCTTCGGGAATTTCGTCGCCCGCACCTTCAACCATGATCACGTCGGTCTTGTTACCAACGTAAACCAAGTCGAGGTCGCTTCCTTCGCGCTCCTCAAAGGTCGGGTTGATGACAAACTCGCCGTCGACCCGGCCAACACGCACAGCACCGATCGGTCCTGCAAACGGGATGTCGGAAACCGCGAGGGCCGCCGAAGCACCGTTCATGGACAAAATGTCCGCGTCGTTGACTGCATCCGCACTCAGCATGAGCGCGATGATCTGCGTGTCATAAAGGTAACCTTTCGGGAACAACGGACGCAATGGGCGGTCCGTCATCCGGCAGGTGAGAATCTCTTTTTCGGTCGGACGTCCTTCACGCTTGAAGTAGCCGCCGGGGAACGTTCCAGCCGCTGAGGCCCGCTCCTTGTATTCCACCGAGAGAGGGAACCATGTCTGTCCGTCCCTGATTTTGGTTGCGGAGACCGCGGTCACGAGAACGGTGGTCTCACCACTGCTCACGACTACTGCGCCGTCTGCCAATCGTGCCAACTTACCAGTTTCTATGGTAATTGGATTTGAGCCAACTTGGCTCGTTACTTTGTGTGTACTCATCTTTTGTTTCTTCTTTTTACGTTCAGTTGGATCTCCTCTCCTCTATTGGGATCGGGAATCCGGGGTTAGTGCCGTCCGTCCGAACGAAAAATGTGAGGACGAAGCGGCGGGTGATTTGTCGGTTAACACAAAAAGCGGTCGCGAGTTTCCCCGGACCGCTTTTTCACTACCGTCGCAAGCCAAGTGCCGCGATTGTCTTCTCGTAGCGCTCTCTCGAGTCGCGTTTGAGAAAATCAAGCAACTTGCGTCTGCGGGCCACCAACGTGAGCAATCCACGCCGGGACGCGAAGTCCTTCTTGTGGATGAGCATGTGGTCGGTCAAATGGAGGATTCTCGTGGTGAGAAGAGCCGCCTGGTAGTCTGCACTTCCTGTATCCTTGTCGTGGAGTTGGAAGTCCTTCGGTTCGATTGTTTTTTCACTCATATTGCTTTCGCACGCTTCAGGCCAGCGGAGTTGCCGGCCTGCCCTTTATGCGGGGAGGCCGGGAGGAAATCAGGTTTCGGCGGCAATTCAACCCTCTTTTGGGCCTCGCTCCCCATCTCAACAGCCGATTTCCCCGGAAATCAGAGCCCTCAAGCCCCAGAGCAGGCTCGAGACCCCCATTTCACAGCCCCCGCCGCCCCCTCCCCCCTGGGAAGATCTCCTTGCCGCCGCAGCTAGATTCCCCACCAGTCCCGAACCGAATTCTCCCGCTTCTCGCCCTTCTCACCCTCCCGGGCAGCCTCTCCGCCGACTCCCTTCACCCCCTCGTCGACTGGATCAAGGCACTCTAACGAGCTCTCGACGCACTCCCCCACCCTCCCGGAGGGGCAACGAACGGTAGCCAGCAGTAACACCACCGGAAACGAAAGCGCCTCAACCAAGCCTCCCGAAGGGATGCGGCACTGTGCCCACCTAGCCCACCGGCGGGTGCGCCTTCAGAAACTCGATCACCTTCTCCCCCGAATTCGTCAGCAACAGCGAGTCCGCATACGCCTTCCCCGCCGCCTGACGACTCAAACAATCGAAGACCCCCGTCTTCTCCCCGAAGTGCTCCTTCCCAAGGAACGCCATCGGACTGACCACCCCAAAAGTCTGATAGTGATTTTGCGTCGCGTCTTGGAAAACCTCCTGCGTCGTCCCCGCGCTCCCCGGCGCAAACACAATCCCATGTGCCGCAATGGTCAGCAATCCATCCTCCCGCAGGCTGTTTGAGAAGTATTTGGCGATGTGCACCGAGAACAAATTTCCCGGCTCGTGACCGTAAAACCATGTCGGCACCGCCAAACTCGCTTGCCCGTGCGGATACATGTCCAATACCTCCTGCGCCGCCTCCATGTAGCCCGGGTCTGTATAAACCTCCGAACGCCCCAAGATCAGAAGTGCGCTTTCCATCTCCTTGTTTGAGACATCCGCCAAATAGGCACCCAGATTCGCCGCCTCCATGATCCCCGGCCCCCCACCTGTCGCCACAAAATATCCATCCCGCGTCAACTGCTGCGCCATCCGCGCCACCTTCCAGTAATAGGGATCCGTCCGCGGAGTCCCATGTCCCCCCATCAGTCCCACTACTTTCTTCCTCCCCGATCGATCCGTCCTCCCCTCCAGCAAATCATGCATGGCGTCTTCAATGGCATGATCATGCAATCTCTGCGCCAAGGCATCGATCACACTCGGCCGATCCTTCCCCGCACCCACAAAATAATCGTAGATCTTCTTGTCCACACTCTGATCCACCAAGGGAGTCCACCCCTCCATCAACTCGGCCCGCGAGTACAAACGTGGCCGATACGGATCAAAGGGCAGATCACTAAAGCCCGGGAACACCATCGCCCCCTTCGCCAACAAATCCGCAATCTCCACTCCGTCCGGAAACCCACACCCCAGAAAAATTGCTCCCTCACACTCCACCTCGTCCCAATCCACTCCCAGCTTTCGCAAATCCAAGCCCTGCACCACCGCATGCCCCAGCTGACCCTCGCTCCGACAAAGCGCGGCTACCGAATCCAATTCTCTCACATAGCTGCTCATAATTCCTCCTTAATGCACTCCTCTTTCAACACGCCGACATAGGGCAAATTTCGATAAAGCCCCCGATAGTCGAGTCCATACCCTACCACAAACTCATCGCCGATGACAAACCCGGTGTAATCCGCCTCCACCTCCGTCGCCCGCTCCTTGTCTTTCGACAACAACACACAGCTCCGAACCATCTCCGCCCCTTGCTCCACCAACTTCTTCTTCACCGCAATCAGAGTCCGACCGGTGTCGAGAATGTCATCAATCACCAAGACCTGTTCACCCGCCACGTCCGGCAACTTGTGATCGAGAAAGTCCACCTGACCGGAACTCTCCGTCCCCCCATGATAACTCGACACATTCAAGGTCTCGATCTGCAAAGGCACCTGCATCCGCCGCAACAAGTCCGCCGCAAAAACCAAGGCCCCCTTCAGAATCACGATCGCCACAAACTCACGCCCCCCGAAGTCCTCCATGACCTTCTCCGCCACCGCATCCAGGCGCTTCTCAATCACCTGCTCATCAACCAGTACCTTTGCGACGTCATCGTGCACAAGGCCCAGCCTAGCAATATCCTCCCACCTCTTGCAAGCTCCCCACCTCCACACCACTAAAACCATCGGGATGAGCATTGCATGCACTTTGTAAGCGCTTCTCGAATTTACTGGCCCTCTTCAACCCCTTTTAGGGCAAGAACCGCCCCAGATAAGCCGTTGAGAGGAACCAGGTGAGATCCGGCTCGTCATCGGGGATCCATTCTTTGATGGCCTCCCAGGGTGGCTCGATGTCGAGGGGGGGGCAATGATGCCGAGTTGCTGCTACTGGCCCGGGTATTGAAATGCGGGGTGGCGGACCTCTACCCGAAGCGGCTGGAGAATCTGGCGGGGGTGGTCCGGCATGGACGGGGGTAGGCGGAGGGGGTTGATCGCCCCAATCGACAAGTCCGAAAGAGACTTGCACGCGATGCCGATTGGCACTTTGGCCCAGTCTCGGGCCAAGTTATGGTGACTAATTTGCCGCTGCCACTTCGACACGGAAAAAGAGTTGGGCCGGCGGACTGCTACTCGAAATCCATGTGGCCGTCAGCGCTTGGGCGGAGTCTTCAACCTCCCAATCGACTTGGTCTACTGTTACCCAGTTCGTGAGGTCTGAGCTTAACTTGACTTGGTAAGTCAATGAATCACCCACCTCGCTGGCCGCCCTAGTATACACAAACTGAGGCACCAGCCGAGGTTGCATCGAGCTTTCCTCAACCCATTGAACTTGGGCAAGGCCCAGCAATTGCAAAGACAGAGTGCTGAAGGTGGAAACGTCACTGTAGCTCGTGCCGGCACTATTAGTAGCATAGGCTTTGAAGTGATATTCTGTATCTGCCGCCAACGAAGCAACATCCACTGTGAACGGCCCCATGGTTCCGTCGGCAGTGACTTTGGTCACACCGGAGCCACCAATCACCGGATTATTGTTTGTGGAAG
>JAPKDA010000195.1 GCA_028822695.1 Akkermansiaceae bacterium
CTTCCTCGAGAAGGCGAAGCGCTTTTTCAGTTTGTAAACCAAGCGGGTTGTCCGCGAATAATCAGCTATGGACCGCTTCTTTGTGCCGCCGACGGATTGGGATGAGGAGCGTTTGGTGTTGCGAGGTGATGAGGCGCACCATTGTTCGCGGGTGATGCGGAAGGAAGTTGGGGCGGAGGTGGAGGCCTTTGATGGGGCTGGTCGTTGGGCGGTGGCGGATTTGGTGGAGATCGGGGGGGGCGAAGTGGTGTTGAAGGTGACGAAAACCGGGCGGAAGGAGGCCTTGAGTCCGGAGTTGGTGCTGAGCGTGGCGATTCCGAAGGGGAAGACGATGGATTTGGTGGTGCAGAAGGCAGTGGAATTGGGAGTGAGGGTGATTCAGCCGCTGGTGACCGATCGGACGGTGGTGCGTTTGGAGGAAAAGGGGGCGGGGAAGAAGCGAGAGAAGTGGCAGCGGGTGGCGCTGGAGGCCTGCAAGCAATGTGGGCAGAACGTGTTGCCGGAAGTGCGCGAGCCGGTGGGGTTGGAAGGGTGTCTTTCGGCGAGTGAGGAGGGGGCGGTGAAGATTATGGCTTCGTTGGCGGAGGGGGCGCGGTCCTTTCGGGAGGTGGTGGGGGGGCTGGATGGGCGTCCGGAGCGGGTGGAGGTTTTGGTGGGGCCGGAGGGGGATTTTTCCTCGGCTGAGACGCAGGCGGCTCTGGAGGCGGGATTTCAGCCGGTGACATTGGGCCAGATTGTCTTACGGGTGGAGACGGCGGCACTTTATTGCCTGAGTGCCCTGCGGTTTTGGTGGGAGGAGTGAGTTCCTTGTATTCGGCTTGCGGTTAGAGGGGTGGGAAGAGATGCTTGCGGCCACGTGCTGAAACGATTCTGGCCTTACTTCCGCTTTGTGCGACCGGCGATGAAGCCCCTGCTTTTGGGGATCGGGGCGGGCATCCTTTACGGGGTGTTCAGCGGCTTTGGGATGCCGGCGATGGTGAACAATGTGTTCCCGATCATTTTTCAGGATGAGGAGAAGATCAGAGAGATCCCGGAATGGTTTCTGAGCTTTGTGGATTTGGTGTTTGGAAACGACATCAACTCGCTGATGCTGGCAGCCTGTCTGCTGATTCCGGTGGTCTTTTTCTTCCGGTCGCTTGGCGGCTATTTTAATTCCTATTTCATCAACAAGGCGGGTCTGATTGCGCTGGAGGGGATCCGGGATGAAGTGTTTGGTAAGCTACAGTCGCTGCCCCTCTCCTTCTATCAGCGCTACAAGTCGGGCGATCTCTTGTCGCGAGTCACCAACGATACCCAATTGTTGAGGCGTTGCGTGGTGACCGGGTCTGCTGACTTCATTACCCAACCGGTGACGTTGATCGGTGCGATGTGGTGGTTGATCTCGAATGCGGTTAAGAACGAGAGCTTTTTCGTTGTGCTGATCGCGTTGGTTTCCGTGCCGCTCTGTGTGCTTCCGATCAAGTATGTTGGAAGGAGGTTGGGGAAGGGGTCGCGGAAGGTGCAGGGGATGTTGGGTGGCTTGACCGAAAATCTCACCGAGTCGCTGCAGGCGCCGCTGGAGATCCGCACCTACAACATGCAGGAGGTAAGGCGGGTGGATTTTCGTGAGCGGATCAAGAAGTTGTTCCGGGAGATGCTCAAGCTGGTGAAGTATCAAGGTCTCATCTCGCCGACGATCGAGGTGATGGCTGCGACAGGATTTGCGGTTGCCTTGTTTTTTGGAGCGCGCCATGGGTTGACCTTGGCGGAGTTCATGGCGGTGGGAATCGCCTTGTACATTTCCTACGAACCGGTGAAGCGGATCGGTAAGCTGATGGGGCTATTCCATCAGGGAGTTGCGGCGGTGGAGCGGTTGGAGGAGATTCTTGAGGAGGTGGACGCTCTTCCTGATCCTGAAAGTCCGAAGCGACCGGACCCGTTGAGAGCCACGGTGAGTTTTCGTGGGGTGGGCTTTTCGTATGGCGATGAGCCGGTCCTGAAGGATGTGTCGATCGATGTGGCGGAGGGGGAGACGATTGGATTGGTTGGATCGAGTGGTGCGGGGAAGAGCACCTTTGTAAATTTGATTCCGCGCCTTTACGAAGTGAGTGGCGGGGTGGTGGAAGTTGGCGGGCAGGATGTGCGGGAGTGGAGTAAGCATGAGTTGCGGGAGCAGATTGCCTACGTTCCGCAGCAGCCGGCGCTGTTCGCAGTGAGCGTCGCTGAGAACATCCGGGTGGGGCGTCCGGGGGCGAGTGACGAGGAGGTGAAGAAGGCTGCGGAGTTGGCCTACGCACACGAGTTTATTGAAGAGTTTCCGCAGGGCTACGAGACCCTGGTGGGTGAGCGGGGGAGCAGGGTGTCCGGTGGTCAGAGGCAGCGGATTGCCCTAGCACGGGCTTTCCTGAAGCAGGCTCCGATCCTTATTTTGGATGAGGCGGCGTCGGCCTTGGATTCGGAGAGTGAGAATCGGATTCAAGTGGCGTTGGAGACCTTGGTGAAGGATCGGACGACCTTCATCATCGCGCATCGCTTCAGTACGCTGAGTTTGGTGGATCGTATTTTGGTATTGGATCGAGGGAATTTGGTGGGGATGGGGACGCACGAGAGCCTGTTGGCTGACTGCGATGTGTATCGGAGCCTTTACGAGCGGCAGGTCATCTAAAGCAGCCTGCGGGTAATTTTCATGTCTCAAGAAACTGC
>JAPKDA010000196.1 GCA_028822695.1 Akkermansiaceae bacterium
GGGAGGGGGCCCGGGGAGCTACGCGGCGGCGAGGAGTTTTTCGGCCTTACGGATAGTGGATTGGCTGAGCTTGCCGTTGACGCGGCGGGAGCTGTCCACGAGCTGGCGGAGGTCGTCGAGGGCCGTTTCCGAGGCCGCGAGAGATTTCTTAGGACCTCCGTATTTTTTATCTGAGAAATACTTGGTGAAGGTGGATCCGGCGCGGCTGAGACAGAGGCGCCATCCTTGGAAGGCGGTGGTCTCGTAGGTGAAGCGGGTCAGATTCCGTTTGGATTTCATCGTGGGGATCAGGAGGGATCTTAAATATGTCCCGGGCCGGGAGTCTTACCACTAAAAAAGTGGCTCTGATGTTAGAATGTGTCGAGATTCTGTTAGGGGACTGGGGTTGGGGTGGGAAACGAGGGAGGGGGCTGTTTGGGGCTGGAAATCAGGGCTCCAGAGCCCCTGAAAATAGGGGTTGCAATGGGTCGGGCTTTCCTCTTTAGTCCCGCCCCGCGAGCCACAAAATCGCCGTAGGTCCTCTCGGTCAGTCCATCTGGACATGACCAGCTCGCGAGAGGGAAACCCGGCAACCAAAACAACACATGTCAGAAGAAGCTATTGCTACTGAAGAGGATACCAAGGAGTCCATTAAATTGGACCGGTTCGAAGTTCCGAGCCGCTTGTATAAAGACGAAGACACCGCCTGCGAGACTTACGCCCAGTTTACGGCGGAGCCATTTGAGCGCGGTTATGGCCACACGATTGGCAACACCCTCCGCCGCGTGCTGCTCTCCTCTCTTGAGGGAGCTGCAATCACCTCGGTTCGGATTGCGGGTGTTCAACACGAGTTTTCCACGCTTCCCGGCGTTGTGGAAGATGTCACGGACATCGTCCTCAACCTGAAGAAGGTGAAGTTCAAGCACCACGGCAAAGAAGCCCGCGTGCTCTCTATCGCCGTCAACACGGAAGGCGTCGTCACCGCTGGTGACATCATCGACGACAACATGTATGAGATCGTCAACAAGGATCAGGTGATTTGCACCCTCGACCGCAAGGTCAAGTTCGACTGTGAGTTCGAAGTGCAGGTTGGCCGGGGATTCAAGACCGGCGAAGAGAACAAGCGCCCGGACATGCCGATCGGCGTGATCGCGATTGATTCGATTTTCTCGCCTGTGACCCGGGTGAAATACGGAGTGGAGGCAACCCGCGTCGGCCAGATGACCGACTTCGACAAAGTGATCATCGACATCTGGACGGACGGACGGATCGAGCCCCACGATGCGCTCCTTCATGCATCCGCCATTCTTCGTCACCACCTCGACGTGTTCGTCAACTACGACGACGACGCCGTGGAGTTCGAAGAGGCACCAGCCGAGCAGAGCGAAGAAAACGCCACGCTTAAGAAACTTCTCAACATGAGCGTCAACGAGATCGAGCTTTCGGTCCGTGCTGCCAACTGTCTGAACAACGCCAACATCACTTCGGTGGGTCAGTTGGCAATGAAGACCGAGGCGGAGATGCTCAAGTATCGCAACTTCGGCAAGAAGTCGCTCAACGAAATCAAAGACAAACTTTCCGAGCTGGGGCTCAGCCTTGGAATGACCTTCGATCCGTCCTTCCTGTCCGGACCAATTCCATCAGCTCAGGCACCACGCCTTGGCCTGGAAGAGGAAGCCCCGGTTGGCTTGGCGGATCTCATTGCCCAGAACATCGACGAGTAAACATTCGAAACCATGCGACACCGCAGAAAGACTCCCAAACTCCAACGCACAGCAGATCATCGTCGTTCGATGATGGCAAACCTGGCGTGCTCTCTCATCAAGGAGAAGCGGATCCGTACCACCGTTGCCAAGGCCAAGGCCTTGCGTCCGGTTGCGGAGAAGCTGGTGACCCTCGGCAAGCGCGGCGACGTGCATGCCCGGCGGGTGGCCGTCTCCTTTCTCCGTCAGAAAGAAGCCGTGAAGGCTCTCTTCGACGAAGTCGCAGCAGCCAGTGGCGACCGTCAAGGTGGCTACTGCCGCATCACTAAACTTGGACCACGTCCTTCCGACGCCGCACCGATGGCATACATCGAGTGGGTTGATCTGGCCGTGCCGGTTGGCGTGGATGCAGACATCGAGGACGACGACGACGACGACGAGTAAAGATTTACCGTGGCGTTCGCGCTACGGTTCAACTCTCAACGAAAAGGCCCTCCTTGTGATCAAGGAGGGCCTTTTAGCGTTATCCTCTTAAGGCGAATGGCGCGAGTTTAAGCGGCTTGATCGAGTATTTTTGAAGGGGGCTTTTCATTCCGAAAATATTCGAAGTAGGAGTGGCGGGGCTTTCCCGCCACCTTGCCAAAACCGGAACGGCATTCTTCGAGGACTTGTCGCACTCCCTTAAAGCTGAGACGGCGATGGTTCACCCCGTGCACGTTGTCAGCCTTGAGCATCAACAAACGAACGACGTTGTAGGCGATCATATGCATGAGAACTTCCTTGTGCACCATCTCCGGTGATTTCGTGCGCAGAAGCGCCATGCCCATGGTCGTCTTGATGTCGCGAAAGCGCAGTTCAATTTCCCAGCGATGGAGATAAAGGGAGGCGATTTCATCCCATGGATATTTGCGATGATCTATAAGGGTTGTGATCAGGTAACGGGTGCGCTGCCGACCCGG
>JAPKDA010000197.1 GCA_028822695.1 Akkermansiaceae bacterium
TCCTCGATGTCGTAGACGTCGAACCAGACGCGGACGATTTTGCCGGCGGGGATGAACTGGGGGATGTATCCTTCGAGGAACTCTTGGAGTTCGATGGGCATTTCGGAGATGCGTTTGTCGCGCATGTCGTTGTTCCACTGGATGATCTCGCGCGGTTCGCGGGAAGTGGCGTTTTCGTTGATCCAGGTGCCGACGGCTTCGTCGTCTGCTCCGGTGGCGACGAAGGCTTTGAAGTCGTCGGCGGTGATGCCGACGAAGCCGAGGAAGAAGTTATCGAGAGGGCAGTCGAAGTGGTATTCGCCGTTGGTGCCCGCGAGGACGGCGCGGCATTTGTCGAGGGTGCGTGCTGCGACGACGTAGCCGTCGAGGACGGTGCGTGGACTGCGGGGGTAGGCGCCATTGGCGAGATCGGGGGCGAGGGAGGAGATGTTGGATATGGGTGTTGATTTGATTGCGAAGGAAGGATGCGGGAGCGTGGAACCTTATTGCATCTCTTTTCGCTGGTGGAGCAGGGGCCTGCGATCTCCTCCCGGAGCCGATTGGTCCGGGAGACGGAGAGCAATTGCGCGGGGCCGAGGAAACTTTGAGCCCTACTATTTCGAGGCGGTCTTTCCCGTGAGGCCTTGGTAGACGGCTTTGGCGATGACGGCGGCTCCGTCTGTGTTGGGATGGACCTTGTCAGGAATTAGGTCGTCCTTTCCCTGGAGGGCACCATGGACGTCGATGAGCCCCAGATTGAGGTCTTTGGCGATCTTCGTGACGATCGGAATTTGCGTGGCTGTGTCCGGTTCGTTGATCCCCCAGTTTCCGTCTTTGGCGATGTAGGGTGGGAGGCAGAGGAAGATGCGGGGTTTGCTCGGTAGGCTGGTGAAGTGGGAAATGAGATTGCGGTAGTCTTTTTCGTAGTCCTTTTTGAAGTGGGCCCAGTTATTCGGTTTGGTGTCGTTGGTGCCCAGCATGATGATGACTACATTTGCGGGATTTTCCTTGGCCTCCTTGAATTGCGGGCATTTCTGGTAGGGGTTGTCGCCGCTGTTCATGAGGGTCGTGCCGCTTCGCCCAAAATTCTTTACGGACCACTTGTCGCCGAGCATCTCTTGAAGTTGAGATGGCCATGACTTGCCGCGCTTCGCGCCTACTCCTTGCGTGATGCTGTCGCCAACGCAGGTGACTTTGACGGGGGGGTCAAATTTGCCCGGATCGACCGGGCTGGTGTCTTGGGCCCGAGTGAGATTCGCGGATAGGAGGATGCTGGCTGAGAGGAGGATGGGGATGATTTTCATGGTTGCGGAGTGACTGGGATTCTGTGGAAGAGTTCAACGTAGAGGGTTCTCGATTCCTAGCATAAATAAAGCGGGTTTGGGAAGGATCCCGCCCACTCATGATGGGGAAACGGGCGGGACGCCCGGGCTCCCAGGGGGAGGGCTCCTTTGGCTAGGGAGTCCATTGGTGGAGGGTGATGCCTTGGCCGAGGCCGCCGAGGTCGTTGAGGAGGGCGCTGACTTTTTGGTGCCAGAGGGTGAGGTTGGGGGCCTGGGCTTTGGTGGCGGTTTTGGGGAAGAAGAGGTAGGTGACGGTGAGATCGCTGATGGCGCGGGTTTTGCCGTTGGCCTTGGGGTTGAGTTCGCGGGCGAGGCAGAGGGAGGCTTCGCCGACTTTGTCGGAGGGGCCGGCATCGCCGAGGAGGGCGGGGTAGATTTTGTCTTTGTAGATGACGGCGGCGTAGTCACCGGGTTTTGCAGACCAAGCGGCGTTCTGTTTGACCCAGGGGACGGGGAGGACGACGAAGGGGTCGCGGTCGGCAAGGAGGAAGCTGCGGTTGCGGAGGTTGGTCTTGGTGTAGTTGTGGAGGCCGCGTTCCTTGATGCGATAGATTTGGTCGTCGCAGGTCGTGATCAATTCGCGCCAGACGACGCCGGGATCAGCGTTGGCGTTCTCCTCGAGCTGGGCGCGAAGCGTTTGGAGTTTGGTGAGCACTTCCGGGTAGTAGGTGAGGAAGGGGTTGGGGTCGTTTCCGGAGCGGGGCCAACTGTAGGCAGTTTCGGGGAGGAACCAGTCGGAGCTTCGAGCGAGGTTGTAGTCGGCGAGGTTTGGGGCACGGCCGGGGTCGGAGCCGTCGGTGACGACGTCCATGTCAGCTTGGAGGAGGAGGACCTTGCGTCCGGAGTCGGGGTGGGCGAGGCGGAGGACTGTTTCGCAGTCGAAGTAATTGTGCGGGGTGAGGAGTTCGCCGCGTTTCATCTTTTGGGCCTTGCGGTCGTAGAGGGCGGCGAAATTCGAGGAGACCTCGGCGGACTCCATGAGTTTGGCGAAATCGGGGAGGATTTTGGGGAGGGCGGGGTTGAGGGCGGTGAGTTGGGCGGCGGTGGTGGAGGGGGTGGGGCGAGTGAAGGAGAGGCTGTGGATGTAGCTGCTGCCGTTTTTGCGGAGCGTGGTGGACGAGCCGGAGGGGTCGAGCTGTTCCCACTTGGGAACGTTGGTGAGTTGGGCGTGGGTGGGGAGGGTGAGGAGGAAGAGGGCGAGGAGAGGATTCATGGCAGGGGGAGACTGAGGATCAGGGATACTAGTCGATGTGTATTTTGGGGGAAGGAGGAATGGTGGGGAGCGGGGGCAAAGACATGAAGGAGCGGAG
>JAPKDA010000198.1 GCA_028822695.1 Akkermansiaceae bacterium
CCGCCTACGGGAAACGCCGTCAGAAGGATTACTTCGTCCGCAACCTGCTGGGTGTTGAACCGCGATGGGAGCCGTAACGGCCAGGGTGACTGTCCGCCGACATGCGCGAGCGGGAGGTGGACATCATCGCCAACGAGGAGCAGGGTGCTGTGGTTGCCTCTCAAGGCCTTGCGAAGGAGTTGGCCCACGAGGCTTGGTCAATCAACGGATTGAAGCCGTGTCCTTGGAGACAGCGGAGTTGGTATTGGCAGTATTCGGGCTGCCGGTGTAGACGGCGGGATCCAGGTTAGGCAAACCCCGCCATCGACGACGCTGAATGCATGATGAAAGCGCTCCTCTCGCTCCTCCTCCTCGCCGCCCTCACTCTATGGGCTCCTGCCGCAGAGCCCGAAGACCGCAGCGAAGAACATCAGATCGGAACGATGGTCTTGGCCATTCAGACCGCTCTGAAAGCCCCGCAAGACCCAAAATCTCTCGAAACCATCGCCAAGCATGGCACCGACTCCCGCTACTACGTGATGATCCGCGGCTGGCTCGTGCAGGTGAAATCCGGCGTCGAGAGTCAACTGGCGGCCACGAAAGATCCCGGCCTCAAGGCGAAGCGCCAGCAGCGGGTCACCTTCCTGAAAAAGGCCCTCCGCCGCATCGATCTCGAGTGAGAGGGGAATAGGGCGGGACATTCCTGCTGGCCCGGAGGGCGAGAGGTGGAGAAGAACGGGGGCTTTGAAGATCTCGAAGCGCTTCGACAAGCTCAGGGCCTTGGGGATGGTGAAGAAAAATTGACGCAGAGGATCTTACTCCGACCTTCACGAGTTGCGTTTTTCCCGGGCTGCGGCTTCGCGGAGTTTGTCCTTCTTGCTTTTGCGATGACCTTTGATGCCGCCGGTTCCGGGGGAGGGTGGGGGTGCCTGATCGGTGGGTTCAAAGCCGGGAATTTCTTCCCGGGCGATGGTCAGGTCCAGGCGCTTCTCGATGACGCAGAAGTGGTTGTGGGTCTCGGCGGTGACGAAGCTGATCGCGGTACCCGTTTCGCCGGCCCGTCCGGTGCGGCCGATGCGGTGGGTGTAGTCGTTGGGCGAGCGGGGGAGTTCGTAGTTGACCACGGCGGGGAGTTGCACGACGTCGATGCCACGAGCGGCGAGATCGGTGGCCACGAGGACCTGAAGTTTCCCGTCCTTGAAGTCGCGCAGCGTGTCAGTGCGGGCTCCTTGGCTGAGGTCGCCATGGAAGGAGAGGGCGTTGACCTTGCTGCGCCGGAGTTTGTCGGCGACGTGGTCGGCGGTGTATTGCCGGGCCACGAAGACGAGCACTTGTTTCCACTCGTGGGTGGCGAGGAGATGGCGCAGCAAGGGGGTGCGCTTGTCGGTGTCGACTCTGATGGCGCGTTGGGTGATGGCTGCTTCGTCGACGGGGGTGGGCTCGATGTCGATGCGGGTGGGATCGTGGAGGAAATCGAGGGCGATGGACTCGAGGGCGGGAGGGAAGGTGGCGGAGAAGAGGAGGTTTTGGCGGCGCTTGGGAAGGAGGGAGAGGATGCGGTTGAGTTCATCGGCAAAGCCGAGATCGAGCATGCGGTCAGCTTCGTCGAGGACGAGGGCAGAGACGCCGTCGAGTTTGAGGGCGTTGTGATCGATGAGGTCGAGCAGGCGTCCTGGGGTGGCGACCACGAAGTCGGCACCTCCGCGGAGGGCCATCATCTGGGGGTTGATGGACACTCCGCCCACGGCGCTGACCGTTTTGATTTTCTCGGGGAGGTGGAGGGAGAACTCTTGGATGACGTCGCGGACCTGGGCGGCGAGTTCTCGGGTGGGGACGAGGATGAGGGTGTGGAGCTTGCGTGGCTTTTCGTGGGGCGCGGAGAGCCAGCGTTGGAGGAGAGGGAGGACAAAGGCGGTGGTCTTGCCGGTGCCGGTCTGAGCGGTGGTCAGGACATCGCGGCCATCGAGGATGACGGGGATCGCGGCCGTTTGCACCGGGGTCGGGGCCGAATGATGGCTGGCGGCGCGGACCAGGGGGGCCACGAGACCGAGGGAGGAGAAGGGCATGGGGGGCTTGTAGGGCCGATCAGGCTCCTTGCCAAACGCTCACTGCTTGGACGGAGCGGGGCCGTCCATTATTTTCCCTTTCCTCGCATTGGTCCCTGAGGTCGGAAGGTCGCCGTTTCTTTCTCCACAGACATGGACCGCCACAACATCCTCCTGCTCCGCGACGCGGACGTGTCTACGATCCGCACCACCCTCAAGCGCCGGCGCTTCGAGTTCGCCGAGCGCACCCACACCCACTTCACCGCGAAGAGGGGACGGCTGCACGTCACCGTCCGGGAAATAGGGGTCCCAGGTGAGAATTCTGGCAATTATTGATCCCCATGGGTTCTCTCATCGATGCCCCGCAACCCCCTTTTCCCCGGTCCGGCCCGACGGCTCGCTCAGGGGCCTCACCTAAAAGCAAAATCCTAGCAGCAAACGGGGCTCAGGGCACCCGTTTCATAAGAGCCATCAGATCTTCCCCTTCTGTTGTTCGGCGAGCTCCTTCTGGTAGGCCTCCCTCGCGGCGACGTCGTCCTCGGCGTCCACCGAATAGAAGATGAAGCCGAGCGCGCGCCGGGTGCGGGTCTTTGACGAGTTGC
>JAPKDA010000199.1 GCA_028822695.1 Akkermansiaceae bacterium
CGGATGGTGCCGGTGATGCCGAAGCGGTCCATGAGGGGTTGGCAGCAGTGGTGGCCGGTGCGGACGGCGATGCCCATTTGATCGAGGAGGGTGCCGAGATCGTAGTGGTGGATTCCCTCGAGGTTGAAGGAGAGCGAGGCGGCCCGATCGGATGGGCCGTAAAGCTGGATGCCGTCGAGAGTGGAGAGGGCCGCGGCGGCTTGTCGGATGAGTGTCGCCTCGTGGTCGTGGATGGCGTCGAGTCCGAGGTCATTGATCCAGTTGAGGGCGGCAGCGAGGGCGATGGCTCCCTCGATGTTGGGGGTGCCGGCTTCGTATTTGAAGGGGAGGCTGTTGTAGGTGGTGCCTTCGAAGGAGACTTTTTTGATCATCTCGCCCCCGCCGCGCCAGGGGGGGAGGGCGTCGAGAATTTTGTGGCGTCCGTAGAGAACGCCGATGCCAGTGGGAGCGTAGACTTTGTGTCCGGAGAACGCGTAGAAGTCGGCGTCTAGATCCTGAACATCAATGGTTTGGTGCGGGATGGATTGCGCTCCATCGATGAGGGTGAGGGCTCCTTGCGCCTTGGCGGAGACGATCATCTCTTTCACCGGGTTGACGGTGCCGAAGGCGTTGGAGACGTGGCTGATGGCGAGGAGTTTGGTGCGCTCGGAGAGGAGGGCGTGGAAGGCCTCCAGATCGAGGGTGCCGTCGTTGAGGACGGGAATGACTTTGAGCTTGGCACCGCTGCGTTCGCAAAGCATTTGCCAGGGGACGATGTTGGAGTGGTGCTCGAGGTGGGAGATGAGGATTTCGTCACCGGGTGCGAAGTGTCCGGCGAGTCCGAGGATGGAGGCGACGAGATTGATGCTGTCGGTGGTGCCGGAGGTGAAGATGATCTCGTCCGGCGTTGGGGAGTTGAGGTGTCGGGCGACCGTGATGCGGGCTTCCTCGTGGGCAGCGGTGGCGGATTGGGAGAGATGGTGGGTGCCGCGGTGGATGTTGGCGTTGATCTCCTCGTAGTAGCGTCGGCTGGCGTCGAGAACGGCCGTCGGGTTCTGTGAGGTAGCGGCGTTGTCGAGGTAGACCAGAGGTTTCCCATGAACCTCGCGGGAGAGGATGGGAAACTGGGCGCGGATGGCGGCGAGGTCGTAGGCAGGCATGTCCGGGACAATAGGAACCTCGGAAGGCGGGGATTGCACTGAGTTTTTTACAATGAGTCGCTATCAGGGCCATATTGTGACTTCCACACGTCGAGAGGGTGGCGCGGGGAAAGGCTTGGGTGGGTGTCAGGGGGTGCGGAGATCGACGGTGAGATCGTCGAAGATCGCGGCGCCGCCTGTCCGGCCGCTGCGATCCAGTGAGATGCGGGTCAGGTCGCCGATCGCTTTCGCGTCGACGATCAGGGAGCGTTGGAATCGCCCTGGACCGGATTCTCCCTGCTCGACGGTGACTTCAAGTTTCACCTTGTCGTTTGCGAGACGGTGAACGTCAACTGACATCCACTGCATGGTGTCGGAGGAAGGAGTAAATCCCATGTTTTCGTTCTGTGTCAGGTAGGGCCTCTTGTCGTGCTCCTCGAAACGAAATCCGCCGCCAGCGAGGTCGGGGTGGTAGAGGGCGCGGACATTGCCGATACTAATTCCAAGGTGCCAGGCTCCAACGCCGCCTGGTTTCCCTCCGGTTTTTGCGGAGACGCGGAAAGATTTCCCGAAGTCTTTCTGGCCTGGCCATCCTTTTGCCGCCAGGACGAGTTGCTGATCACCATCATTACCGTCTTTGCCAGGCATGACCAGAATGCCGCTCCCCACTTGGGCGCCACGCCCGGAAGTCGATTGGAAGGTGAAGTGACGGTAATTCCCTTCCAGCGTTTTGGCATTTTGGGAGAACCATTCATGGATCATCCCGCCGGTATCCGGGGCGTTCTTGTGTTTCGGGGAAAGGAGGGATCGCACGGCGTGGCGGATGGCGTTCTCACGACCGGATGATTGCGGAGAGTTGAGTTGCTTTCGAATCTCGGCTACTCTCAGACGAACTTCGGGGTCGGGGGAGGGTTCGATGTCATTGAGCCAATCCAGAGTCTTGCGTCCGCCACGGAGCAGTTTGGCTTGCGCTTCCTCCCGTTGCTTAAACTCATCCACACCGAGGCTTTGGTAGGCTTCCTCGAGTCCTTCGGGCGGACTTTCAAATTCTGCCAAGCTGCGCTTGAGGGCCGCTTCGGTGACCTCGAGACCTTCTTCTTTGAGGAGGTCCAGGCGCCAGTCACCCGGTCGCGATTCGGGCTCGGCCGAAACGAGGAGGGACAGGGGAAGGGCGAGGAGGGTGAGGCGTTTCAAGCCTCGCTCATAGTCAGCGGGAGAGGTGATGACAAGTTGTATCATCTCTACCGCGCTTCAACCGATCACGAGGGGCGGTCTATGGATTAATGGCGAGGAAGAGTCCTGTGATCGGGTTCCGGTTGCGTTCTTTTCTCATGGGGCCGTTTGATTAACGAATAGAGGGGTATCTCTCTTCGCATTATGAGGTAGGAGGGCAGGCCGGAGCGAGGAGGGAATTCGTCGGGTTGGTGAGGAGGGGAGGTCGAGATCGGAGTGTGGTTGAGGGGGTGCTGTG
>JAPKDA010000076.1 GCA_028822695.1 Akkermansiaceae bacterium
CGAGGAAGATGGGGGTGGGTTTCGATGTGAGGACAGAAACGATCAGATGGATCCGCAGATTACGCAGATTAATCTTGGGAGCCGGAGTGCTCGCTGCGCGAGGAGAGGGTTTGGTCAGCGGCGGGAATGTCGCTGCTTCACGGAAGCAGGAATGGTGGAGCGGATTACAAACCCGCGCTCCATATTGCGCCTACGCGCCGGCGTCGAGTTCGGCGCGGAGGGTTTCGGCCTCGTCGGAGAGGGTGGACCATTCGGAGAAGACCTTCTCAAGCTTGTCGGCGACGCCTTGGTAGGCGCTGGTGGCCTTGCGGAGTTCGTCGGCATCGCTGCTGATTTCCGGTTTGGAAAGGTGCTCGGTGAGAGTGGTCTTGGCGGCTTCGAAATCGGAGATCTGGCCCTCGAGGATTTCGAGTTTGGCATCGAGCGGTTTGAGAATCTGGGTGCGCTTGCGGCGGATCTCTGCTTCGCGTTTGCGGCGTTCCTTGGCGGGAAGTCTTGGGGCTGCGACTGCTGCGGGGGCCGCGGCCTTGGTCTTTGCCGGCGCGGGCTTGCCGCGTTTCAGGTTTTCCTCCTCTTCCTTTTTGTCGAGGTAGTAGCTGAGGTTGCCGAAGTAGAGTTTGGGGTCCTGGCCTTGGCGGAACTCGAGGGTCTTTTCGACGCAGGGGTCGAGGAAGGCGCGGTTGTGGGAGACGATGATGACGGTGCCTTCGTAGTTCTGGATGGCGTATTGGAGGACCTTCTGCGACTGCACGTCGAGGTGGTTGGTCGGTTCGTCGAGAATAAGGAAGTTGGCAGGGCGGACGAGCATGCGGACGAGGGCGACGCGGGAGCGCTCGCCGCCGGAGAGAATGCCGACTTGTTTGAAAACATCGTCTCCGCGGAAGAGGAAACAGCCGAGGAGGTTGCGGACTTGGGCGGCAGTCTCGCGGCTGGCGACTTCCTCGACGGTGGCGATGACGGTCTTGCTCGGGTCGAGTTCGTCGGCGTGGTTTTGGGAGAAGAAGGAGGTCTTCACGCGATTGCCGAGCTCGCAGAGTCCGGCGCTGGGGGCTTCCTGGCCGGTGACGAGGCGGCAGAAGGTTGATTTGCCGGCACCGTTGGGTCCGACCACGGCAATCTTTTGGCCGCGGTTGATTTCGATATCGAGGTCCTTGAAGACGGTGAGCTTTCCGTAGCTCTGCGACGCGTGTTCGAGTTTGGCGACGCAGTGGGCGCTGTTGGGGGGAGGAGGGAAGGCGAAGTTCATTTGGCTGTCGTCCTTCTCGAGGGTGATGCGCTCCATTTTTTCCAACTGCTTCACGCGGCTCTGCACCTGGGAGGCTTTGGAGGCCTTGGAGCGGAAGCGATCGATCCATTGTTGGGTCTTTTGAATCTCGCGCTGCTGAGAGGCGTATTGCTTTTTGAGGATCTCTTTCCGGTGGGAGTGTTCCGTGAGGTAGAAGGAATAGTTGCCGGCGTATTCCTCGGCGCGGCCGTGGTGGAAGGCGATGGTGCGGGTGGTGAGACTATCGAGGAGGGCGAGGTCGTGGGAGATGAGGATGATCGCGCCGCGGTAGTTCTCGAGGAAGTTCTCCATCCAGCGTTGTGCATCGATGTCGAGGTGGTTGGTGGGCTCGTCGAGGAGCATGAGGCCGGGCTCGCGGAGGAAGAGCTTGGCCATGGCGATGCGCATCTGCCAACCACCGGAGAATTCGCCGCAGTCGCGTTGGAGGTCTTCGCGTTGGAAGCCGAGGCCATTGAGGATCGCTTCGATGCGTGGCTTGATGCGGGCCGGGTCGAAGTGCTCGAGTTTGAGTTCGAGGTCGCCGATGGTGTTGAGCATGTCGGCGTAGGGAGCGGAGCGAGGGTCGATGGAGTCGAGTTCGGCGGAATACTGGTCGATGCGCTTCTGGATGGTGCGTGCTTCGGCGAAGGCGCCTTCGCATTCTTCCATGAGGCTGTGACCCTTGATATGGATACCCTCCTGGGGGAGGTAGCCGACCTCAAAGCCTTTCGGTTTACTGATGATCCCCGCGTTCGGTTCGAGGATTCCGCCGAGGCATTTCATGAGGGTGGACTTCCCGGCGCCGTTGGGTCCGGCGAAGGAAATACGCTCTTTTTCGCCGACAGCGAAGGAGAGCCCGTCGAAGAGGACGCGGGCACCAAATTCTACTCGAAGTCCATTGACGGCGATCACGGGCGGAGGCTGGAGAAATTCACGGTAGGGGCAAGTGGAAATGGGCCTTTTAAGAGGTCCGAAGGGGATTTTTCGTGAGGGGGGGACACTTTTTCAACACAAGTGGGGAGGGACGGCGCTTGGTCGGAAACAAATGCTCTGTTCTGAGAGGCGGGTGACCCACTGAAAAACATGAAGATGAGAAGGATGACGGTATTGAAGTTCCTGGCAATTGGTCTCCTGATGGCGGTCGCTAGCCCGGTCCTTTCCGCCGCGGATGCTCCAGCGTAGGCCTCGCCAGAGGAGGCTCCTCTGGTTGGAGGCTTGAAGGACCTGAAGAAGCTGAACCGGAGATTGATCGGAATGGCCGCCGATTCCGGAAAAGCGACCGTTTCGCTGGTATCTCGTGGTGGTGATTTCGGCGGGCCGCTCTTTGATGTGGAGGGGAAGCTGATCGGGATTCACTCCAACATCGGCGGGACGGAGAAACCACGAAAGTTCAGGTGAAGTTGGCGCGGTTGGGTGAGATGATGACGAAGGTCTCCAAGGAGGAAGCTCCGAAGGAAGAGATGGAGTCGCGCTAGCGGTGATCTAAAGAAAGAGGCGCGTCCGGTTGGACGCGCCTCTTTTGGTTGGGGTAAAGTTTGTGGAGAGAGATTCGCTTACGCGATCCAGTCTGCGATGCGGTCCTTGTGGGTCTCGAAGAGCTCGTCGGTGGAGTCGTGGATGGTGATCGTTTCGATCTTGTCGCCGCCTTTGATGGCGTCGACGACGTCCTGCCCACTGGTGACTTCGCCGAAGACGGTGTGCTTGCCGTCGAGGTGAGGGGTGGGGCAATGGGTGATGAAGAACTGGGAGCCGTTGGTGTTCGGTCCGGCGTTGGCCATAGAGAGCATGCCGGGCTTGTCGTGCCTGCGGTTGGGTTTGCATTCGCACTCGAACTTGTAGCCCGGGTCACCGGTGCCGGTGCCGAGGGGGCAGCCGCCCTGGATCATGAAATTCGGGATGACGCGGTGGAAGCTGAGGCCGTTGTAGAAGCCGCGGCTGGCGAGGCTGAGGAAGGAGGCGCAGGTGACAGGGGCGTCCTCGGGGAACATGGTGATGTCGATGTTTCCTTTCGAAGTTTTGAAGGTGATGTTCATGAGGCGGGGAGAATGGGGTGAAATCTGGATTTCGGAAGTCTGAATTCGGGGTTTTTAAGGGAATTGTGGCGTGACCGTCTTGGTCATGCCACGGTTTGGAGAATGTTCTTGGGGGTTTGGCCGGAGGCGCGGAGGGACTGGAGCGTCTTGGATTCGTCGCGTTTGGCGAGGCGCTGGCCTTGGGCGTCGGTGATGAGCGGATGATGGTGGTAGCTGGGCTCGGGGAGGTGGAGGAGCGACTGGAGGAGGCGGTGGACGTGGGTGGAAGGGAGGAGGTCTTCGCCGCGGGTGACGAGGGAGATTTGCTGGAAGGCGTCATCGACGACGACGGCGAGGTGGTAGGAGGTGGCGATGTCTTTGCGGGCCAGGATGACGTCGCCGAGGAGGGAGGGGTCGACGGGGGCGGTGCCGTGGAGCTGGTCGGAGAAGGAGAGGGGGCCGGTGAGTTGGGAGGCGGCGGTGGCGTGGAGGCGCCAGCAATGCGCGGTGTCGATGGCGAGGAGATCGGAGCGTTGTGTTGCGGAGAGTTGGCGGCAGGTGCCGGGGTAGAGGGGGCCTTCGGGTCCGTGGGGGGCCTTGGTGATGCGTGCTGATTCCTCGGCGATGTCGCGGCGGGTGCAGAAGCAGGGGTAGAGGACTTGGGCGGCTTTGAGTTGTTCGATGGCGGCGGCGTAGGCGGGGAGGCGGTCGGTTTGGCGGAGGGGGGTGCCGGTCCAATCGAGGCCGATCCAGCGGAGGTCGGATTCGATGGCCGCGTAGAATTCTTCGCGGACGCGGGAGTGGTCGATGTCTTCGAAGCGGAGGAGGAAGGTGCCGTTGGCTTCATGCGCGAGCTTGTGCGCGACGATGGCGGCGTAGGCGTGCCCGAGGTGGAGGAGACCGGTGGGGCTTGGGGCGAAGCGGGTGGTCATGGCGGGGAGAGTAGGGGGATTGAGGGGGGAGGGCGATGGGGAAGTGGGGGAGGGTCGCTAGTTTGGGGCTGATGGGGCTGGAGTTCTGATCTTAGTTTCGGTTAGATGATCCCGTGAGCCGGGAGACTGATGTTAAGGTGTTGCCGGTGGCGGGTGGGCCGCGGGGAGTGCGGAAGTGGGAGCGGCCGGGGTGTGGGTTGTTGTTGGGGTGGTTGGTGATTGCTTGGGGGGTGGAAGTGGTTGATTTGATCTTTCCCGGGTTGCGGTTGGATCAGTATGGGATTCGTCCGCGGAGTGTGGATGGGTTGGTGGGCGTGTTGTTGTCGCCGTGGTTGCATGGGAGCTTTGGGCATTTGTTGGCGAATACGCCGGCATTCATCGGGTTGGGGATGTTGTTGTTGATTGCAGAGGGGAAGAGGTTCATGGGGACGACGATTGCGTTGGTGCTGATCAGTGGCTTGGGGACCTGGGTAATTGGTCGGCCGGGGTCGGTGCATATCGGGGCGAGTGGGTTGATTTATGGCTACTTTGGTTACCTGCTGGCTCGGGCGATTTGGGAGCGGAAGTTGGGGTGGTTGTTGTTGGGGATTTTGGTAGGGGTGATTTATGGAGGAATGATTTGGGGAGTGTTGCCGAAAGACGGGCCGATTTCCTGGGAGGGGCATTTGGTGGGGTTGGTGGCGGGACTTTGGTTGGGGTGGGCGCATGTGAAATCGGAGAAAGAGGGGGGGCGGGCTTGAGCGAGGAGTTTGTGATGCGGCCGATTGGGCGGGTTCGGAGTTGTTATCCGGAAAAATTCGGAGTGCCGCGGCAGTCGGGATTGGCGAAGGCGGCGCGGGGGAAGGTCGTATTAGAGCCGGAGTATCGGCGGGAGGAGGCCTTGCGAGGGTTAGAGGGGTTCTCGCATGTGTGGGTGGTGTTTCTTTTCGACAAGGTGCCGGAGGGTGAGGAGCGCTTGTCGGTGCGGCCGCCGCGCTTGGGCGGGAATGAACGGGTGGGGGTTTGGGCGACGCGGTCGCCGTTTCGGCCGAATCGGATCGGGCTGTCGGTGGTGAAGTTGGAGAGTGTGGGTGGCGAGGGAGAGGAGGCGCCGTGGGTGGAGGTGTCGGGCTTGGACCTCGTGGATGGGACTCCGGTATTGGATTTGAAGCCGTATGTGCCGTATGCGGATCGGGTGGAGGATGCGACGGGAGGATTTGCGGATGGGGCGCCGGAGAGGTTGCGGGTGGAGGTGAGGGAGGAGGCGCGGGAGGCTTTCGACGGGCTGGAGGAGATGGAGCGGGAGGTGATTTTGGAAACTTTGGTGCTGGATGGGCGGCCGGCGTATCATGAGGGGACGCAGGGGGAGCGGGTGTATTTTACGAGGGTGTTGGATTGGGAGATCTCGTGGGAGGTGCGGGGATCTGTTTGTGTTGTGGTGGGGTTGAAGTGATTTTTGGAACCCGGAACCCGGAACCCGGAACCCGGAACCCGGAGGTCGGAGATGGGAATTGACCGCTGATTTCGCTGATTGTACTGATTTGGGATTTGGGAGGAGCACCCAATGTCGAACTAGGAAGGTCCAATTTCCCAGGGGGACTGATGGGGTCGGGGTGGAAACCCGACAGCCTTTTGCAGGCTGGAAGCCAGCACCACTTTGGGGAGTTGGACTGATGGAGCGGGTTGGAAACCCGCGCTCCTATTTACTCCGGGAGGCGTTGGAGTTCGGGGAGGCCGGACTTGATGAGTTGTTGGTCGACTGCGTCGGATTGGGTGGCGTCGAGGTATAGGACGTAGGGGACGTCGTCGATTTCGATGGTGTGGAGGCCGTCGACGGGGTGTTTGAAGGCTTCGGCGAGGGAGTTCATGTCTTCGATGGGGCGGCCGTTGACCTTGGTGACGATCTGGCTGGCGATGCGGTCGTAGCCGATGGTGGCGGGGGTGGCGACGACACGGCTGAGGAAGACGAGTCGATTGCGGCCTTCCTCGTAGTCCTCGGGATTACGGAGGGCATCGAGGAGTCCGAGGGGCGCGCGGGATTCCCATTCTTTGCCGAAGGCTTTGAGGTAGGGACGGCTGAGATCCTGAAAGACGATGCCACCTTTGATGAGGTAGGTGGGAGGCTTGTCGTGGATGTGGTTCGGGATGAGGGGGTCGACGCGCCGTTGGAGGATGGCGGTGACGGTCATTGTTTTGCCGTCGCGGAGGATTTTCAGTTTCACCGAGTCGCCGACTTTCTTTTTGCCGCGGATGAGGTTGGTCCAGAAGAGGCGGCCGTAGCGGTCGTCGTCGTAGTAGCCGCGGCGGTCCACGGGTTTTCCGTCGAAGGAGAGGAGGACGTCTTTTTCCTTCAGGCCGGCGGCTTCGGCGGAGCTGCCGGGGAGGACGCGGCTGACGTAGAGGCCGCCGTGATCATCAGTGAGGCCGAGGTAGGCGCGGAACTGCGGGTCTTCGGTGAGGACGGTGGCCACGCCGAGGGAGGGGAAGCCGACGTAGTCTCCATCGGCGACGTCAGCAAGGAAGAGTGCGACGATCTCGGGGGCGAGGACGTCGCTCATCTGATCCTTGGAGTTGTAACTAGTAAGAATGCCGACGAGTTTGCCGTCTCTGGTGGCGGGGAGGGTGTAGCTGCTGGAGGCGCTCTGCATGGAACCCTTCACCTCGTAGGAGAGGAAGTAGTATCCGGCGATGAAGCTGGAGAGTTGGTCTACCGAGCGGACCGTGCCGACGGTGCGGATGGCATTGCCGTTGTCTTCGAGTTGCCAAATGTCGAGGGTTCCGTCGATGTCGACGGGGCCGTTGGTCTCGAGGGGTTTGATCTTTTTGACCCAAGCGCTTTGGTCTAGTTCGATGGGAGTGACCAGAGCGAGGTTCGCTTCGTAGTCGACGGCGAGGACTTTGGCGGGAGCGGTGCGGGTGCCGTCGGCGGATTCGAGTTCGATGTAGATCGTGTCGGCGACCATCTCCGCGGTGGTGAGGATGCGCAGGTCGCTGAGGACTGCGCCGAGGCCGCGTCGTTTGGTGGGGGTGTTGCGTTCCCAGGGTTGGGAGACGCTGTAGGTCTGGATCGTGGAGTTGATCCGGATGAGGCCTGGTGCCCCGACGACCGGGGCCGCAGTGAGGGATCCGAGAGAGAGGACGAGCAGAAGGGGTAGGAGGAAGGTGCGCATGATTATCGGGAGTCAGAGCTTGGAGCCTCGAGGTTGGCAGGTTGGTAGATGCCGCTGGTTTGCATGATGCGTTTGTTGGCGGCGGCGACCTCGGCGGAAGGAACGATGATGGGGCGGGAGATGCCCTCACACTTGATGGTGATGAACTCCGGTTGCTTCTCGGCGTAGAGGAGTTCGTGGGCGTGTTTGAGGCTGGTGACTTTCACGCCATTGATTTCGTCGACCATCTTGCCGGCGTATCCGCCGATGTAGGTGGTGAGGGCATCGCTTTCGACGCGGGTGAGAATGACGACGTCCTCGCGTTCCTTGAAGATCGTGTCCTTCACGTAGTTTTGGTAGGTCTTGCGGACGCGGGGGTCGCTGAACTGGTAGGTGGCGTAGAGGTTGAGGTCGAGTGGTTGGAAGGTGAGGCCGCAGAAGAAGACGAAGCGGGGGCGTTCGCCGTAGCAAAGGGCGAAGATCCGGGCGGCGGGGAAGGCGGTGAGGGTGATGGTGGCCTTTTTCTTTTCGCCGGCGCGTTGGAATTCGAGTTCGACCGTATCGCCTTCGAATTTCCGTTCGACGATTTCGTGGAGGACGACCTGTTCACCGTCGACGTCGATGTTTCCGGCATTGTCGATTGGTTTTCCATCGATGGAGAGGAGCACATCGCCGGCTTGGAGGATTTTGTCGCAGGGGCCTTCGGGAGTGACCGAGGCGACCATGACGCCGATGCCGTTGTCGGGCAGTTGGAGGGCGCGGCGCATGGCGGGGTTGAAGAGGGCGAACTCGGTGGCGCCAAGGTCGACGTAGTGATCGTATTCGCCGTCTTCGACGTCCTTGAGGAAGCGTCTGATGACGGGAGTGGGGATCATGTAGCCGGTGTTGTCGGCCTGGCGGAGGCCTTGGAAGGCGACGCCGACGACTTTGTTATTCTGGAGGACCGGTCCGCCGGAGTTGCCGGGGTTGATGGCGGCGTCGATCTGGACGACGAGGTGGGAGTCGACCTGGGAGTGCGAGTAGGGGCGGAAGTCGATGCGGGAAACGACGCCGCGGGTGACCGAGATGCGATCGCCGCCGACGGGGTAACCGATGACGCGGACCTGGCTTTCGAGTTGAGGGACGTCACCGAAGTCGAGGTGGCTGAGGCCGGCGAAGGGGGCGGCGTCCTCTACTTCCAGAATGGCGAGGTCACAGTCGTGGGCGACGTAAACGACCTTGGCGGGGTGTTTGACGGATGATCCGCGTTCGTTGATGAGGATCCGGCGGGCGTTGGAGACGACGTGTGCGTTGGTGAGAAACCGGTTGGGGCCGATGAGGAAGCCAGAGCCGGTGCCGCCGCCGAAGCGTCCGGAGTTCCATGGAGTGCGGTAGTCGGCGACCTGGGTAGACACCTCGATGCGCACTACGGAGCGGTAGATATCGGCGGCATTGGCTGGCGCGGCCGGTGTGTCAGGGGTCAGGCCGAAGGGGTCGGCGGCTGGAGCGGGGGCCGGTGCCTGGGCGGTGGCGGGCAGGGCGTGGAGGATGAGACCGCTGAGGATCAGCAGAGGGAACTTCATAAGGAGGGGACGCTAGGTAGATTTTGCGGGGATGGAAGGGGAAAACAGCCTGAGGTTCAGGTTAGGCGGGAGGCCCACGCAGCAATGAGGGCTGCAGCGAACTGGGAGGCTTCGGGGTCGGTGAGGAGGTGGTTTGCCTTGTCCAGCGACACGAAGCTCTTGGGATGTTTAGCGGCCTCGAAAATTTGTCGGGCGTTGTCTACTCCGACGATTTCGTCTTGGGGGGCGTGCATGACGAGGAGGTCGCGTTTGAGCTCTGCGATGGCGCAGGGTTGGCAGCCGGTTTCGAGGTCGTCGAGGAAGCGTTGGTCGATGCGGAAGGGGCGGCCGGCGAGGGAGATTTCGGCCACGCAGCAAAAGTAAGCGGCAGTCGTCTTCTGATTGAGGAGGAGGGCCTTACTTAGACGTTGAAGCGGAACTCGATGACGTCGCCGTCCTGGACGACGTATTCCTTGCCTTCGATGCGGAGTTTGCCGGCGTCGCGGGCCGCGGATTTGGAGCCGGCGGCGACGAGGTCGTCATAGGCGGAGACTTCGGCCGCGATGAAGCCGCGTTCGAAGTCGGTATGGATCACTCCGGCGGCGGCGGGGGCCTTGTCGCCGGTGACGATGGTCCAGGCGCGGGTTTCCTGAACGCCGGTGGTGAGGTAGGTGCGGAGGCCGAGGAGCTGGTAGACTCCCTTGATGAGGGTGGAGACTCCGGAGTCGGAGACACCCATGTCGGCGAGAAATTCGGCAGCGTCGGCGTCTTCGAGGTCGATGAGTTCTTCCTCGATGCGGGCCGAGATGACAATTGCTTCTGCTCCGTGGGCATCGGCGGCGTATTGGCGGACCTTGGCGACGAGAGCATTGCTGTCGGGGTTTTCGATGGCGGCGCCGAGTTCGTCTTCGGCGACGTTGCAGGCGAAGATGGTGCGCTTGGAGGAGAGGAGGAAGAATTCCTTGAGGACGACCTTCTCAGCATCGCTGAGTTCGAGGGTGAGGGCTGGATTGCCGGCGTCGAGGTGGGGGAGGAGTTTGTCGATGAGTGCGACTTCATCGATGGACTCCTTGTCGCCGCTCTTGGCTTTCTTGCCGCGCGACTCGCGGCGCTTATCGAGGGCAGCCATGTCGGAGAGGATCAGTTCGGAGTTGATGATCTCGATGTCGCGGAGGGGATCGACCGAGCCGAGTTCGTGGATGATGTCGTCGTTTTCGAAGCAACGGACGACCTGCACGATGGCGTCGACCTCGCGGATGGTGGCGAGGAACTTGTTTCCGAGTCCGGCGCCGGTGGAGGCACCTTCGACGAGGCCCGCGATATCGACGAACTCGATGGCGGTGGCGATGAGTTTTTGGGAGCCGGAGATCTTGGAAAGAACGGCGAGGCGTTCATCGGGAACGGTGACCACGCCGATGTTCGGATCGATGGTGCAGAAGGGGTAGTTCTCCGCCTGGGCCTTGCGGGTCCTGGTGACGGCGTTGAAGAGGGTGGACTTCCCGACGTTGGGCATTCCGACGATTCCGGCCTTGAGCATGGCGCGGGGGGTAGCCTATCGGCGGGGTTGGGGCCACTGAAAAGAATTTGAGAGAGGAATGAAACGTGGAATTGAACCACTGATTTCTCTGATTGTTGTTGGGGAGAGACGCGGTGGTGACGGAGTCGGCCTCAGTTGGGGCTCGGGATCCCGATGCGTGGAGCGACGGCGAAACCGCCGGACCGCTCGGAGATCGGCCCCTGCCTTTTGGTCGGACTTACTCGATGGAGAAGTCTTGGCCGCGGCCTTCCGCGGTGAGGCGGGGGTTGGCGCTGGCGACGTGGATTTTTGGGAGGAAGCCGTCGGCGTTCAAGACGGCGAGGGTGCCGGATTTGGGAGGAAAGAGGCTTCCGTCATTGCTGTAGGAGCCTTCGTGTAGCCGCCAAGATTCCTGAAGCCGCCGAGTTTGCCCGTGCTGGAACAGGAAACGGAGATGAGGCCGAGGAGGGTAATAAGAAGGGAAAGGGAGCGGAGCATGATTGAACTGTGCGAAATTGGTGCTGAGGGGGGCGACCGCAAGCGTTGCACGGTGACAAATTTGACAACAATGCGCCCAAATTGCTCACAAGTGGGAACTCATTGTTTAAAATGAGACTCGTGGATATTGATAGTTAAGAACGTCTAACTATCAACTTAGTATCAACACATCGCCGCGCAATCTTTTAGATTGGGAGGTAAGAGTTTACTTCGCGATGAGTCCGATGAAATTGCGGACTGGCTTGATCTCGTGGAGGTAGAATGGTCGGTGTTCTGTTTTGACCCAGAGACCGGAGGAGGAGCCACCGTCGAGGTTGAGAGCGGAAGCGACGTTGAAGTTCGCGAAGCTTTTGGAGTCGGCGAGGACGGTGCCGAGTTGGTCGAGGGAGGTGGAGGGGCAGTAGCCGATGGCCCAGCGGTTACCGCCATCGGTGAGGATGAAGGTGCGTCGGGAAAAGCGTTTGGTGGAGAGTTCGCCGACCTTTTTACCGTTCTCGACGAGGAAGGGGCCGGACTGGAGGAGTTGGCGGGGGAGTTTGGGATTGGGCTGGAAGAATTTTTTGCTGCGTTCGAGGCTGAATTGGGCGCCGTCGAGGATGAGAAGGCCGGAGGCGAGGCTGCTGCCGAGGTTTTTGGTGCCACTGCTTTTGCCGTCGGCGATGGCGAGTCCGAGAGGCTTGCCTTCCGGGGTGAAAAATCCTCCGTTGCAGCCTGCGACGCAGTTGAAGGATTGCATGGCATGACCGAGGTTCTTGTATTTTTGGTCGGTGAGTCCTCCTTGATCGATGATTTTGAGGGTGACCTTGCGGCTGTCGAAGAAAAAGAGGTGGACGGTGCCCTTGCGGCCGGAGCTTCCGACGGGGAGGGAGAATTGGGCGTATTGCGCCATGGCGCTGCCGGAGAAGCAGAGCGCGAGGAGGAGAAGGAGGTGGCGCGGGGAGATCATTGTTTGGATGGAACGAGGACGAGGTAGTTCCGGACGTTATTGTTTCATAGGTGACGAGTTGAGACAGGTCCACCTTTCACTGAGGAGGAGACCCAGAGG
>JAPKDA010000077.1 GCA_028822695.1 Akkermansiaceae bacterium
GGAGGAAGCCGGTGACGACCCGCATGGTGGTCGATTTTCCGGCGCCGTTGGGTCCCAGGAATCCGAGGACCTCGCCTTTGTTTACCGTGAAGGAGAGGTCGTCGACCGCCTTCTTGTGTCCGAATTGCTTTGTGAGACTGGTGACCTCAATCATGGTTGGTGAAATCTCTGACTGGTTGTCGAAGATTCCAGCGTCTCCCGGTGGCGAACGTGTGTGACTTTTGGGTGTTTTTTTTCGAATTCAAGGGGAATCGATTTCGGGGACGAAATTAGAGAATGGGGATTGATAAATAGGCTGGCTGGGATGGGATGTCGCGGTGATTCGGTCCCTCCGACTTGTTGATTTCCGCTGCTTTCCGTCGCTCTCTCTGGAACTTCCGGCGGGGTCGGTGGTCTTCGTGGGGCAGAATGCGCAGGGGAAGACGAGTTTGCTGGAGGCGGTCTGTGTTTTGGTGCGCCTGCATTCGCCCCGGACGGCGCGGGTGAAGCAGATCACGCGGTTTGAGACGGGGGGCTTCGGGGTCGCCGGGGAGTGTTGGGGGGTTGAGCGGCGGGTCAATATGGGTGGGGATGGGTTGGAGATGCGGATGGATGGAGAAGAGTGTGGTTCGCAGGGGAATTATTTGGAGGGGGGTGGATTGATTGTGTGGATGGGGAATGAGGATTTGGAGTTGGTGCGGGGGCCGGGGGAAGTGCGGCGGCGTTATCTGGATTTCCTCGGGGCACAACTGGGTGGGGATTACTGGCGGAATTTGTCGAGGTATCGTCGGGCCTTGAAGGCGAGAAATTTGCTCCTGAAAGAGCGGGTGGTGGATGAAGGGCAGGTGTCGGCTTACACCGCGGTGATGATTGAGCATGGTGAGGCGATTCAGCGGCAGCGGGGGATGATGGTGGAGTTGTTGCGGGAACCGGTGGGGGCGGCGCAGGTGGAGGTGAGTGGTCAGAAGGAGACGGTGGAATTGGGGTATGAGCCGACGGGTGGGTATGATTTGGAAGCGGCCTTTGCGGAGGCGGCGGAGCAGGAGCGGCGGGTGAGGCAGACCGTGGTGGGTCCGCACCGGGATGATTTGCAGTTGGGGTTGAACGGGATGAGTGCCGCGCAGTTCGGGAGTGAGGGTCAGCAGCGGACGCTGGCGGTGGCGCTGAAGTTGGCGCAGGGGAAGGTGCTTTCCGCAGAGACGGGGAAGGTGCCGGTGTATTTGATCGACGATGTTTTCGGCGAGCTAGACAAGGCGCGGCGGAACGCGTTGATGGCGGCGTTGCCGGAGGGGGCGCAGCGATTGATCACGACGACCAATTTGGACTGGATGGAGGACGTGGAGAGCGGACTGACCGTGATGCAGGTGGACGGCGGGACGGTGGAATAGGGCTACTTGTATTCCAGAATCGCCCGGGGTGCTGGTTCCTTCCACGATGCAGATGGTGCAGGGGCTCCAGCCCATGATGCCATCCACTCCGGGAGAGGAGGAGGTCTTGTCCGATTACGGCAGCTTCTTCACGCGGAGATTGCGGAAGCGGTAGGTCTGGCCATTTTCGCCATGGTGCTGGATTCCAAAGGGGCCGGAGGCGTCGGTGTCGTCCTCGAGTTCAGTGATGGTGATGTCATTGAGTTCGATTTTAATCTTCGAGCCGATGCAGGTGATGCGGTAGAGATTCCAGCCGCTGCGTTTCAGGGCGCCGGCGATGGCGGGTTTCTTGAAGCGGGCTTGGGAGGGTTCGGCTTCGGGTCCTTTTTTGGTCGGCCAGATCCATCCACGTCGTCCCTCGTCGTAGAGTCCGGCGGACCATTTGCGGTCGGAGCCGTCACATTCGGCTTGATAGCCGAAGACCTTGCCGGGTTCGACGTGGCAACGGAACATGATGCCGGAGTTTGCCTTGCCTTCGGGGAGGTGGATTTCTCCCTCGAACACGAAGTTGGCGAACTTCTCCTTGGTGACCATGAAGAATTTCTTATTGGCGGTGAGGAGGACTTCGCCGTCGACGAATTTAGCTTCGCCGTAGGAGTAGGGGTTGGTCCACTGGGAGAGGTCGTCGCCAAGGAGGTTGTGCCAGCCGTCGTCTTTTTTGGTAGTGGGTTCTGCGGTGCAAGCGGTGCCGGTAAAGAGGAGGGCGGCGATGGCGATGGATGAAAGGTGTCGCATGGATCGAATTCTACTGAATCGGGCGCTGAGTTCCAGTCCAATGGTCTGGGGGCCTCGGGGTTGGTCGCAGGGGACATTGAAGGCTGACTGTGGAGTAAGGGGTGAAGCCAGTTCGTCCTTGCTATTGGCCGGATCGGGGCTATCTCTCCGGCGCTTCGCCTACGGGTGGAGCCGCCGGATCGATCGCTGATCCGGCCCCGATTCCGGTCTTCATCGATGAGAGATTAGTTCTGGGTTCCTATTAAACACCCCTCATCGAGACCCGCCTAGGCGCCCAAGACGGCTGCCGGGCACACACAAAACATGACCCCGAATACGTTCGAGGCGCTGCCATTGGCCGCGCCCATCCAACGCGCACTTACTGAGCGCAAATATATCACTCCATCGCCGATCCAGGCGCAGGCCATCCCGCATTTGCTGGAAGGCCGCGACTTGCTGGGCTGTGCGCAAACCGGCACTGGAAAAACGGCGGCGTTCTCGCTGCCGATTCTGAATGCCCTTTACAACGATGAGCAGCCGCTCCGGCCGAAGCAGGCCCGCGTGCTGGTGCTCACGCCGACCCGGGAGTTGGCCACGCAGGTTGGCAGGAGCCTGGAAACCTACGGCAAGTATCTCAACATCAAACACGCCCTCGTGTTCGGTGGTGTGGGGCAACGGCCGCAGGTGAATTCGATGCGTCAAGGTGTCGATGTTCTGGTGGCCTGTCCCGGCCGCTTGCTTGATCTCATCGAGCAGGGACACATCAACTTGTCCGGCGTGGACTTCTTCGTTCTCGATGAGGTCGACCGCATGCTCGACATGGGATTCTTGCGGGATGTGAAGCGCATCGTGGCATTGTTGCCGAAGAAGCGGCAGTCGCTCTTTTTCTCCGCGACCCTTGCGGGAAACATTGTGGAGCTTTCCCACAATATCCTGCGCGACCCAATCACGGTGACCATCGCTCCGGAGACGACGACTGCCGAGAAGGTGGTGCAAACCGTTTGTTTTGTAGATCGGGAAGATAAGCGGGATTTACTCTTGGAGCTTCTTGAGCAGCAGCAGCCGGGTGAGCTCGCACTGGTCTTTTCACGGACGAAACACGGCTCCGACAAGTTGTCCCGGCTCATCAACAAAGAGGGAATCAAGTCGGAGGCGATTCATGGCAATCGTTCCCAGCCACAGCGGGACAAGACGCTCGATCGATTTCGGAAGGGAGCCTTTCCAGTTCTTGTGGCGACGGATGTTGCGGCACGCGGCGTGGATGTGAAAGCGATCACCTTGGTGATCAACTTCGATTTGCCGAACGAGCGGGAAGCCTACGTGCACCGGATCGGTCGAACCGGTCGGGCTGGAGCGACGGGCAAGGCGGTTTCGTTTTGTTGCGAAGATGAGCGCGAGTTCCTCCGCGACATTGAGAAGCTGATCCAAACGACGATCCAAGTGGATGATTCGCACGACTGGCACAATGCCAAGCTGGCTGACGAGCATGCTCGTGGTGAGCGGCCTCGCTCGACTAAGAAGAAGAGTGGCGGTGGCGGATATCGTGGTGGTGGCGGTGGAAATCGTGGTGGTGGCGGCGGTGGAAATCGCGGTGGTAACGGTGGTGGGAATCGCAGCGGTGGTCGAGTGACTGGCGCTAGTAGCGGACGCCGTCGCAGCGGGGGAGGGCGTTCGAGGCGCAGCGCTGCCTAGGTCCGTATTGATAGATTTTTCAAAGGCCCGGTCGTCTGACCGGGCCTTTTTTGTGGGGATGAGGCACGAGTCAGGACGATTACGTTGCGGCTCCGATCGTTCCGGTGGACATGGGAGTGGGTGTTTAAGGGATTTATCACCGTGACAGGGAGCGGGGAGGCGTGGTAAGCCTGAGTTCTTGAAGGTGTTTGCTTCCCGACTTTTTCCCGTTGCTCTGTCCTTGTTGACGGTCTCGTTGGTGCATGGGGACTGGAAGAGTGACATCGGGTGGCCGGAGTTTGTCGCGGAAGCCGGGCCGGGGTATCCGGATGGGAGCGGGGTGTTGGTGGTGCAGGTGGAGGCGGACGAGAGTTATAGTACGCCGGGTGAGCAGTATGTGCCCAATGACGCCGATCCCCAGATGAGCGGCAAGACCATTTTGGACGCGACGGGAGGGGGAGATGTGAGTAGCCATGCTCTTACCGTTGCCAAGTTGTTTTATGGCAACAGCAGCAGCATTGCCCCGGGAGTGAACGATATTCTTGTTTACGAGGCGAACGACTATCTGAGCAGCCTCTCAGGGATTTCGAGTTCCCGCCGGGTGCATAGCAATGCGTGGGTGAGTGGGGCCTCGACCTCGACTTTGGGGTCGATCGATCAGAAGATCAATTCCAAGGGGTTTCTGTTGGTCGCCGGATTGAGCAATCAGAATACGTCGAGCGTGCCGGACATTTTCGGGACGACTTATAACGCCCTGAGTGTCGGATTGTCGGACGGTGGGCACAGTTCGGGCGGAACGGTGAAGGCGGGCTATGGACCGGGTCGGGTGAAGCCGGAAGTGGTGATTCCGCATGGGACAAGCCCGGGAAACAGCTGGACGAGTTTTGCGACCGGGGAGGTTTCGTCGGTGGCGGCGGTTCTCTATGACGAGGCGGCCAGCGGTGGTCACAGTGATGCGGAAGAGAACTCGGAAGTGATGAAGGCGATTCTGATGGCGGGGGCGGTGAAGTATAAGTTTCCTGGATGGGACCGGACCACGACTCGGCCGCTGGATGAAGTGTATGGGGCGGGGGAGGTGAATATTTTCCACAGCTACCGGATTCTTGCTGCGGGGGAGCAGAGTTCGGGTGGTTCGGTGGCGTCGACGGGGTGGAGCTACAGCTTTCTTCAGATTCTTCAGAACAACAGCACTACGGAGCGCAGCTATTCCTTCACGCTGGCGGACACCGCGGCGGAGTTTTCGGCGGTCTTGAATTGGAATTACTCCGGCTCCGGGACGCTGCGGAACCTCGGGCTCCGCTTGGAGCGCACGGATGGCGGGACGGTTCTTTATGACGAGAGCCAGAGTGAGGTCGACAACGTGGAGCACATCTATTACCGGAATTTGCCGGCGGGGAGCTACACGCTCAAAGCGACGCTGGAGGATTCCTCGACGGCGGGAGTGTACTTTGGATTGGCTTGGAGGACTGAGTTGGGAGGTGGGGCCGTTTCGGAGATTGCGCTGGATGGCGGGCAGCCGGAGATCATGGTGAGCAATGTGTTCAAGGGGAAGGAGCACAAGATTCGGAGGTCGGTGGATCTCATCAGCTGGGCGGACGTGCATACCTTCACGCCGACGAGTTGGGATGACTATAGCTGGACGGACTTGACGGTGGATCCTGGGATGGATTCGCCGAGGTTTTATCGGACGGAGTGGGGGGATCCGTGATGGGGAAGCCGGGGTTGGGGAAGCAGGTTACAAACCCACGCTCCTGTATTAGTCTAGGGACGGCTTGATGCCGGGAGGCTGTTTTTTGGGCTTCTTGTTTGGGTCGGCCGGCGGAGGTTCCTTGAGGCGGCGGACTTCCAGGTCGGGAATCATGACGCGGTAGCTCTCACCTCCGCGGACTTCCCAGCCGGCGGGGACGCGATTTTTGTCTGCGACGGGACGGGCGAGGAGGTAGGAGTTGAAGGAGGCTGGATGGACGTAGAACATGATGACGGCCTGGCGATTTCGGGCGAGGGTGCTCATGGTGCGTTGGAACTGGGTGTTGGTGCCTTTGAGTTCGTCGAGGCTGGTGCCGCCTTCCTTCTTGTCTGGTTTGATTTCGAGGGAGAGGCGGGTGCCGTAGGTGTTGGGGAGGACGGCGACCGTTTGGCCGCGGCTGTTCTTGAAGTCGAAGTCCTTGAAGTGGGCAACGATTTTTTTCTGATCGTAGATGTAGCGGTCCTTGCCCTGCCGTTTGATGCGTTCGAGTTCCCAGTCCTTCTTGTGCTTTCTGAATTCCGACTCGAAGAGGTCGAGGGGGGTGAAGGGATCGATGAAGTGGACGCGGTCGGCAAAGACGAGGGCGTAGTACATGTCCGCGTTGTTGGGAACGGGGCGGCTGTTGGGGATGGAGACCTCGGTGGGCACTGACACGAGGACCGGGGTGGCGTCGAGTTGTGCTTCGAGCTTGGCGATTTCCTTTTGCAGGCGGGTCGTCTCGGACTCTTCGATGTCGCGCTCCACGCGGAGTTTACGTTCGAGTTTTTTTAATTGGTTCAGATCGGCGAGGAGCTCCTCGTTGACCTTGGCGTCTTTTTCGAGGAGGGCGAGTTGCCGTTTCTCTTCTTCGATTTCTTCCGGAGTAGGTGGGTTCTGGGTGAGGAGGGCTTCCTGTTTCTTGAGTTTGCCTTCGACCTTTTCGAGTTCCTTCTTCGATTGCTGGACCTGTTCGGGAGTGGCTGGTTCGAGGTTTTCGAAATACTGGACCACGATTTGGGTGACATCCATCTGCACGAGGACGAGGACGAGGATGAGCACCGCGACCACGTTGGTGAGCGCATCCATCAGGGAGTCGAGATTGATGCCCCCTGCGTCATTGGATTTTCGTCGACGTGCCATGGTTAGTTGTCGAAGAGGGAAAGGTCGATTTTGCCGTCGTTGGGGATGGGGAGCTTGCCGATGCTGACTTCGTATTTCGATTGTGCCCATCCGGCGGCCCAGCGGTAGGAGTCGTTTCCGGATTTGCGAATGAGGAAGAGGACCATGGAGTCGCGGGTCTTCTTCACCTCATCGAGAAAGGCGTTGTAGTTCTCGTTGGTGCCGATGGCGCCTTTGGTGATCGCTTTCGGTTCCTCGTCTTCCTTGTGCATGACGATGCCGGTGGAGTTGCACTCGACGAAGAAGATGTTCCGGGCGGTACGCGAGCCGGTGCCGCCGGGTTTGACGATGACCGATTCCTTGGGCTTGGGAGTATCCTTGCGGGCCTTGAGTTGGGCCATCAACTCCTTGAGTCGTTTGTTGAGGGGAGGTTGTTCCGTTTTGAGAACCGCGATTTCCTTTTTTAGGTTCTCGGCGAGTTTCTGGAGTGCGGCGTCGGTTTCTTCCGGGTTTTTGGCTTGTTCGATTTCCTCGAGCTTCATTTTCAAGGAGATCCTGCTGTCCTTGAGTTCCTGCATCTCGGCGACGGTGGAGCGTTCCTCTTTAATCTTCTTCTCGGCCTCCTCAATCTTCTTGGCCAACTCCACTTTTGTCCTCTTCAGGTTCCGGTTCTCGATGGCGCGATCGATTTCTTCCTGGGTCTGCTGCTCCCGACTGGCCTCAGCGGCCTCCATGGCGACGGCGATCATGAGCGTGAGGATGCCGATGAGGCAGGCCAGGATGCTCATGAACGGAAAGAGGGAAACTCCTTCGTCGGTGTTGGCTCGGCGTTTGGGCACGGGATGTTGGGCTATTTAGCGCCGGAAGAAGCCCTTCTTCTTTTTGGCGTCGTTGGGAATTTGATTTTCTCCGAGGTCACGAAGAGAATTGTTGATGAGGTCGATGCCGATGGCGATTTTCTCGAAGGTCTTGTTCAGTTCCTGGTTGGAGCGGATGAAGACCTCGCTGCTGGTGTCGGTCAGCTTCGTGATGGATTCGGTGAAGGATTTTTCGACCAACTGCTGGTGCTCGGCGAGGCGGCCGTTGAGGGTCTCGCTGGAGGTTTGGAGGGCCTTGGTGGAGCCCTGTAAATTGATCAGGAATGTTTCGTGGGCCTTGGCGAGGGAGGAGACGAGTTGCGGGATGCTCTCGGCCTGCTCGATGAGTCCGTCGGTGGTGGAGCTTTTGCTGTCGTCGAGTTTGGGGAGGAGTTTCTCGGTGCAGAAGGCATCGATGATGGTGAGGGTCTCGTCTTCCTTCTTCTGCACGGCGGCCATCGGGAAGCTCATGAGGATGCTGAGAATGAGGCCGAGCAAGGTGGTGTCGAAGGCGAGGCCGAGTCCATTGGTGAGACCTTTGAGAGACTCCTTCATTTTCTCCGGTTCCATATCGAGCGAGCCGACGGCATCGGAGAGGCCCATGACGGTGCCGATAAAGCCGAGAATAGGGATCGCCCAGAGGAAAACCTTGAGGAGAGTGTAGGAGCCGATCGAGCGGTTCGCATCCAGATCGGATTGAGTCTCGAGGAAGGAGGAGACCTCGCCGTTATCGACACGGGATTCGAAGAGTTCGAGGGCTTTGCGGATGCGGTTGACGATGATGCTGTCGCGGAGGGTGAGGGGGACGCTGTAGATGTTGTCGATGAAGGCACCGACCGTGGTGACATCGATCTTGGCACCGAGTTGCTCGGGGAAGAGATTGAGGAGGGCGGCGCGCTTCTGTTGCTTGTTGATGCTGGCCTTCAGGGCGAGCATGGTCAGTCCCCAGAAGAAGAGGAAGGTCTCGGCAAAGTTCACCCAGCCGCGATCGAGGAAGATGTCGCCGAGGCGGGTTCCCTTGAAGGGGAACATCATCAGGAGAAAGAGGATGGTGATGCCTCCACCGATGAGGAGGCTTTTCAGGAAGTCGGCGTTGGCGTGGTCTCCCTCCGCCCAGCCTTCACGTTTAGGTCTTCCGCCGGTTTCGGTGGTAGCTTCTTCAGCTTTGGGGATTTCCAGGCGTCCGGAGCAGGCGGGGCATTGCACGGTTTGGCCGGAGTGTTCCGGAGCGACGTCGAGGCTGGTTTGGCAGTGTGGGCAGGAGACGAGCATGGTATTGAGAAAACGGTTGAAGAAGGGGCTGGTTAGGTCGAGTTGAGTAATTAAGTGGCGTTTCTTGACCCTTGTCGAGTTCTGGAAAAACCTGCTTTTTCGCTAACCTTCTGCGATCGAGGCACGTGAGGCGAGAAGGAGGGCTCCTTGAATGCCAGCATCTTGCTCCAGACTCGGGGGGACGACGTAGGGCTGGTTTTCCTCGAGGGTCGAGAAGTAGCCGGCGGAAAGGCGCCGCAGATGGGCTTCCACCTTGTCGTGAAAGCCCTCCGCTTGGGAGGCACCGCCGCCGATGATGACGCGGGAGGGGCTGGCGATGGCGAGGAGGGAGAGGGTGCCTTGGGCGAGATACCAGGCTTCCATGTCCCAGGCGGGATGATCTGCAGGGAGTTTGTGACCGGGTGTTCCCCAGCGTTTGGAAATGGCCGGACCGGAGGCGAGACCTTCCAAGCAGGTTGAGTGGTAGGGGCAGAGCCCGGCGAAGTCGTCGTCGGGGTGACGGGGGACGTTCAGATGTCCGAATTCGGAGTGGAGGGAGCCGTGGAGGATGTTGCCGTCGACGATCAAGCCTCCACCGATGCCGGTGCCGATGGTGATGTAGGCGACGTTCGAGCAGCCGGTGGCAGCACCCATGGTGACCTCGGCGAGGACGGCGGCGTTGACGTCTGTTTCGAGGATGATGGGGGCGTCGGGGAGTTCCTTGGAGAGTAAGGCGAGCAGGTCGAAGTCCGACCAGCCTTCCTTCGGGGTGGGCAGCATCTTGCCGTAGCTTGTTGCTTCACGGTTGATGCCGACGGGGCCGAAGGCGGCGATGCCCAGGGAGTCGATGAGGCCTTGGTCAAGAACCCACTCCACGGCTTGTCCCAGGGTTTCTCCCGGGGTGGTGGTGGGAAAGCGGAATTGTTCGCCCAGTGATCCGTCGTTGTCGCCGATCGCGACAACTGTTTTGGTGCCGCCAAGTTCGATTCCTGCGATCATGTGTTCTGATTCATGGGGAGTGCGACTAGTAGAGGCGTCCCTTCGACTTGGGGTCTTCCGGCGCGACCGGTTCGGGGATGGCTTCGAAGTCGCCTTCCTCGCAGCAACGGACGAAGCCTTCGGCGTAGCACTTCAGCTTGTCCCACTGGTTGCGGATGTCTCCCGCTTCGTCGGGGGTGATGGAGTTGTCCAGAGCGGCCTGCGAGATGCGGTGCAGGAGCTGCGAGAACTGGTCGAGGATTTCGCTGGTGGCGGGGAGGACTTCGAAGCCTTTCTCGCATCGGCTGGTTGGGTTGCGGACGAAGTAGCCGTCTGATTTTTGGCAGAGCCATTCGACGATGCGGGGATCGTCGGTGAGCTTGACGATCTCGAGGAGGCGGTCGAGGGGGTTGCGGCTGCCGCTGCCTGTTTCGGATTGCTCCTGTGCCCACTTGTAGACGAGGGAGAGGGAGACCCCGAGTTCTGCGGCGATGACTTTCGGGCTGGTGTTGCCGAAGGCTCGTTTCAGGATCTCATGGGATTCCATGGATGGGAGTTAAGGCTAACTCAGGCCGGGGGGCAAGGGGCATCAATCTCCCGGGGCCTTGGCGCGAAAAGGCTCGGGATCGCTGAGGCTGGAGAGATGGGCCTGGGCGATGTCTTCGAGTGCACTGACCGAGGAGACCTGCGTCAGTTGCTGGCGGAGGGGTTTGGCGCCGGGAAACCCTTTGCAGTAGGCCATGAGGCGGGAGCGCATCGACATCATGGTCTGGCGTTCGTCCCCGTAGCGCCCGCTTTCGATGCCGAGGGCGCAGTGGCGGCGAATGAGATCCCAGCGTTCGGTCATGGGGACCGGGGGAGGAGTTTCTCCGGTGCGGAGGTAGTGTTTGGCTTCGCGAAAGATCCAGGGGTTTTGCATGGCGGCGCGGCCGATCATGACTCCGGAGACGGCGGTTTCCTCCTTGCGACGTTTGAGATCGGCGCCGGAGGAGATGTCGCCGTTGCCGATGACGGGAATGGCAACGGAGCGGGCACAGTGATCGATGACCTCCCAGTTGGCGTCGCCGCCGTAGCCCTGGGAACGGGTGCGTCCGTGGATGGAGATCGTTTGCATACCGCAGTCCTCAAGGATGTGGCAGACTTCGGGCGCGTTGATGTTTTCCTGATCCCAGCCGATGCGGATCTTGGCGGTGACGGGGACTTGATCGCCGATGGATTTGGCGACGCCGGAAGCGACCGCGGCGAGGATGGGGCAATCTTTCAGGAGGGAGGAGCCGCCATTCTTGGCGACGACCTTGTTGACCGGGCAGCCGAAATTAATGTCGATGAAGTCGGGCTGTTTCCAATCGATGATTTTCTTGGCGGCTTCACCCATCCGTTCACCATCGGCGCCGAAGAGTTGGACGCCGACGGGGCGTTGTTCGTCGGTGAACTCGGTGTATTTCCGGGTGCGGGAGTCTTGCCGGATGATGCCTTCGGCGGAGACGAATTCGGTGACCATGACGTCCGCGCCAAGCTCTTTGCAGATCGTGCGGAAGACGACATCGGTCACTCCCGCCATGGGGGCGAGGTAGATCGGGAATTGGTCGTTTTGGAGCCAGGGAAGCATTTGGGGAGGGGGAAGTAGTCGGTAGTCGGGGCGAGGGGGGGACGCGGGAAGTGGGGGTTTGTTTTGGACTGCGGTGGCAGAACCCTGAAAGGGTGGCGACACCGCTTTGGGGGAGGCGATTCGGGGAGGTCGGGCGGAGGTTCCGCACAAAAGCGGTGTCGCCGTTCGTTTCCTCACTCTGCCACCGCCGGCCAAAACGGTAAACCCTGTTTTGTGGGTAGGGCGGGTCTGTGCAGCGATTAACAATCAATCCTCGTCGTCATCCTCCTCGTCGGAGTCTTCGTTGTCGGAGTCTTCGTTGT
>JAPKDA010000200.1 GCA_028822695.1 Akkermansiaceae bacterium
TCCTCGGCTTGCTGATAGCTGATGGGCTCCTTGATCGGAGTTCCTCCGCCTCGGACTTCCACTATCAGCATTCGGATCCGGACTGGCTCAACGCCGGGCTTCGCCATCTTCTCCTCCTTGGCTGGCGCTACCAACGCGGACAACGCACCAAACAACATGAAGTCGCCCTCCACCCATCCGTTGCCCAAGCGCTGAGGTTACTGGGACAGCAGGACGCCCCCGAGGACCTCGGCGCGCTTGCGCTGCGATGTGGAGTCCGCTCGTCCTATTTGAGTCGGATGTTTCGCAAGCAGATCGGCGTTTCGGTCACCCGCTATCGCAACTCCGTCCGCCTTGCACGCTTCTGGGAAGAATACCGCCAACCGGAGCAGCGCACCCTGATCGGAGCATGTTCGCCGCGGGCTTCGGCAGCTACGCCCAATTCTACCGAGTCTACGTCGACGTCTACGGCTGTGGCCCCCGGGAAAGCCTTGGGACGGGAGCAGAACCGGAGCTGCGGGTCCACAAGTAGTCGTTGACGAGGTCGCCTGGTGGTTTCTGGGGGGACCGGAAGCGGACGCCTCATCGAGGCGTCCCAACCGAAGCTGTTCGCCCGGGAGAACCTACTTTTTGGCGGCGAGGTAGTTGACGCCGTCGATGATGAGGTTTTGGAACGGTTTGGCAGTCCAGTCATCGACGCCGTGGCCGGTGCTGAGGCCCATGACCTGGGATTTGCCCTGGGGGCAGGTCCAGACCACGATCGCTTCGCTGTCGCCCTGCTTGCCTTTGACGAGGGGGACGACTTCGTCGAGGACGTAGGCGTTGTTGTAGAGTTCGGTGTTGCCGGTGGTGAAACCGTCGGGGAAGCGTTTGGTGACGGGGTGGTCTTTGGCGACGGAGGTCATGACGATGGGCTGCTGTGGTCCGTGGCGGTGGCTGGCCACGCCGGTGAAGTCACCCCAGGCGGGGAAGGCTTTGTCGCCGTTCGCTTTCTTCCATTCCTTGACGAGGTCTTCCTTGGCCTTGGCTTTGCCGTGGTAGTGGCCGCAGATTGTGTTGATGGCTCCTTCTTTGCCGTTCTTGTAGGTGTCCCACCAGGAGTGCATGGCGCAGTGGATGAGGAGGGCGGGGACGCCGTTGACGCGGGTCTGGTCCATGAGGTTGTCGGCAGCCTCGGTGTCGCGGCTGGTGGCGAAACAGAAGTTGTAGACGAGGGCGTCGTAGCCTTTGCCAAAATCCTTGGTGCGGAGCTTCTTGATTTGCGCATCGTGCTCACCGGTCCAGACGGTGAGGTCCCAGTCGGCTTCCTTGGCGATATCCCGGAAGAGGGCGAGCTGAGGGGTGTATTTGTGCCACTTGCCCGGCTCGTGGGTGACGTAGAGGACCTTGACCTTGTCGGCGAAGCCGAGGGTGGAGGAGAGAATGAGGAATGCGCAGACGAGGTTCTTCTTGAGGTTCATGGTGTTGGGGTGCTTGGAAATCTGTTGTGCCTCAGCTTCTTTGGTGGACGGGGCGATGCAACGAAAAATTCAAAGATACGATATTTGGATGCGTAGATTGGACAATCATTTCCAAGAAATCCCATAGCCACCGCGAATGTCGCTGGGGAGATCCCGATTCTTGAACCGCAATTCGTGAGATCCACTCCGGTCGAAGAATTGATATGCCGACTCCGCGTCATAAGCCTCTTCGTTGGAGCTGCCGCCCGCGTCTATGACTAGCACGGCAGCCTCCTCGAGCGGACTCGCGAGAACGGCGGATAGCGCATGACGAAAGTGATGGGATCCACCGTGCGATTCGTCGTGAATCCAAAGTCGATGTCCCAGGTGAGGATGTTCTCGACCTCATTGAGCGAGTTGAAATGGTGCATGCGTTCGGTGCGCTGCTTGATCTCGCCGGGGGTTGTCCCCAGGAGACCCGCCCGCCGTTCCCCATCATTCCCAAGACGATGAAGCAGCACGGGGCGAGGCAAGAGGAGGGTTGGGGAGTTGTTGGCGGGGATGGAGTTAAAAGCGGGAGGGCCAATTAATGGTCGCGTCGTGTTACCATTAGCAGACCTCGGCATCAATAAGATGCAGTCCAGCAGGCGGCACGGCCTACTCCCCCTGTTGCGGACGAGGCTTCCAGTCCCGACTCAGACGTTCCGCCTCGGCAATCTGGTCGCGTGTCATTCTCTTTTCGAGAATCTCACGGTTTCGTTTTGCTTTCTCATTACCTGACGCCGCCCCAAGATTGTGCCACATATAGGCAATCACATCATCCTTGGTCACCCCGTCGCCGTTATCGTAGCAGAGTCCCAAGTTATACTGGGCGCGGGCATCACCCTGCTCCGCAGCTTTGCGATACCACTTCACGGCTTCGGTGGCATCCTTGGCCACGCCGTTGCCGTTATAGTAGCAATATCCCAAGACAAGCTGGGCTTTGGCATCACCCTGCTCCGCAGCCTTGCGATACCACTTCACGCCTTCGGTGGCATCCTTGGCC
>JAPKDA010000078.1 GCA_028822695.1 Akkermansiaceae bacterium
TCAACTCACAGACTCCTCTCTTCCTTCTCGATCATTCAGAAACGCTCCCGCTGCTACACTTTCCCAGATCCTCAGGGAACCTTTGGCTTCAAGGCGGGGCGATCTTTCAAAATACATCATTCTTAATGATGTTTTTTGAATAACATATTATGGTGTCTATAGTATTAACAGGCGCGGAGTATTTGGGCTCTGGGTCGGGAAGAGAGCAGCACAGCAACAGGGCGGAGGAGCCAACCCTTCTCCGCCTCGCGATGCCCGCCCCCATAAAGCCCGCAACAAACTAATTGTTAACGACTTGTGATCCCACTAGGATCACAGGAAACACACACAAGTAGCCGTCCCCCATCACCTGTTCTCCCAAATTTCGCGAAGCTGGCTGAAGACCCCCCGTTTTCCTAGCGCTCCAGCTCAACGCTGGAATTCTCCACCAAACCACGCAAACGGACATCGTCGTCGATCCGCTCGATCTGGCATTGTCCGAGGCCCAGGCGTTCCGCGAGGGTCGCAACACCCTCGCCACTCAGGGCCCCCTTGTCGCCGCCCGTCATGATAGGAGCCAGATAAACGATCAGTTCATCGACCCAGCCCTCATCGAACATTCTTCCCAATAAACGACCACCAGCCTCAATCAACACGGTGGTCACCCCATTCTCCGTCACCAGTTCACGGAAGACTCCTTCGAGAAGCCGGCCTTGGAATATCAAGGTTCGATCCTTGAACTCGTCAGACATGACCTTGCTGTCACCTGGCACACCATCTTTCCTTGAAGTCAAGATGACGCGCCAAGGTTGGGCCTTATTATCAGGCAGCTGCAATCCACGAAGGGTGAGACTTGGGTCATCATCCCGGACCGTCATCCCGCTTGTCAAAATCGCGTCTGCCTCTGCCCTAACATTCTGAACATCAGCACGGGACGCCTCTCCGCTCAGCCATTGCCCCTCATTGGGGGGCCGAGTAATGCGCCCATCGAGACCCATTGCGGTCTTAGCAATCACCCAAGGCAGGCCTGTGGTTTGGACCTTACGAAAGGCGCGGATGAGTTGCTCACAGTCCGCCTTGAGCACCCCATCCATCACTTCGATTCCAGCCTCGATCAGAATCTTCTTCGCGCCCCCAAGGTGAGCTGGATTCGGATCTGTGGCTCCATAGACGACACGGGCGATCTTCTCGCGCTTGATCGCCTCGGTGCAGGCGCCGGTGCGGCCACGTGTGGAGCAGGGCTCAAGAGTCACGTAGAGCGTTGCCCCCTGGACGTCATCGCACAGCGAAGATTTTCGGGAAGCGTGGAACGCCTCCATCTCAGCGTGAGGATGGCCAGCTCCACGATGAAATCCCGAAGAAACCTCTTTCCCGTTCTTGACGAGAATGGCGCCGACTGGAGGATTGGGGCTGGTGAGACCAAGCCCATGACGGGCGCAGTCCAAAGCGCGGCGCATCCAATATTCGTCCTCCACACCGCTCATCTAACGTGGAGGATGCGAGAGGGCAAGACCAGCCGGAGGGCTACCGATAACCTGTCGGCAAGTTGGGAATGACCGGGAGAATGATCCAACTAGTTCGTGGAAGAACAACAATCAAGAGGATAGACGCAAGTTCTACCGAGGTTTTTCCCATCGTGGAACCGCTGTGTAGGAAGCGTGGAACAGCGATATTGATGGGTTACTCGCGGCTAGAAGAAGAAGATCTATTTGATCAAAAAAGAGTTCCTTTAAGAAAGAAACGAACAACTAGCGCCAACACACCACATCTACCGCAGAGATTTCCGAGCAGAGGTGGAACCTTGACCGCATTTGCCGCCAAGTCTAGGATGTCAGATGGCATGTTGTTGAACAACAGGCCAACACCTACGACCGAACATCCCAAACCAATGAAGAGAACCATACTAATGGTCCTGGGGACCGTGCTGGCCTTATCGGTCAGCTCAGAGGCCATTACGGCCCGAGAGGAACGCGTCCAGAAGGTCGCAGCCCTCTATCAGCAAGGGGTTATCGCCTTGAAAGACGGAGACACCCAGCTAGCCACGGCATGTTTCCGTGAAGTGCTCGTAATCCAACCTAGCCACGGAAATGCACGTTATCAGCTCCTGAGCCTCAGGGACAGGAAGCCGAACTTGGCTGCGAAGATGCGGCAACGAAAGCTGGCTCAAATCAAGATCCCCAAAGTGCATTTTGATGAGAGTGAGTTCGGTGAAGTGATCGAAGCCTTGGACATTTTGATCACCAAGGAAACGAAAGGGGGGTTTGCGCCCAACTTTGTTGTTCAGGATCCGCACGGATTGTTGGAGAACAAGAAGATCACCATGAAGCTCGGTTCAGTTCCGGCGAACGTGTTGTTAGATTACGTTCTGAAAATGGCGAATGCGAAGGCTCGCTATGATGAGCATGCCATCGTGATCGCTCCGCTCGGAAAGGCTCCAAAGACAGTGGAAATGAACAAGGGAGGGCTGGAGAAAATAGCCGCCCCTGACGACCCATTTGCCAAATAGCTTTGGGCTATTTTCGGGCAAAGACAGGGCGGAGGGTCACCCCTCCGCCCTGTTTTGTTGAGTAACTGGTGAATGATGCCGGTCTTCAGCCCATGATCTCCTCGCGGAGCTCTGGATCGTCGAGGAGCTTCTTGCGCTCGGCGTGGAAGATTTTCAAAACCTCTTCGAGCTCCTTCAGAAAATCGTCTTCGTCGCCGTCATCTTTGCCGAGGAGGACCATTTTACAGATGACGAGGGCGTGCTTGAGATAGGGATCCATCCGCTTGTCGACCTTGCTTTCCAGAGCGGACAGCTCCTTGACGGCCTCTTTGGCGGTTTCCTGGAGCATTGTGCTGTGGTCGTATTTGTCCCGCCTGGTCATCATTTGGGCGTTAGAGAATACGCCAGAGGCATTGGAATCGATTTCGTGGAACGAGCCCCCAACGGAGAGACGGGTCGGGGCCTCGCCTTTTGCAAATTGGAGGAGGAGCTTCGCCGAGAGGTGGTTGGGCATTTGAGCGACGACTTCTTCCAGCTTCTTATGGACCGCGGCGTTCTTGATCATTGTGTCGCCCTTTTCCTCGATGATGGAGGCTACTGCGGCGAAGGAGTCGAGAGCCTCTTGAACTTCGGGGCTCTTCTCGGCGCGGGAAATGGCGCGGGCTTCCTTGATGTCCTTCATGCCGAAGATCTGGATTTTGAGAAGTTGGTCGATGCCATGGAGGATGAGGTTATCGGCGACTCCTTTGGCGTTGCCCGCGGGGACACCCACGATCGTGCAATCCCGTCGGGTAGCCCCTCGGATCTTGGCGGCCACCCCACCAATTTTGGTCACTTTGCCGTTAGGGGTGATTCCACCGGTGCAGGCAAACTTGGGGTCGATGCCCTCTCCGGTGAAGAGCGATTCCAGCATGAGGGTCATTGCCGTTCCCGCGGAGGGGCCGTCGGTGAGGGTGTCCTTGTCTTCGAAGACAATCTCTACGGTATAGTCAGAGGGAACCAAATTGGTGTCTTCATAGGTGACCCGGAGGAAACTAATGATGGATTCCAAGCTGTTGGCCATCATTGCGCCGACTTTCTGGTTCAGCTTGAACTTCAGGCCGCCCGACCCCTCATCTCGGAGGGCGGTCGCAATGATCTCGGAGGCGGCTCCGGCATGTTTGCCGTTGTTGAGGGTAATGACGACCAGGCCGAAGACGGAGCTTTGCTTCAGCTGGAACTTCTCGGCTTTTCCACCTGGCATGACCTCCTCCCGCTCCTCAAAGGTGCTGCGGTTTCCACCGGGGAACCAGGGGCGGTCCTTATTCTTGGGCTTAGTGGCACGGCCAAGCATGCCGGCCCAGTTGGCGGAAAATTCTTCCCCACTCAGTTTGTCGCGGAGTTCCTCGAGGTTTTTGGAGCGTTTTCCATCGGGATCGAGTTTTAGGGCGATATCGACGCAGAAGGCGGCGCACTTCTTGTTGTCGGCGTTGTCCACTCGGGCGAGGCCCCGTGCGCCGGAGAAGATCAAGTTGGCCGTCCGGGATTTGCTGGCATCGCCTTCACCGATGGTTTCTCCGTCATCCTGGAGTTGGTCCATCGCAGCGGCGAATTTCTTGGAGTCGGCATTGAGGCGGCCGGCGATGGCGAGCGCATGTGCGCGGAGGGTAAAATCGACGTCATCATCCTCTTCGTTAAAATCGGCGGCAACGCTGACGAGGGAATCGACCAACTGGGCACTGGCGAATTTGTCCAATTTGATCTTCTTGGGGTTGAAGATCTCCTTCTCCATATTTGGAGGTCGGTAGAGGGCATCGGCTTGGAGTGGGGCGGGAAGCAGGCAGGCGAAGATGACGGCGAAAAGAGCTGCGACCGTGGCCACGCCGGAACGGGGCGGGTGAGGATAAGAGATCATAGGCGTGTGTTTACTGATCCGAGGCCTAGCTGGAAAGAACTCGCTTCTCTAGCAAAAAGGCCGCTTCGGAGCAGAGGACGCTGCAGGGACGAGGAAGGAGCTGGGCTGGAGCCTTGTATTAGTCAATTTGCGGGGGCGGCTTTCATGGGGACCATTTCCAACGGTTCGCCGGTCACAGTGGCCACTTTGGCGAGCAAGTCTGAATACTTGGACCGGATCTGGCTGAGGGCCTTACCGGCTTTGGGTCCATAAGCTCTGCCGGATCGCATGAGTTCCCGACCTAGAGTGCGGACGTCATCTAAAATGTCCTGCGCTTGTTGATGGAGTGGTCGATCCTGAATGTTCGTGAATCGCTCCACGGCGTCGAGACGCTTGCGACAAATTTTCCATGAGGCGAGGAGCTTGTTGGCATTCAAGGTTTGTCGATTAGCACGGATCACCCAGCTCATGGGTTCGAGGGCGCGGGAGAGCTCTCGGGCGAGGATGGGCTGTGTGAGCTTGGTGGGCCGGTCCTTGCCCGAGCCTTGGATGAGCAGGGCGGAGGCCGAGAGGTGGTAGGGGGCGGCCTTGCGGATGCTAATCAGGCGCTCACGGACAGACTCCAGAACGGTGAGTGGGCCAAGTTTCCGGCCTTTGGCGGCGGATTGGATTTCCGCGAAGACGGTGGAGGCGGTAACGAGGTCCTGTGGATCGCCTCCGAGGGTGCCGAAGCGAAGAGCGGCGTCGAGTGAGGAGACAACGAGGACTTCGTATTTGATGAAGAAGCCGGGATCTTCCAAGACGAGGAGGGCATGTAGTTCCTCTTTGAGATCGGGAGTCACAAGTAGGCGACCACCGGGACCCTTGCGAAGAACGGAGAGATATTCCCAAGCGTGCTTTGGGCGGGTGAGGGTGCCATCGGATTGGAGGTCTCCGAGAATGGTGAGATCGGACCGAAGGGGTTTTTCCGAGAGGGCGGCGTGAAGGAGCAGTCCAGCGGCAGCAGTGACGGCTGTTCCGTTTCGGGCGGCGTAGCGTCGCTGATCAGTTGAGAGGACGGCGAATTGCTTTTGGGGGAGGGCAGGCCAGAGGGTGAGCAGGGCGCTGCGGACCTGCTCCTGAGAGGCGCTGAAGGCAGTTGATTGGAAGTTGGGGTCGAGGCCAAAATTGAGCGGTTGCTCGCTCTCTATGTCATTGACAGACAATGAAATGGGAACAACCTGAAGGGTTTGACGATAGGATTTGTCGTAGACGAAGAGGGGGCTGTGGACCAGGCCGGTGCGGAGTTGGATCACCGGGGCAGCTGGTCCGGGATCGGGCTCCCTCAAGGGCATTGGCTCGGGACTTGGTTCAGGCTCCCCGAGCTTCGGTGGAGGTGGATCGACCTCTTTGGAGCGGGGGATGAAGCTTTTGAGGGGAGCGACGACGCCAAGCCAACGCTCCGGTTCTCCATCCGAGTCGTGTGTGGAGGAGCGGGGGTGGGCCGGGTCGATGACCCGCAGGGCGTCGAAAAGTTGTCCCCCGAGCCTTTGCCCTTCCGGGCCGGCGCCATCCGACTGAAGCCAGTTTATCATTTGCCAGAGTTCGGAGGTGGCCCGTTTCAATTGGTGCGGATCCGGGGGAACCGGGGCCTTGCGGCGGGAGTAGGTTTGGGTGAGGGCTCGGACCCTGGTGTTGGCGGGATTGAGGCGTCCGGCGACCGCCAGAAGCTGGGCAGTGGCGCGGAATTGTATCGGATCGGGCTTGGAGGCCCGGGCCGCCAGCACGGTGAGTTGGGTGGAAAGAGAGCGCATCCGATCCGGATCGATCGGCAAAAGGTCCCGTTGGAACAAGGCCTCGGTCGGATCAGGGGGGACGAACAGCGCCGCTGCCCCGAGCGGAAGGCTGAGGAAGAGTAGGAAGAAGAGGGATCGAAGGGGCATGAGTCTGAGTCTTGCTTACGTGGTCAGGGTCGGCAATCTTTTGAGTGCGCGAGGCGCTGTAGGGAAATGAAGGGAGATCGCATCACATGGAACACCGAGGACGAGGTAATGTTTTACGATACCGACGTCGGGGGAGTGGTCCACAATTTAGCCTATTTGAGGATGATCGAGTTTTGCCGGACGAAGTTGGCAATGAAATTGGGCTTTGATTTGCGGACCATGGCCGAGACAGAGGTCTATCCGGTTGTGGTGAAAACGGAGATTACCTATCGCCAACCGGCTCGACTGGGAGATGTGATCGAGACCCTGGGTTGGTTGGAGGATTGGGGGCGGGTGAGGTTTTGGTGTGCCTTTGAGATGCGGTTGAAGGGCTCGGAGTCTCTCTTAATCTCGTGCCGGCAGCAGTTGGCAGTCGTCCAGATGCCTCAAGGAAAGCCCATGAGGTTGCCCAGCGTACCGGAAAATTGAATGGAGCCCGCCCGAGGACGGTTCTGAGTTGATCCCTTATCGGCGGGGTTTGTTGACGTCGGATTCAGAGAGCCCTTCCCAAAACTTTCTTGCGGGGTTTTGCAAAGCCCAGGAGTCCAGCTCCCCGGTGGTGCAGGACGATCCGGAGCGGGACAGGGGTCGGCTTCTGTTGGCGTTCTCCAGGCGCGGATTTTTGAACCCTTTTTCAGTGGGAAGAGTGCTGGCAAGGGGATGGGGTTGGGGCTGAGCATTTGCGGACGGATTCTCGACGAGCACAACTCGGAGATCTCGGTCAAAAGCGAGGTGGGGAAATTCACTCAATTCACCATCAAGTTCCCTCAGGAGGATTAGGGGGAGGGCGCACCATCTTGGCTGCGGACAGCGGATACGAAGCCTTGAAGCTCTATGAGGAGTATGCCGGGCAGATCGGGATTGTTGAGACCGACCAGATCATGCCCCGCTTGACCGGCTTGGAATCGGGCCGCAGCAGGGCCAGGTGGCGTGATCGTGAACTCTCTTAGCGGCCGAACATCTGGGTCCAGTGGCTTCTGTAGTTGCCAAGTCCGACCCGTTTGTAGCCGGCATTGAACATGTTTTTGTGGTGGCCGGGCGAGTAAAACCATCCCTTGTTCGCAGCCTTGGGGCTCTTGGAGCCCATGTAGATATTCTCGCCTCCACCGCTGGTTCCCGCTTTGGATGCCCGGGCGGAAGGAGAGTTCTTCCCGGGGATGGGCGAGGTGTGGGAGAAGAAGTTGTGCTCTTTCATGTCCTGCGAGTGACCGCGGCCTGCTTCACAGAGTTTGGGATCGAGTCGTAAAGCATTGAGATTGAGGAGGAGGCGCATCGTGTTGAGTTCTTCGATGCCGAGTCGTTCTGCCTCGGGGAGTTCAGTCTTCGCGGCGACTTGGCGATTGTCGGCCATGATGCGAAGGCCGTCGCGATCGATTCCGGAAAGGCCCCCCGCGATCTTCTTTTCACCATCGAAGAGGATCGCTTCGGAATCTTCTTCGCCGGTGGCGACATTGGCTTCACGAATGCCGTCGCGAAATTTGGCGAGGCCGAAGGCGAGGGACCTTTGCTGTTTGAGCTTGGGACCACCAATATCGAGAATGCGGGAAGGTTTAGGAAGCAGGAGCTCGCGGAGCTGATTGAGGGCGGGGCTGCTGGTCTTCTTGATGGCGTCCTTCATGGGGCCCTCGCCCAATTTGCGAACATTGTGGAAGTTGTCGCGGAGCTGACGGACGAGCTTCTTGTTCTCCTGGCGGAACTGGCCGGAATTCTGGTCCTTGGCCTCCTTCTCGAAGGCGCTGAGGTATTGGGTGTGAATGTGGCCCCATGCTTTCTCGACCTCTTCTTCGATCTTGTTGAGGTCTTTGGAAGGAAGATCGACGAGAGCATCGATCAGCTCGTCGAGGCTCCGGCCGGTTTCCAGACGGGTTTGCACAGCGGAAAGAATCTCGTCCGGGGCGTGCGGAGCCGCGGAGGCACCCACGATCGGCAAGAGGAGGCCGAGTAGTGCCGGGGCGAGTTTCATGGCTGGGAAGTTAACGACTGGCGGGGTGATTTTCCTAGAAAATAGCGTTACGAGCTTGGTCGCTGGTCTGCAAAAGAACGCGGGGAAGGCAAATGCCTTCCCCACGTATCAAGAGATTCTGGGAACAGGGAACTATGGTCTGGAGGTCCGAATCCGAACAATGGTCGAGCAATGATGATGGGATGACCAGCGGCTGCGGTGGTTGGAAAGGATGGGAGCGCAGCGGGTTTTGAATGTTTGGCGGACGGTCCGGGGGCCACAGCTGCTGGTGCGCAGGATGGGGCGGGTGGGGCAGGTTGTCTGGGCACAGCGGGGGGTGACTGGGACGCTGTAGTAGCCATAGATGGGGCGGCGGAGATGGTCCCATCCAACCACCACACGTTGGGTGTAGATGGGGCAGCGACAGGTGGAGTGTCCGCTTTGGGAGGTGATCGAGTGGGAGGATCAGCCAGCTTCGGCGGACTGGGGCAGGGCGAGCAATCCGGCGAGGGGGAGGAGGGAAATGGGGAGAAATTTTTTCATGGCTTGGGGGCTTGGTTACATCTTCAGGACGAAGAAAGACGGGCGCGGTGCAGAATCTTCTGAGAAAACCGAGTCCCCGGGACGCAGCGAAAGGAGGGCAATTCGCCCTCCTTTCGGAAATGACACTGATGTTTCAGGTCAGTCGTCTAGCGACAGCCGCGGCTGTAAGAGCTACGGGAGTGACCCCGGTTGTAAGACCCACGGTAGTAGCTGGAGTTGCTCCAGTAGCCACGGTTGTAGCTCCTGCGGGAGGAGTAACTGGAAGGCGTGTAGTGCAAATAGCTGTGGCTACGTGAGCTGGAGCAGCGGTGCACGACGGGGACGCTGTAGTAGCGATAGACCGGTTGGCGGAAACAGTCGTAGCTGGAGACGACGCGCTTGGTGTAGATCGGGCATCCACAGGAGGAGCGACCGCATTGATAGGTATGTCCCGACCTGTAGGATGAGTGACCGGCTTCTGCGGCCTGTGGAACGACGAGCCCGAGGAGGGCGGTGGCGGCGATTGCTAACAGTGTTTTCATAATGATTGGTAATTTGTGGTTACGGTTATTTCGACCGGACTGCGGCGAAAGCTATTCAATCGATTGCCAATTTTTTCTGGGAAGGCCTTATAAAATGGGGTTTTGGGGCCAGATTACAAAGGCAGAGACCCATTATAATGAATGATTTCCCCAGAATGGTGTCTACTTACTATGTAGCGAAACGCCGAACCAATTAATGACCATGCAAGAGAACGAAACTCCAGAGACCACCCCCGAGAAACGACACTTCGAATCAGTCCGCGAGGCGGTGAGAAGTGGACGCGAAGAAGCCTGCGAAAAAGCAAAGACAGCCGCTCCGAAGCTGAAGAGCACGGTGGCTGATACCATCCATGAGATCGCTTATGGCGCGGCGTTTGGAGCGTTTTTTGCCGGGGCATTTGCCAAGGAGCTGGTGCCCAAGGCGCTGAAAGAAGGGCTTTACAAAGGCGCGAGTGCCGGAAAGAACGCGGCGAAGAAAGCGCGCGATACGGTTCGTGATACGATGAAGCCGGCACCAAAAGCGGAGCCCGGCGAAGTCATCGACATCGGGCCGGATCCGGCCAGTGCTTAGAGAATGTTTATGCGCGTGTAGAGAGAAGCAGTCCTCGTTGTGTGGGTTTCGGGGGATGCTTCCGTGTGTACGGGCGGCGGGAAATGTTGGGAGTCTATTAAACGTTATCCACGTCTCCGCTCCAGGAGGTTTAACATGATGAAGGAAAGGAGGAGATTCATCTCCTCGTGGGGGGAGAGGTCGGTCAGTTTTTCGATGGAGAATCTGCCTTCCCAGAAAGCGGGTTGTTTGGTGAGGCGCATGGCCGGGGTGCCGTCGGCACGGGAGGCAAGGTAGCTGGGATGGATGAAGTAGCCGGTGAAAAAGCCCACGATGGGAATGCCACCGAAAATGGAGTCCGCGATTTTCGACCAGGGGTTCTCTTCTTGAATGGAAAAGTCGGAGACGTCGTCGCCGGGGTTGAAGACGTCGTAGTGGGCCTTCCACATGGAGCGCATTCCTTGCCGTCCGACGGAACCGGTTTCGTTGCCGGCGGAATCGCAGAAGATGTAGCGGGCCGACCAGTCGAGGACCTTGTTTGCCTGGATATGGGCGATCTTGTTGGCTCGGGATTTGTCCTGGAAGACCTCAACCTGTTCTTTGAATTTGAACAGCTTTTGCTTCACGTAGCAGATCGTTTGGCCACTGGCGTCGGTGATGTAGATTTGCGGAGCGAGGGCGACGACTTTGAAGCTGAGAGTGAGAGGGTAATTCAAGGTGTATCAGTTGGTTTCAGTGAAGGGGGTCGGTTGGAGAACATCAATTGGTCCACCTGGCCTAGGCTGCAGAAGCCTGAACCCGGACCACCAACCCGCCACCAATTTTGGCCGCCAGATTGTAGATGAGGGCGGCGATGATTCCATAAAAGAAGCCAAAGATGCCGGAAATAATGGGAGCAATCACCAACGTGATGCCGCCGCCAGCAAGCCCTTGCAGGACCTCCGTGTTGCCAATGAGTCCGCCGATGGTTCCAATGAGCGCCATGACCATCAGAAGAATCAGGAAGATCGTGATCGCCATCAAGAGAGCGCAGATGACGCCTGCCTGGAGAATACCGACGGAGCGAATCTGGAATTTGGTCAGCGGAGCGGGGCTGAGGCCTGCACCGAGCGGGGTGCCTCCTGGATTATAGCCCTCGGGGGCAATCGATGCTGCAGCGACAGGTGTGGCTTCGACCGGATGTCCAGCTTGGGCTACTGCTGCTGCGGTGGCGGCTGGGCTGACAATTTCACCGGCGAGCGGGTGGGCCGCTTGAGCCGCGGATCCCAAGACAAGTTTGGGGCGTTGGGAAGGGGCAGGGGCGAAGAGGCCTTCCACGCTGGAGGCAGGGATCCAGTCCTCCAATCCCTCGGCCCAGAGTTGGGTCTCTGGGAGAATCGTTCCTTCTGCGATGAGCTCTTGCAGGGCCTCGGCGGTCAAGGGACCGACCTGCTCTTCACCTGCTAAGTAATACCACTCGTTTGTTTCGGACATATTTTATATGGGAAGCGAAGTAACTGTTAGACAATTGTCGGTGCTCGGGCGAGGCAAAAGACCTTGCCGGAGCACTGCGGATCTGGGCGTCGGCTGGCCGAATTTCGGGCGGAGCCCTACATGTGGATAGCGTGGCCATCCGCATCGAGGACCGCTTCATGCACGGCTTC
>JAPKDA010000079.1 GCA_028822695.1 Akkermansiaceae bacterium
CGCTCACCCTGTGCGGTTGCAATCAGTCAGAGACATCCTCACCAGATTCAACCGAACCAAAAGGCGTCATTGGCTTCAGCGCCCTCACTCTCACCAATCCGTTTTTCAAGGTGATTGCCGACGAAATGGCCGCCGCTGCCGAGCTGCAGGGCTACGAGATGATCCTCGTCTCCGGCGAACGAGACGTGAAGAAACAGGCCGATCAAATTGACGACTTCATCGTCAAGGGAGTCACCGCAATCGTCCTCAATCCTTGTGACTCAAAATCCATCGGCCCGGCCATTCAGAAGGCAAACGACGCCGGAATCCCCGTCTTCACGAACGACATCAAATATGATGGCAGCCAAGGTGAAGTAGTCTGTCACGTCGCGACGGACAACTATCAGGGCGGTAAATTGGCCGGCCAAGCCATGGTCAAACTGCTCGGAGACTCCGGCGGCAAGGTGGCCATCCTCCATTTTCCGCAGGTCGAGTCATGCCAACTCCGCGTCAAAGGCTATCTGGAGGTGGTCGCTGCGCACAATGCCGCGGGCAAGGGAGGAACGATCGTGACGGCCACCACTCTCGACGGCGGGGGTATGCGCGACGAGGGATACAAGGCCGCGAAGGACGCCATCGAGGCCCATCCTGATCTCGCTGCCGTCTTCGCCATTAACGATCCCTCCGCTCTGGGTGCCCGGGCTGCGCTCGAAGCGGCAGGTAAAGCAGATCAAGTCCGCATCATCGGCTTCGACGGCCAGACCATCGGCAAGCAGGCCATCCTCGACGGCAAGATCGTCTGCGACCCGATCCAGTTCCCCGATCGCATTGGTCAGGCCACCATCGAGATGATCATCAAGCACTTCAACGGCGAGGAGGTCCCCGCCGAGGTCCTGATCCCCTCCGAACTCTATTATCAGGATGACGCGAGGAAGGATCCCGCGTTGAAGAACAGCGCGCCATGACGCAGGCAGCTGCGGGGAGAGAGACGCCGCTCTTGCAAATGCAAGGGATCGACAAGTCATTTCCTGGCGTCCACGCCCTCAGGGGAATCGACCTGACCCTCATGCCTGGCGAGGTCCTCGCTTTGCTCGGAGAGAACGGGGCCGGCAAAAGCACCCTCATCAAGGTCCTCGGCGGTGCCCACCAACCCGACCGCGGGAGCATTGAGATCGAAGGGGAAGTGGTCTCCATTCACTCACCCGCCGATGCCATCCGCGCCGGCATCGGCATCATCTACCAGGAGTTCAACCTGGTCCCCGCACTCTCCGCCTGGGAAAACATCTTCCTCGGGCGAGAACGCACCACGGCCGGATTCATCCGGCGCAGAGACGAACGTCGCCGGGCTCAGGAACTCTTCGATCGGATCGGCGTCCGTGTCCCCATCGACGCCCCCTGCGGAAGCCTCTCGGTCGCGCAACAGCAGATCGTCGAAATCGCCAAGGCCCTCTCTCAGGAAGTCCGCATCATCGTCATGGATGAGCCTTCCGCCACCCTCACCCCCGCTGAGGTCACCTGCCTCTTTGACATCATCCGCGACCTCCGCGCACAAGGAATTGGCGTCATCTACATCAGTCACCGCCTCGATGAGATCTTCCAAATCGCGAACCGGGTGAGTGTCATCCGCGATGGCGAACCTGTCGGCACGGTCCCCATCGAAGAACTGACTCGGGAACGAATGATCGAGATGATGGTTGGCCGGAAGATCGAGAACGAATTCCCGAAGCATCGTCACCCGATCGGCGATACCCGTCTGCAAGTGACGGATCTAGGCCGCGGACAGGCGGTTCGCCAGTTGTCCTTTGAGGTCCGACGCGGCGAAGTCCTGGGCGTGACCGGGCTTGTCGGATCAGGCCGAACCGAGGCCGCCCGTCTGATCTTTGGGGCTGACCAGGCCGACACCGGAACGATCACCCTCGACGGCGTTCCCCTCAGGATCCGCAACCCACGCGACGCGATCGGGTCGGGCATCTGCCTCCTCACCGAGGACCGCAAGAGTCAGGGCTTGATCCTGGGGATGAGCGTGCGCGAAAACTTCGGTCTCCCGAACCTCCCCGAATTCACCGTGGCCGGATTCATCCGCGAAGAGGAGGAAGCGCAAGCCTTCACTAGTCATGTGGACGCCCTCAGCATCAAAATTCCCCATCAGGAACAAGCGGCCCGGAACTTGTCCGGAGGAAATCAACAAAAGGTGGTCCTCGCCAAGTGGCTCCAGCGGAACGCCGAGGTCATCATCTTCGACGAACCTACCCGCGGCATCGATGTCGGCACCAAATACGATATCTACCTCCTCATCAACGACCTCGCGAAAGCAGGCAAGGCCATCATCATGATCAGCTCCGAACTTCCCGAAATTCTTGGGATGAGCGACCGCATTCTCGTCATGCACGAAGGCCGGAAGGTGGGCATGGTCGACGATCCGGCCACCGCCACCCAGACCCAACTGATGGACCTCGCGGTAGGTTGACTCATTATTGCACCCTCATGGAAATGAAAGACGGCCACTCACCCTTCGGAAGATTCTTCCGCGATTACGGAATGATCTTCGTGCTCCTCCTCCTCTGCGTCCTCTTCAGCCTGCTCACGCTGGCCGAACAGCACCCGACCGGCGTCGACGCCGGGCGGCAAGTGGCGGATCAGATCGTCAATCAAGAAGGCTCCGGAGCCGGCGTGGTCATCGTGACCAGGGACACCGTCGAGGATCACGCCTTTGCCGAGGCCATTCAGGCAGAACTTTCGGAACGCGGGGCCATCGTGCGGGCCTCTGTGAGTGGATCTCCCGCCGACGCCCGACGCGTCATCTCCGAGGTCCTCGCGCGAGGGGAATCGATCGAGGCCATTGCCGCCAACGATGTCACAAGCCGATGGACGATTTACGAGCAGTTCGAAGGCTTGAGCCGCGAACAAATTGTCACGCCGCAGTCCCACACCTGGCCGAACTTCCTCAAGATGAGCAATCTCCTCGGGGTGGCCAATCAGACGGCCATCTACGCCATCATCGCCATCGGCATGACCATGGTCATCATCACGGCCGGCATCGACCTCTCGGTGGGGTCACTCGTCGCTCTGGCTTCGGTGGCCGGAGCACTCCTGATCCGGGACTTCGGAGGGGGAGCGGAGGCCAGCACTGGAATGATGCTTCTCGGTATTCTGGCTGGCAGCGGACTCTGCGCGCTGGCTGGAGCCTTTACCGGGGCGATGATCACGACCTTTCGGCTCCCCGCCTTCATCGTGACCCTCGCCATGATGTTGATGGCCAGCGGCTTGGCCTTCCGCCTTTCCAACGGAGCTTCCATTCCCCAACTTCCACCCTCCTTCTTTCTGATCGGGGGAGGCAAGATGTTGGGACTCCCCAACCCAGTCTGGCTCATGATTGTGCTCTATGCCGTCGCGCACATCGTGATGACTCGCATGAGCTTCGGCCGCTATCTCTACGCCATCGGGGGAAACGAAGAAGCCGCGCGTCTCTCGGGGGTCCCGGTGAAACGGATTCTCCTCATTGTCTATACCATCAGTGGAGCCCTTGCCGGACTAGGCGGCATTGTGCTGGCCTCCAAACTCCAGGCCGGTGACCCGAAATTTGGTCTGATGTATGAACTCGAAGTGATCGCCGCGGTGGTGGTTGGCGGGACCTCACTCCTCGGTGGATCTGGAAAGATTCTCGGCACACTCATTGGCGCATTCATCATCGCCGTCATTAAAAACGGCATGAACCTCACCGCCGTTGATCCCTTCAACCAGAAGATCGTCCTCGGGGCCGTCCTCCTCACTGCGGTTCTCATCGACACCCTCAAGCGGCGTCGCGCCTGAGCGACTGCTGCACTTATCGGAAATGGCCGGGTATCCTCAAGATTGACCGAAGGGTTGATTCCGGGAAGGAAGCCGTCTAGAAAATGCCCATGGCAAAGCAATTACGATGGGGGATTCTCGGTGCGGCAGGGATCGCGCGGAAGAACTGGGAAGCGATCAAGAACTCGGGGAACAGCGTGATCACGGCGGTGGCGAGCCGGGATCTCTCGAAGGCGCAGGCCTTTATCGACGAATGCCAGGCGGAGGTGCCGCACGACGCGGTGCCGCGGGCGGTGGGCAGTTACGAGGAGATCATCGCGGCCGATGATGTCGATGCCGTCTACGTGCCCTTGCCGACGGGCTTGCGGAAGGAATGGGTGATTCGCGCCGCGGAGGCCGGCAAGCACGTCATGTGCGAGAAGCCCTGCGCTCCAAATGTCGCGGACCTCGAGGCCATGACGGCGGCCTGTGCCGCCAACAAGGTGCAATTCATGGATGGCGTGATGTTCATGCACAGCGACCGGATGGGGAAGTTGCGCGAGGTGATCGATGACGGCGAGAGCGTTGGGAAGATCACGCGCATTGCGACGGCCTTTACCTTCTGCGGCGGCGAGGAGTTTCTTGCGAGCGACATTCGGCTCAACAGCGATCTCGAACCGGCGGGTGCCCTGGGGGATCTGGGTTGGTATACGGCGCGGATGACGCTCTTCGTGATGAACTACGCCATGCCGAAATCACTGCGGGCCACGATGCTGTCCGAGTACCAGCGTGACGACAGCCCGGCGCCGGTTCCGACCGAGTTGAGCGCGGAGTTGTTCTTCGACGACGGGGTGTCGGCGACCTTTTATAATTCCTTCCTCACCCAGAACCAGGGGTGGATGCACGTGAGTGGTTCGAAGGGCCACCTGCGGGTCGATGACTTCGTGCTGCCGTATCTGGGCGGGACGGCGGAGTATACCGTCTCGAATCCGGAGTTCGTGGCGGACGGCTGCCAGTTCACGATGGACCCGCACATCCGCCGCGGGGCGGTCGAAGAGGTCGCCAACAATGACCCCACGGCGCAGGAGACAAAGCTGTTCCGCACCTTCGCGGAGTTGGCGCTTTCCGGGACCCCTGATCCGTTTTGGCCGGATATTGCGGTGAAGACGCAGCGTATCCTCGACGCCTGTTTGAAGTCGGCCCGGAACGGCGGGGAAACGATCTCGTTTTGAGCCATTCCAGACCGCGATGCGCTCGAGCAAATCTACTCCGAGGAAGGGTTCGAACTGGTTGAGCGCGAGCGACATTTCTCCGGTGTCCCTGCTAGGAATTTGCTTTTGATCCTGAACGGTTCAGGGCGTCATTGGAGGGATAGCAGAGGGGTGAAAGGGGGTTAGTGCGGCAATTTACGGGGTGGTAGGTTATTTTTTATCGAGGTAAGCCGGATTAATGCGTGCGGCTTTATCCCCATTTCTTGCGATGGGGGTTGCTGTGCTGAGGATTCCGGGCAGGTGGGAGGACTTTTCCGGTCCGTATTCTGAGCGTTCAAGGGTGAGTATGAACTTACCCGTGGCTTTCTGGGTGAGTCTCTGGGGGCGGTCGGAGGAGACTTGGCCGTCGCTGGAGAAGAAATAGAGGTGTTCGAGCTTGGTGGGAGGGTTCGCTTTGGAGGAGAGGAGAAGGCGGATGGTCGGGGCGTTGGGTGGGGAGAGGAGTTTGACCGACCAGTTGGCAAGGGGTGTTGGCAATTTTTCTTTTGCAGTTGTGAAGAGGGGTCGGGAATCAGAGGGGGTCGCTTCTCCGGTTGGGAGGGTCAGCGCAAGGGAGGTGTTTCCAGGGTGGCAGGTTTTGGCGCAGGCCATCCAACTGATTTCAGCATGGAGGGTCTTGTTCCCGGCTTCGATCTTTGAAGGGGGAGTGATTTGAATCATCAGGAGAACGTCGCGATGAAATCCGTGAGCGGGATGACCTGCCATGTCGACGATCTCCGGGGTGGGCCATTGGATGGGGCCGGCGGTGAAGCCCGGGGGTAGGGTCCACTCGATGTCAGTAGGGATGCCGACGATGCCGGGATTTTGCCAGTAGGTGTGGTAGTCTTTGTGGTGGTGGATGTGGAGGCCGACGGTGAATGGCTTGGCTGGCTCGATAGCGGTGGTGTCGGAGACCAGTTTGAGGTCGACGCCGGTGAGGGGTTCGGCGTGGCAGACGCCGAGGGTCAGTAAGATGGTGATGAGGAGTTTCATCAGGATGAGGAGGGAGCGCTAGCGTTCCCATCAAGAATGGGGTCAGTCCTCGCATGGTAACATTTTCTTGAATTTTCGGCACAGTTTCTTGATATCTCGGTCTTGCTTTCCTTCGCGGATGAGCCGACTCACGGAACGATTGTGCCCCATTTCAAGGCGGTCAGCGACCCATTGATTGCCTACACTTGTTGTTGTCTTCACCAGGATCGCAATTGCGACCTTCCGAGGGTCACCTTTTCGAAGGCTTGGCTGTCCTTGCTTGCTGCCGAGCGGAAGGTCGAAGTGATCGAGTCCTAGTTTGACGATTTTCTCAGCTTCACCTTCTCCATGGCTTCGAAGTGAAGCGGGAGCGTGGCTTCCCTTTTTCTTCAGGAGACTGGAGCGCTTCTCTATGAGACTCAGCAACCGATCTCGAAAGGTCTCGTCTCCCAGATACCATCCCTGCCTGAGCGCGAGCATCGCTTCTGGAGAAAGCTCTCCCGCTTGTTCCTCGGCTCGCTTCTCAAGATAACTCACATAGGCCCGCCGACCCCGCCCATCCTTTGAAAGCTCGAAGGCGTTACGGACTCGCTCTTGCACGAGCCAGCTCGGGCCTTTCCCTCGAGCATAGTGCTTCAAGCTGCTCCATTCATAATCGACGAGCTTGCCTTTCTTTCCGCCAGTCAGTCCGGCCCGGGCAGGATTGAGATGGATGTAGTCAGCTACCACCCGATACTGAAAGGCATCCGAAGCCAGCTCGCCAGAGACCGGAATCGCTTTGTAACGCCCCTGAAAGACATGTCCTCTCCGATGATAACGTCGATTCCACGCTTGGCTAAAGGATCCGAGGAGGATCTTCATTCCCGACGACAAGTTCGCCTCTGGCGTTTCGAGCAAGAGATGAAAATGATTACCCATCAGGACCCAGGCATGAACCCTCCATCCGTGACTTTCACAAATCTGACTCAGCCATTTCAAAAAGAGCAGATAGTCTTCTCGTTCTAGGAAGAGAAACTTCCCGCCATCACCCCGTGCCATCACGTGATAGATCGCTCCGGGATACTCAAATCGCAAAGGCCGAGCCATGGGCGAACTCTAGATCAGAAGGGGAAAGGGAGCCAGAATTATGTTACCATGCGAGGACTGACCCCTTTTCTGAAAGGGGGTTGATTACCGAATCCTAGCCGACGGTCATTCAAACGGGCCGAATTCGGACAGGCTGAAAACCCTGAGTCCGGTATTCGGGTCCGGAAAGAGCAGAAGAAATTTTCGGGTCTTGGGGTTCGATGAGACAAACCGGTCATAACAAGCTACGATCTTCTTTTCCAGATTCACATAACTGACAAGCAACCGGTACATGCTGTCCTGGTTGGCGGTGATGTTCTCCACCAGCAGCTGTCCCGGCTTCACCGTCTTTTGCTTTCCCCCGAGCTTAACCACTGCGAGGATTTTGCTATAGTTGAGAATCAGAGCCTTGCCTTTTTGGAATTTAAGCTCCCCCGGATTGATCACATTCACCCGATAGGTTTTCTTTGCGACGTCCGGCAACAGGACAAGAATAGCGCGATTTAGATTTTTTCCAGACTTGAAGGAGCCCAGGGACACCATCTCCTCGCCCTGCTTCCTCAGTAAATGGGTCATGCCCTTGGGCACATGGACCCACGGGGTGATGAATGGGGAACGTAGCGTGACCTTACCATGCTCTTTCCATTCGCCGTCCTTGGTTTTGGTCGCCAGAATGACTTCCTCATCACCTTCCGTCAGGCTCTGGACGCAAAGCATCCGCACCATCGTTCCAGCTTCCTTCCGCTTTGCCGCGGACTCTCCCTGTGCATTGGAGATGACCGGGGCGATGACGAGCATCAGCACAGACAGACACCAGATGGAGGGAAAGCGATGGGTTCGTAAATGCCGTGTCACGCCGGGACAGCTCAATGGTTTGTTGTTCATATTCAGACTTCGTTGGGACTGAGCCAGCGGAACGAGCGTATCTCGAATTTCCTGCCAAATTTCGAGTTCGCCACGGCGAGCTTGTCAGAGGGTGTAGGCCAGCCGTCTTGGGCTTCGGGTTTGTCCGTGGGATCCAGGTATTCCGGAATTCGCTGCACCACCGCCTCGCACCATGCCTTCGCCACCACGTCGCCGGATGCGTTACGGTGATCCCCGTAGGCGCGGATGATGAAGGTGTCCCCGCGAACCGTGATCTGGGAGCCCATCGCGGTGAGCAGAGCGGCTTGGCTAAGGTATCCGGCAGCACCGATGGCGCGGGCGGGCACCGGTTCGTCGTTCACGGTATCTGCTCCTTTGAGCGGCGCGAAGTCGGGATCCTGGAAGTCGGCGGGTTCCAATACGCGATCAGCACCGGCAAAGCGGTCGTTCAGCCCCGAGCGATCGATGGCCGCTTGCAGGGCTCCGAGCGCGCGGTGTTCGGCGTTGTCTGCGTCCGGGCGACGGTTGACGAAATCGGCGAGATTCAGGAACGGCCCGCGTCCCTTAACTTCGTTGACAATGGCGTCAGCGAGTTCGTCGATCTCGGCTTCCGTCAAGTCCCGGAGCCCGGCCCAATCCCCAGCTGTGCCACTGGTAGCGGTATTTTCGGCATAGCCGAGCGTGCCAAAGGGGTGTTTAAATTTCTTCTTCACTCCCCCTGCGGTCAGGAGTTCCTGATCGCGGACGCTGGAGAGGAAGGCCCGCCATGCAGGAGCCGAGGTGGAGTTGACGTTGAAAGCCCCATCCACGAGCAGATACTTCGGCAGTTTGTTGATCGCCGAGTTCTTGAAGGCGTTGCCGTCGAACAGTTCGGATTCCGCCTGCTCCGGAGAGGCGTATGGGTGAAAGAGAAAGCGCTTGTTCCTGAGTGGTTTCCCGCCTTCCGCGAAATCCATGAACTGATCGCGCGCCGTCCTGCGGTCTGTCATCCACGACGAGGGTGGCAAGTCCGAGGTATCAACGATAGCCGAGAGGAACCAGGTATCCCACAGCGCGGTGTTGGCCATCCACGAAGGATCGGTGTAACCACCCTGATAAGTCTGGGTGGACTCCACAAACGGATTTGCCCATGAGTTTCCGATCACCTTGGCGAGCATCGGAGTGCCGCCTCCTCTAAAGCCACCGTAAAGAGCGGCGGTGCTCGGATCGCTGTCAGGGCCAATCCATGACGCGGCATCGCTAGGGTAGGAACCGAAGTGGCGGCTAAAGCCACAGGCAATGGCATTCTCGAAGGCCCCAAGCGACAGTGGGGGTGCCAGCGGGATCCGGCGCTTGATAACATGAGTGCTCCCTCCGCCCGCGCCCGGCTGTCGCCCGCCGCCATGATAAACGAGGCGCCCGCCGGCTCCGGCGGCGATGGTGCTGAACTCATAGTTCATCGGTGCCGCCGTGTAGAGTTGCTGAGCGGCATGAAGATCACGGGATACGTTTCCGTAGCGGAGTATCGCGCGGCCTGTCCTCGCGGTTTCGTCGAGCAACAATGGGCGGGAGGCCAATGCGTCAGGGTTGGCTACGCTGGAGCTCCGTTCGACATTTTTCAGGATGCTAAACAGCAGCACGGGCTGCGGACTGTTGATGAAGTCCTTCACCGGTAGGATCTGGGGAGGAACGATCTTCTCCGGGAGGAACCGGTTGAGCAGCTCGCCGTCGGGGTTAGGCCCTTGGGATATCACCGCGCCTTCGAAGATCCTCTTCTCTGCGGTTCCCGGATTGTGCCACCCCTGAAAGTAGACGTTACTGTTGCTGCCGTTTCTCGCCGTGATCACTTTCAGAAGTTCGAAGTCCACCTTAGCATTCTCCTCCAGTCCCCCGGCCCCGAGATTCCAGCTCGTCATCCTCACTCCTCCGCTCGGAACGAAGCCACGGCGGATGTTCAGATTGTATCCGTCCGCGCTAGTCGAGCCGAAGGCGGCCGCTTCGCCGGGTTCGAGGTCGAAACCGTCTGCTGGCAATCCTCCGAAGCCGCCCTCGATGAACCCGTTGAAGACCCGCCTACGTTGGGCCCATGTCTTGTCGGTGTTGAGGGGCGTTCCGTCGGCCTTCTCGATTTTCAACTGCATGTCGTAGGGAAAGCTGAGAAGCAGCACGGACTTTACGAGGCCGGGAGGGAACCGGAGCCGGACGTCGTTGGGATTGGAGAGGGCGATCATGCCGTCGAGCATCATCTCCAACTTATAGAGGTCGTCACCATCGGCATTTTTGCCATCGGGCACAGCCACCAGGGAAAGAATGAACTGCATCGCTTCGACCGCGGGTTTGCCATACATGTAGAAGCGGTTCTGGGTAGCGGCATCCGATTCGCTCTCGGTGACCAGCATCGGCTCGCCTTCCGACCAGTCGATTACCCGGTGGATGTTGTGGAAGAGGGACAGTTCCTCAAGGTTGATGCCCCACTTATTAGGCCTCCCGCTATTCGCTGGCAGGTTTGGGTCATTCGTTAGCGCCCCATCCTCGGTGATGGCAAAGCGGTTTATTCGACCGCCCGCAAGGTAAAGAGGCTTGTCTTCCAGTTCCTTTACCTCTCGCGCTAGTAGGTTGCTAAGATCTCGCTTGAGGCGGCCTGCACTAACATCGGCGAGCACACCCGCTGAATGCACGGTCAGGTCATGGATCGATTCACCGATGCCGCCGTAGCCAAGGCTGGCGGCGAGGTTGATCTGGGAGGTTGAAGTCATGATGCCTCGTTGCCCGTCCTTCCAATCAAAATCGGCAAGTTTCGCGAAGGCCTTGTGCCCCACGTTCGGGGGGGATTGCGCATTGAACATCAAATCCGCAAGCCCGACCCCGGGATTTGCAGCGGATTCCGGCCCAGCGTTGACCTTCGCCTTCGCCGACTCATCGGAAACCCACCAAGCGATGCGCCCGCGCCTTGTCCCAACGATGACATCCTGCATCGGAACCTCGACTTGATCGCTCGTGCCGGAAGCGCCTCCCAGGCTTCCCGGACCGACCATCAGCGCCCTATCTACCGTGCTTTCATTCGAACCGGATACAAGCCAGCCACGGAATTCTGGGTTGCGGGATGCCGGGGTTAGGGGGACCGAGGGATCCGGATCGCTTTTCCAAGCGTCATAGACGGCAATCCAGTGCGGTTGCCCCCCGGACTGGGACCCCACATCATGGGGTGCGGAGATACGTGAGTCCGGCCCCATCTGCTTCTGCAGCTCACCGATGGCCATCATCAGCGCCATGCGCGCATTGGCCCGAGCCTGCAAACCAGAATCGAGCCCGCCGGAGCGCAGCGCGATGGAAGAAAGCGACAGCATGCCCAGCGCGAGGATCAATAGCAGGATCATCAGCGATAGAGTCACGACGAGCGCAAAGCCGCGCTCAGCGGGCACATATTGCTGGTTCTTGGCGGCAGGAAGCTCGCAGGCATCAACTGGGTTTCTTGGCATTACAAAGTAAATTCAGTTCACTCAAAACTGCCCCGTTTCCTATTACAGGCAACTCAAAATTCTTAAAATCCGCGGCATCATTCGGCATGGCCGCCACCCCGATGAGGCTGCTAGATGACATGG
>JAPKDA010000201.1 GCA_028822695.1 Akkermansiaceae bacterium
ATCGGGTGATGGGGGTTTCCCATGCCGTTTTCCACCTGTTGGGCTGTCTTTTTTTTGTTGGCCCGGCCTTGTTCGTTGAAATAAGGGATAGGGAGGCTACCCTTTCGCGTTATTGAAAGTATGGCAATGAGGATAGAAGTTTTGAGCTCAGGGTTGAGCCGGAGGCAGCGGCGGGGATGGTCGGTGTGGGCCATGATTTTGGCCGGCTGGATCGGCTTGTCGGTGGCTGTGCTGGCGGTGGATGGGAACGAGCGGCTCTACGTCAACGACAAGAAGGCCCCGGAGAATTTGAAGGATCTACAGAAGATCCAACAGGAGTTGCAGGCGGCGTTGCCGATGGTGCGCAAGGCGACGGTGGGAATTGATCTTGGTGGTGGAGCGGGAAGTGGCGTGGTGGTGAGCAAGGACGGGCTCGTCCTGACGGCGGCGCACGTGAGCGGTGGGGTGGACAAGGAGATGACGGTGATTTTCGAGGACGGGAAGCGGGTGAAGGCCCGTTCGCTCGGATTGGTGGCGAGCACGGACTGTGCGATGATGCAGATCAGCGAGGAGGGTGAATATCCGTTCGTTGATTTGGACCAGTCCGATTTGAGTCGACTGGGTGACTGGGTGTTTTCGCTCGGGCACTCCGGTGGCTTCGACGAGGAGCGGGGAGTGGTGGTGCGGCTAGGTCGTCTTGTGCAGGTGAAGGACTCTACCATTCAGTCTGACTGCAACTTGATTGGTGGGGATTCCGGGGGGCCTTTATTTGATTTGCAGGGCCGCTTGATTGGGATTCACAGTCGGGTGGGTGCCTCGAAGGAGCAGAACATGCATGTGCCGGTTCGAGAATTTCTTCGGCATTGGGACGGGATGAAGGGGGGTGAGTTTATCGGGGAGGGACCCTTTGCGCAGAAGCCGGTGCCTGGCACGGGTTATCTTGGCGCGATTGTCGAGGATGGCGAAGAGGGTGGGGCGAAGGTCAGGAGAGTGAGAAAAGAGACGCCGGCCGATGAGGCTGGGTTGAAAGAGGGGGACGTGATTACCAAGATCGATGGCGTGGACCTCGAGGGGAAGGACGCTTTGATCTCCTACTTGCAGGAGAAAGGTGCCGGTGAGCGGGTCGAGTTGACAATTCTCAGGGACGGGGAGGAACAGACCATGGAGGTTGAGCTGGGAGAGCGGCCGCCGCAGGTGCCCGGTTTTCTCGGTATTCGGGTTGGGGAGCGGGAAGAGGGCGGCGTGGTGATCGAACGGGTCGGCGAGGATACTCCCGCGGCTGAGAGCGGGTTGAAGACGGGCGACATTATCATTAAGGTTGATGAGGAGGAGATCGAGGACAAGGCGTCGTTCTCGGCTAACCTTGGGGCAAGATTTGGTGGCGATTTTATCGAAGTAACAATTTTACGTGATGGAAAAGAGCAGACATTGGAAATCGAACTTGGAGCGAAGTAGAGCGGTCATTTGTTTGAGCGCTTTTGCGATGTTGGTGTGTCCCTTGGCGGGGCAGGCTTTGGAGGGGAAATATCGGCTGATGGGTTCGGAGGTGCGGGCTGCCTTTGAGCCTTTGCGGGAAGTGCTGCAGACGAGCAGTGCGGTGCTTTACTTTGGGCGCAAGCCGTTCGCCTTTGGGGCAGTGGCGAGTTCGGATGGTTACGTCCTGACGAAGGCCAGTGAGATTGTGGCGCGGAAGGGTTTTACGGTGCGGGTTGAGGCGAAGGAATATACCGACGTCACGGTGGTCGCGACCGACTTTGACTGGGATGTAGTGTTGCTGAAGATTTCGGCGGACGGCTTGGTTCCAGTGGAGTGGGCCGGGGAGGAAGTGGTGCCGCATGGCACTTGGGTGGTGTCAAACGGAGCGACTAGCCGGACGCGGCGTCGGGTGCGCCCGGGGATCATCAGTGCGAATACCCGGATCATTGGCGGAGAGAGCCCAGTGGTTTTGGGAGTAGTACTCAAGGTGGAAAAGGACAAGATCAAGATTGGCGAGGTGGCCGAGGGGAGTGGAGCGGAAGAAGCCGGGCTGAAGTCTGGCGATGTGGTGTTGAAGGCCGACGGTAAGGATGTGAAGGATCGGGATGAGTTGGTGAAAATGTTGGAGGGCAAGGCCCCGGGCGACCTTCTGAAGGTGACGATTCTGAGGGATGAGGAAGAGATGGAGATGGAGATCAAGCTGGCGGCCCGGCATAAGGTCTTTGAAACTCCGCGGACGCGGAATGATGCGATGAGTGGTCCGGTGTCCCAGCGGCGGACGAATTTTGAGCGGGTCTTGCAGCACGACACGATGCAGTCGGAGCGATCAGTGGGTGGCCCCTTGTTGGATCTGGAGGGGCGGGCGGTGGGGCTGAATATCGCTTACGCGAGTCGGGCGGAGGCCTTTGCTATTCCGGCGGTGGATGTGCAGAAGATCTATGCGGAGCTACTGGAGAAGGGCCTGAAGGACGTGAAGTGAGGGGAGGGG
>JAPKDA010000080.1 GCA_028822695.1 Akkermansiaceae bacterium
GGGGGCGATCTTGATGCTGATCGGTTCGGTGGGGGGAGTAATGAGTAGTTTATTTTGGGTGCTTAATGCGGTAGGGAACCCCGTGGGATTCTCTCTCTATGATCGGCTTCATCCGGAGATGGTGGGCCGGGTGATGAGTGCGATCAGCCTGTTCGCGGGAGTGAGTTGGCTAATGGTGGCGGTTGGAGTAATGCTTCTGACGATGATGATGGGAGCGATGATCAAGCGGAGTGCGGTGTTGATGGAGATTCGGGCGGGGCAGGGGTAGGGGGAGAGGGCGCCGAGTATCGAACGCCGAACGCCGAACGCTGAACGCCGAGTGTTGAATGGGGAAATGGGGGGGCGCTGGTGGGGTTGAATTTCCACGAGCCAATTCTCAAATATGTTCCAAGACCAAATTTCAACAAGCAAACGGGTCAGGGTAACCGGGTGAATTTGGAGCCAGCGGGCTTGGTGTTCGGGGAGGTAGCGCTGGTTGAACCGTCGCTACCGCGACGGGGGAGTATTGAGGCTAGTAACCACCGGGGGCTGAAGCCGCCCGGCTATCATGAGCCACCCCGCTGGGGTGAAGAGAGGTGTTGACCCTGCTCTGAGGGTGAGCGGTCGGGGGTGGCCTGACGAAGGGGCCTCGCAAAAGCGGTGTCGCCGTTCGTATCCTCACTCTGCCACCGCAGTCCAAAATTGCCGAATGGCGGGAAGAGCCGGACCGGTGAGAGCGGGTTGCAACCCCACGCCCCCTTGGGCTACGGGAACTGGTCGTATTCGGGGTTGGTCTTGGCGTCTTTGAAGATGGGGAGGTCTTTCCAGAGGTCGTAGGTGGCCTTGAGTTGGACGGCGGATTCTTGTTGTTCGCCTTTGTCGCCGGATTCCTTGATCCAGTTGGTGAGAATTTTGCGGTGACGTTTGAGTTGGTCGGCGAAGGCGGGGTTGGCGGCGAGGTTGTTGATTTGGAAGGGGTCTTTGGCGAGGTCGTAGAGTTCCTCCTCGGGGCGGAGGCCGAACCAGAACTTGGCCTGGTAGTCGGTGAGTTTTCCCTCTTCGTGGAGGCGGTGGAGGTCTTTGACGGTGGGTTGTTTGTCGCGGTACTGGGCTTGGAGCATGGAGCGATCCGGATGGTAATTGCGGATGTAGCGGAGCTTGTCGGTGCGGACGGTGCGGATGCGGTCGATGGTGTAGTCGCAGCGGTCCCGGGCGGAGATGACGAATTTGCGGGGTTCGTGGTCTTTCGCAAAGAGGTCGACGCCGTCGAAGTAGTCCGGGATTTTCACCCCGGCCAGGGCGAGGGTGGTGGCGGAGATGTCGAGGCCGAGGACGAGGTCCTTGCGGACGGTGCCAGCTTTGAGGGCGGGGTGATTGCCCTTGATCATGAGGGGGACGTGGACACCGCCTTCGTAGCAAAACTGTTTGTGGCGGAGGGACTGGTTGTTGCCGTGGTCGGAGAAGAAAAAGACGATGGTGTTTTCGAGTTGGCCGTCGGCTTTGAGGAGGGCGAGGATTTCCTCGATCTGGGCATCGGCGCCACGGGCGGCGTTGTAGTGCTGGGTCCACGAGGAGCGGTGGACGGGGGTGTCGGGGAAGTAGGGAGGGATGGGGACGTCGTTGTCGGCGAGGAGTTCGCCTTTGCGGACGTGCCTGGATTTGGCTTTGCCTCCCCAGATCATGATTTGGCCGAACCAAGGTTGGTCTTTGTCGGGGCGTTGGCTCCAGGTGTTCTCGATGAATGTTTTCTTATTCTTTCTGACGGCGTTGTTGCCCTGCCAGCCGTTCATTCCGGGTTTGTAGGCGTCCTTGGTGCCGACGGTGTAGAGTTTGCGGCGGTCGTAGAGGAAGTTGTAGTCGTCCTTGCCGGAGTTGAAGGTGAAGTAGCCGGCCTCGCGGAGGAGTTCGGGGAAGGGGCGGATGCCGTCGGGGAGATTGATGTGGGTGTTGGGATCGATGGTGCCTTCGGGGGAGCGGGAGGAGCGGTGTTGGTGGGTGCCAGTGGTGGTTTGGTAGACGCCGGTGATCATGGCGGAGCGGGCTGCGGAGCAAACGGGGGCGGGCATGAAGGTGCGTTTGAAGAGGACGCCTTGGGAGGCGAATTTGTCGATGGAGGGGGTGTGGCCCTTGTTGATCGGGTCGTCGTAGCAGCCCATGTAGGGGGAGAGGTCTTCCGAGAAGATCCAGAGGATGTTGGGGCGGCGTTCCGCGGCAGATGCGAGAGAGAAGAGGTACGATACCAGAAGGAAGAGGATGGGGCGAGTGGTCATGGGTTGGGGGAGGTTGGGGGTTTGGAGGGGAGGCGGGAAGCTAAGATGCTGGGATTTTTGGGCGGTGGTTTCGCTGATTGTTGTGATTTTGAGAGGGGGGGAGGAACCGCGAATGGACGCGAATTAACACGAATGGAGAGGGGAACGGGGAGGGAGCTAGCCCCGACTTGGGTCGGGGGAGGTTTTAGATGGCGACCGAGACTGTCACCTTACTGGGGGGTGGGCCTGTGAGCTGGACCCATCCTTGGCGGAACGCTACGGAGGGTAGGCCGGTCACGCCATGTGGTTGTCATGTTGGGCGTGACGGGGCGGGGAAAGCGGCTATGGTCTGCCCGAGATGTTTGAGGTCAGGGAAAAACCGGATATGGTGGAGAAGGCTCTGCTGGTGAGGATCTGCTTTGCTAAGCGGGAGGAAGAGGAAGGCGCCAAGCTGCTTGAGGAGCTTGAGGAGTTGGTGAAGACTTTGGGGATTGGGATCGAGAAATCGTTGTTGGTGCGGTCGAGGGTGACGCATCGGCAGTTCATCTGTGGGACGGGGAAGGCCGAGGAATTGAGTGACCTGGCGAAGGAACTGGGGTGTGATTGTATTGTTTTCGATAACGAGGTGTCGCCGATGGCGCAGCGGGCTTGGGAGGAGTTGTCGGACATGACGGTGTTGGACCGGGAGGAAGTGATTTTGGATATTTTTGCGAAGCGGGCGCGGACGAAGGAGGCGCGGTTGCAGGTGGATTTGGCGCGGATGCAGTATGCCATGCCGCGGATGGCACGGATGTGGGGGCACTTGGACCGGGAGGGTGGCTCCGGTGGGGGCAAAGGTGGTGGTGGTGCGTCGCGGGGGATGGGTGAGCAGCAGATTGAGGTGGATCGCCGAATGGCGCGGAAGCGGATCGATCGGATCAAGGCGGAGCTGAAGACGGTGCGGAAGCAACGGGCGACGCAGCGGAAGGAACGGCAGAAATTTGACACGCCCCATGCGGCGATTGTGGGCTACACGAATGCGGGGAAGTCGACCTTGCTGAACAAGTTGGCGGACTCGGACATCATGGTGGCGGACATGTTGTTTGCGACATTGGATCCGACGACGCGGCGGATCGAGTTGCCGGATGGGCAGCCGATGTTGTTGACCGACACGGTGGGGTTTGTGCGGAACCTGCCGCACCGCTTGGTGGAGTCATTCAAGTCGACGTTGGAGGAGTCGTTGCTGGCGGATTTTTTGATTCACGTGTTGGACGCGAATGAGCCGCAGGCGGAGACGTTTTTTGAGACGACGTTGGGCGTGTTGGAAGAATTGGGAGCGGGTGAAAAGCCGATGTTGACGGTGTTGAACAAGATCGACCGGGTGGAAGATCCGGCGACGTTGGCGGCGTTGCGGGAGCGGCATCCGGAGTCGCTGGAGGTGTCGGCGTTGACGGGGGCGGGGTTGGAGGCGCTCATCCAGCGGTTCACGCAAATTTTGGCGGATCGGGTGAGGCGGTTGAGGTATCGGATTCCGCAGAGTCGGGGGGAGTTGCTGGCGCAGATTCATGCGGAGGCGAAGGTGATTTCGACGGAGTATGAGGGGAATGATGTGGTGGTGGAGGCTTTGTTGGGTGGGGCGCTGGAAGGGAAGCTCGGGGGTTTTTTGGATGAGGATGGGGAAGAGGAAGAGTAGGGGGGTGATTTTGGACTGCGCTGTCGTCGTTTGTTCCTCACTCTGCCACTGCAGCCCAAAAGGGGTGGATGTGTTGGCCTGTGACCGGGACGGTCATGCCACTGTTGGCGTTTTGGGGGTTGTGGTGTAGGGTGAGCGGCGATGAAGAGGGTGAAGATTTTGCTGGTGACGATTTTTGGGTGTGTGATGGGGAGTTTCCTAGTGGCGCAGGAGGGGTCTGCGTTGAAGGCTGGAGTGGTTGAGGGGGATGTGGTGCCTGATGAAGGGGAGGGGGAAGAGGGCAATGAGAAGGCGCAATTGGTGGAGCCGGTAAAGGAGGAGAATGTGACGGATGTGGGGAAGCCGACGGATTTTGAGGCGGGGGTGAGGTTGCAGATTTTTTTGGATCAAAAGATGTGGGGTCCGGGGTTCATTGATGGGAAGCCGGGGAATTTTACGGGCCGTTCGGTGTATGCGTATAACCGGAGCCTGGGGCGTTCGCCTGGCGACTGGGTGGCGGTGATGGAGGACGTTGAGGCAGAATTGGGGGAGACCTATGCGACGGCGATCGTGCCGGATGTGGCGAAGGAGTGGGTGGATTCGACGTTGCCGACGAAGCGGTCGCTGCAGGCGAAGAAGAAGCGGATGAGTTACCGGAGCTATCTGGAGTTCATGGCGGAGCGGTATCATACTTCGGAGACGTTTTTGGAGGAGTTGAACGGCAAGAAGGTGGCGTGGAGTTTGGAGCCGCGGAAAGCGTTGAAGGTGCCGAATATTGATCCATTTCGGATCGAGTTGCTGAAAGAGGGGAAGGTGAATCACGAGAGTGAGGAGTTTCTCAATCGGACGGTGATCATCGACACGAAGGGGAAGCAGATCTTCATTTATGCGCCGGGCGAGGTGGCAGTGGCGAGTGGTGGGGCGGTGATCATTGTGGAAGAGGAAGATGGTGAGGCCCTGACGTCGCAAAAATTGATTGCGGCGTTTCCGATCACACCGGGCAAGACGCAGTTCATTCACCGTGGGGCTTGGAAGATTGCGAATAGTGTCGAGTTACCGAGTTGGCGCTATGACAAGCAGTTGTTGGAGACGGGGAAGCGGGGGAAGACGGCGCTGCAGATTCCGCCGGGGCCGAATAATCCGGTGGGGATTATTTGGAATGGGTTGACGAAGAGCGGGATTGGGATTCACGGGACCTCGAGTCCACGGACGATCGGACGGTCGCGCAGTGCGGGGTGTATCCGCATGTCGAACTGGGATGCGGCACGGTTTCCGACCTTGGTGCGTCCGGGGGTGAAAGTGGTGGTGCGCTGAGGCGCGTCGAAGGTTCCAAGTCGAAGGTCGCAAGCCGAAGAAGGGGATCGTGCGGAATTTGGGCTGGTTGCTTGGGGGTCTGTGGGGGAGATTGAGGGGCTTTGCTGAGGGTTGATAAGGGAGTTCCGGTGCGCCTGGTCGTTTATACGCTCGGGATGGTGTATTTGTTTTTGGACCTCTTTGTGTTTGCGGGGCCGTTGCGGCAGAAGATTCGGAAGAGCAATATCCGGAGTCCGGAGCAGATTGCGGCGGCGAAGGCGCAGGGGGTGGTGGCGCGGTTTTACGGGCAGCCGATTTTGTTGACGCAGGTGGATTGGCGGGTGCAGGAGCGTTTGTGGAAGGAAGGGCGGAAGTTGGAGGATGTGCCTGATGTGGAGCGGAAGGTGCTGCGGATGGCGGCACTGAATGATTTGATCGATCTGCGTTTGCTGGGTCGGATCAAGGTGTGGTCGAACCAGGCGGATCATCCGGTGGAGGAGGCGGAGGTCGATGCGGAAGTGGTGCGGTTTAAGAAGAAGTTTGATTCGGTGGAGGAGATGCGGGAGGGCTTGAGGCAGATGGGGTGGACGGAGGAGGAGATGCGGATGCGCGTGGCGGCGAAGTTGCAGCAGGAGAAGTATTTGGAGGCGTTGATCGATGTGGAGATCAGTGAGGAGGTGGCGCGGGAGTGGTATGAGGAGCACAAGGCGGAGTTGGCGTTGCCAGCGCGGGCGAAGGTGCGGCAGATTTTTCTCTCGGCTCTGAAACATGAGCCGGAGGAGGCGGAGGGTTTGTTGAAGGAGAGGTTGGCGATTCTGGCGAAGGGGGAGTCCAAGTTTGAGGATGCGGCGAAGGCATTGAGTGAGGACGTGGCGAGCCGGGAGGCGGGAGGGATGCTGGGCTGGGTGCAGGCGGGGCGTTTGCCGAAGGATTTTGCGGTGCAGGTGATGGAGATGAAGGTGCAGGAGCGTGCTGTGGTTCGGACCAAAATGGGCTGGCACTTGGTGGAGGTGCTGGAGCGGAAGGGTTCGGAGGAGCGGAGTTTTGAGGCGGCGCGGGCCGATATCGAGGCGGCGTTACGGGCGATCAAGAGGAAGGAGGGGGTGCGGGGGTACCGGAATCAGTTGAGGGCGATTGAGAGAGGGAAGGTTGAGGTGTTTGAGGATATGCTTTAGCACCGGGGGCGCTGTCAGAACCCGGAGCCCGGAGAGAGAAGTGCGGCTACTAGCGCCGGGGGGGTAGAGGCGACCGGGACAGTCACCTTACGGTGGGAAGGGCGGTGACCGGGACGGATCATGCCACGGGGCACAAGAAGGCCGGGCTTGCTTGTGGCGGGCCCGGCCTTCTTGGGGGATCTCCCCGGAAATGGATGATTAGTTGACGGAAACCGCTTCGGCACCGGTTTCGCCGGTTCGGATGCGGATGGCTTCCTCGACGGGCGAGATGAAGACTTTACCGTCACCGATTTTGCCGGTGTTGGCGGATTTGACGATCGCTTCGGCGACGTTGGGTGCATCGGCGTCGTCGACGACGACTTCGATTTTAACTTTCGGGAGGAAATCGACGGTATATTCGGATCCTCGGTAGATTTCGGTGTGGCCTTTTTGACGACCGAATCCCTTCACCTCGGTAACGGTCATCCCTTGGATGCCGACCTCTGCGAGAGCCTCTTTAACTTCTTCTAGTTTGAATGGCTTAATAATTGCTTCGATTTTCTTCATGAGCGGGCGGGTGTGTGGGTTAGGATTAGCAAGTAGCGTGCCAAATTACTAGCGCAACCTTCTGAGGGGGAAAATCGTTGATTTTATGGGGATGAGGGGAGGGGGTTGGACGCCGCTGGTGGTCCAATTGAGGAGGTTGGTGGAGGTTTCGGCGCCGAGGGCGACGTCGGGAGGGAGGGCGAAGGGGGCGTCGATACGGACCATTCCGCCGGTGATGGTGGGGTTGAGGTCTGCGGCGAGGGTGGTGCTTTGGTCGGGGGCGATGAGATTCAGGGAGTAGTAGTCGATGTCGCGGTTGTCATCGATGCTGAGCCATTCGAAGCCGAAGGAAAGAAGAGTCCGTGGGTTTGGGTGGGGATTGGTTGTGGGGGCGTGGCGGTGGTCATCGCGGTGGCTTTGCTGGTGGGGGATGTGCACCAAAAAGGTGAAGGAGTTTGAGGCGAATCCGGTCAAGGCGCTGGCGGAAGCAGCTGTGTGGGCGAATCCCGGTCTGGAGTTGGTGTCGAGTGACGATTGAGACGGAGGATGGGACGAAAGCGACCTTTGACGGGAAGGCAGGAGAGATGAGGGCGGGGGGGCTGGAAGGGGTGACGGAGTGGAAGTCACTGATGCATCAGGAGCAGGGCACGAAAGTGAACGGGATGGTTCACGGGAAGACGACTCACAAGGCGGAGAAGGTGGTGGGGATTAACTATTCGGGGAAGTAGGGGTGGATAGGGTGAGGCTGACTCTGGTGGAGTAGGGTGCGCTGGGGGAGGGCCTGTGACCGAGACGGTCACGCCACGGGGGGAGAAGTGCGGTTGGGGCCGGAGGGGTTTTGATGGCGACCGAGACAGTCGCCTTACGGGGGAGTGTATAGTTCGGGGTTCGGTGGGTGAATTTTAAAAAGGTATTTTCTTTGGATCGGAAATCGGGGTTGCGAGGTGGGTGGGGGGTTTTTAGGTTGGGGCGTTCATGGGAGAGACATTCGTTCACCTACATTTGCATACCGAGTATTCCACCCTCGACGGCGCGGTGCGTTGCAAGGAGGTGGTGAAGAGGGCGGCGGAGTATGGGATGCCGGCGGTGGCAATGACGGATCACGGGAATTTGTTCGGGGCGATTGAGTTTTATGAGGCGGCGAAGGCGGCGGGGGTGAAGCCGATTTTGGGGTGTGAAATTTATCTCGCCCCGGAGGGGATGGATCACAAGAAGGAGGTGCCGGGTCGGAAGCGGGCGACGCATTTGACGCTTCTTGCGGAGAACAACATTGGGTGGGCGAATTTGGTGAAGTTGGTGACGGTGGGGCATTTGGAGGGGCTCTATTACGGGAAGCCGCGGGTGGATCGGGAAAAGCTCCGGGAGTATGCAGAGGGGATGATTTGTCTGAGTGGCTGCATCAGTGGTCCGGTGAACGAGTGGTTGCGGCAGGAGGATCCGGCGAAGGCGCGGGAGGCGATGGCGGAGTTGCGGGATATTTACGGGGCGGAGAATCTCTACGTGGAGATCCATGATCACGGGCTCGAGATGCAACAGCAGGTGAAGCCGCAGTTGATCGAGATGGCGAAGGAGATGGATTTGAAGACGGTGGTGGCGAATGACGTGCACTTCATGACGCGGGATGATCATGAGGCGCATGATGTGATGATCTGCATCGGCACCGGCAAGTTGGTCTTTGACGAGAACCGGATGCGGTATTCGCCGGAGGTTTACTTCAAGTCGGCGGAGGAGATGCGGAGCTTGTTTGCGGATATTCCGGAAGCGTGCGATGCGACGCTGGAGATCGCGGAGCGTTGTAATGTGGAGTTGAGCCTGGATGCGACGAGTTCGGAAAAATATCCGAACTTTGAATCGCCGGACGGGAGTTGTCGGGAGGAATATTTGCGGCGCTTGTGTTTCGAAGGGCTGGAGGAGCGGTACGGGAAAGAGAAGGCGGAGAGTGATCCTGAGCTGAAGGAGCGTCTGGAATACGAGATCAGCACGATCAATGAACTGGGATTTGCGAGTTACTTCCTGATTACGGCGGACTTTATCAAGTGGGCGCGGGATCATGATATTCCAGTGGGTCCGGGTCGTGGTTCGGCGGCGGGGTCTCTGGTGGCCTACACGATGGGGATTACAGACATTTGCCCGATGCGATTCGGGCTGTTGTTCGAGCGATTCCTGAACCCGGAGCGGGTGAGTCCTCCTGATGTTGACATCGATTTCTGTCAGAGTCGTCGGCCGGAGGTGATCGATTACGTGCGGCAGAAGTATGGCGAGCGTTGTGTGTCGCACATCATCACCTATGGAACTTTGGGCGCGAAGAGTGTGATCCGTGATGTGGCGCGGGTGATGGGGGTGCCGTATGGGGAGGCGGATCGTATCGCGAAGATGATCGAGGCGAAGCCCGGGGTGACGCTGAAGGGCGAGTGGGACAGCAAGCCGGAATTGCGGGAGGTGATCGAGGAGAGCAGCACCTATCAGGAATTGTGGGGGTATGCGCTGCGTCTGGAGGGCTTGACGCGGAACGTGGGGGTGCACGCGGCGGGGGTGGTGATTGGTGACCGGGCGCTCGATGAGCACGTGCCGTTGACGCGGGGTAACGAGGGTGAAGTTGTGACGCAGTTCGACATGAGCGCGATCACGGAGGTGGGGTTGTTGAAGATGGACTTCCTCGGGCTGAAGAACCTGACGGTGATTCAGGAGGCTTCGGAATTCATCAAGAAGGAGAAAGTTCCGGACTTCGATATTCGACATATTTCGCTGGAGGACGCGAAGACCTTCCAACTCCTCCACGGCGGCGAGACGATGGGTGTGTTCCAGTTGGAGTCCGGTGGGATGACCGATACCTGCAAGCGCTACGGGGTGCGGAGGATTGAGGACATCATTGATCTGTTGGCGCTCTATCGTCCGGGTGCGATGCAGTTCATCGATGAGATGATCGAGGTGAAGGAAGGGCGGCGGAAAGTGAGCTATGAGCATCCGCTGCTCGAGCAGATCTGCGGAGATACCTACGGGGTGATGATTTACCAGGAGCAGGTGCAGAATGCGGCGAAGGTGCTGGCTGGCTACACTCTGGGTGGTGCTGACTTGTTGCGGCGGGCGATGAGTAAGAAGAAAGAGTCCGAGATGGCCAAGCAGCGGCAGCTGTTTGTGGCTGGTGCGAAAAAGACGAATGACATCGAGGAGAAGTTGGCGAACAAGATTTTCGACAAGATCGCGAGTTTTGCGGGCTATGGTTTTAATAAGTCGCACTCGGCGTGCTACGGGCACATTTCTTATTGGACCGGATACCTGAAGGCAAATTTTTCGGTGGAGTTCATGGCGGCGTTGCTGTCGAACGAGATCAACAATACCGACAAGATTGGCGTGTTTGTTTCGGAGTGTCACCGGATGGGAATTGAGATTCTGCCACCGGATTTGAATCACTCGCAGTTGCGTTTTGCACCGGAAATCACGGTGGATGGGAAGCCGGCGATCCGCTACGGGCTGGCGGCGATTAAGAACGTGGGTGGGGCGGCGATGCAGCAGGCACTCACGGAGCGGGACACGAACGGAAAGTTTGAGTCACTCGACAATTTTGCGCTGCGTCTGGACACCAAGGTGGTGAATAAGAAGATCCTGGAGAACCTCGTGAAGGCTGGAGCGCTCGATTGGACGGGTGAAACGCGGGCCGGAATGTTCGGTCGGGTTGAGCAAGTGACGGCGTCGGCGAACTCCGCGCAGAGGGACCGCAAGTCGGGGCAGGGCGGGTTGTTTGGTGAGGAGGAATTTGTGGCGGAGGTGGGGGGGAGTGGCGGCCCGGCGGTGGCGGAATGGTCGAAGGACGAGCGTCTGGAACAGGAGAAGGAATTGTTGGGGTTCTATGTGACGGGGCATCCGCTGGACAAGTTCCGCGGAGTGGTGGATTCGGATCGGTTTGAGTCGCTGGGGCTGATTGATGATTTGGATCTCAGTGACAAGCGGGCGCGGTTCAATTTTGCGGGGATGATCAAGAGCGTGGAGGCGCGGACGACGAAGACTGGAAAGCCGTTTGGGATTTTGCGGATCGAGGATTTCACGGGGAGTGTGGAGTTGATGTGTTGGGCGGAGTCCTTTGTGCCGGCGCGGGACGCGGGGTTGCTGGTTCCGGGGAAGGTGATTTGCCTGAAGGGGGCGGTGCAGATCGATGACCGGACTGAGTCGCGTCGGATCACGGGATCGGGATTGAAGGAATTGAAGGTGAAGAGCGTGAAGAACGGGACGGGGCCGCTGGAGATTTCACTGTGGAGGGCGCGGCATGGAGTGGATGCGCTGGAGGAAATTCATACCGTGTTGACGGCGCATCCCGGGCCGACTCCGGTGTTGTTGCATGTGCAGGCGGGGAATGGTCGGCGGGCGACGATCGAATGCGGCGATCATTTTCATGTGCGGCGTTCGGAGGAGTTGGAGAAGGCTTTGGCGAAGTATTCGGGTTGAGGCGGCCTTGCGGCCGGTTATCAGTGATTGGTGATTGGTGATTAGGGGGGAGGCGGATGGGACTGACGGGGGGAAAGGCGGGAGTGGA
>JAPKDA010000202.1 GCA_028822695.1 Akkermansiaceae bacterium
ATCGCCCCCATCCAACACTCCTCCCCAAACCCCCGCCAGTCCAAACATCCCCCGCACTCAGCGCTTGAGCAGCTTCCCGATCCTCAACCGTGCATAACGCAGACTCGCGATACACGGCGCATTCGAAAAAACCGCATACCCCACCATCAGCCAAGCCCACGGCAAAGGCGTCCACAGGGCAAAGACGAGCAGCAGCAACACTTGCACCCAGTGCGCCCGCTCCCCGCTCCCCCTTGAAAATTGGACATTGAGTGTTCGACATTGGGTGTTCCTCCCCTCCCCATTCAATATTCTGTCTTCAACGTTCTCCCCATCCACGCACCAGCACCCCATTCCTTCAAATTCCCCCCAATCCCCTTGATCCTCGCCCAATTTCCGCTAACCGTCTCCACCCACCTCGTAAACTCCATGGGAAAAACACTCTACGAAAAAGTCTGGGACGCTCACACCGTGGGCACCCTCGCCGACGGCCGCACCCAACTCTTCATTGGCACTCACCTCATCCACGAGGTCACCAGCCCGCAGGCCTTCGGCATGCTCCGTGACCTCGGCGTCCCGGTCAAATACCCCCACCGGACCTTTGCGACCATCGATCACATCGTCCCCACCATCAACCAGGACGCCCCGGCCGACCCCCTCGCCGCGGAAATGATGGACGCCCTCCGCAAGAACGCCGACGACTTCGACGTCACCTATTTCGATCTAGCCTCCGGCAAACAAGGCATCGTCCACGTTGTCGGCCCCGAGCAGGGCATCACCCAACCCGGCACCACCATCGCCTGCGGCGACTCCCACACCGCCACCCACGGCGCCTTCGGAGCGATCGCCTTCGGCATCGGTACCACCCAGGTCCGTGACGTCCTCGCCACGCAAACCATGGCCATGGGGAAAATGAAGGTCCGCCGCATCGAAGTGCATGGCAAACTCCGTCCCGGCGTCTATGCCAAGGACGTCACCCTTCACATCATCCGCCTCCTCGGCGCAAAAGGTGGTATCGGCTACGCCTACGAATACGCCGGCGACACCTTCGATAACTTCTCCATGGAGGAGCGCATGACGGTCTGCAACATGGCCATCGAAGGCGGGGCCCGCTGTGGATACGTCAACCCCGACGAAAAAACCTTCGCCTTCCTCAAAGGCCGCCCCTACGCACCGAAAGACGACGAATGGGACGCCGCCGTGGAGCGTTGGAAATCCTTCGCCTCCGACGCCGACGCCGAGTTCGATGATGTCGTCATCATCAACGCCGCCGACATCGAACCCACCGTCACCTGGGGCATCTCCCCCGACCAAGGCATCGGCATCGGCGAATCCATCCCCGATCCCGCCAACGCCGTCGACGAGAACGAGCGCAAGAGCTTCCAGGACGCCCTCGATTACATGAAGATCGAAGGCGGCACGCCCATCAAAGGCGTGAAAATCGACGTCGCCTTCATCGGCTCCTGCACCAACGGCCGCCTCTCCGACTTCCGCGAAGCCGCGAAATTCATCAAGGGCCACAAGGTCGCCGCAGGCGTCCAGGCCATCGCCGTCCCCGGATCCCAGATCACCGCCATCCAGTGCGAACAGGAAGGCCTCGACAAAATCTTCGAAGAAGCCGGATTCGAATGGCGCGCCGCAGGCTGCTCCATGTGCCTCGCCATGAACCCCGACAAACTCGTCGGCGATCAACTCTGCGCCTCGTCCTCGAACCGCAACTTCAAAGGCCGCCAGGGATCCCCCACCGGACGGACCGTCCTCATGTCCCCCGTCATGGTCTGCGCCGCCGCCGTCACCGGCTCCATCGCCGACGCCCGGGAAGTCTTCGACGTCGACCCCGCCACCGCAGCCGCCTAAAACGTGGCGTGACCGTCTCGGTCACAGGCCCATCCTCCCGCAGCGGAATACCCGAGGCACCTCCAACTAGATCCCGGCAGCCGCCTTCCGGCTACACTAGGGATCCAGGACCTCCAGCCTGACCAGGCCGAAACGAACAGGGTCCGCCCCCACCAAGACAGCATCTTCGCAGGCGACCCGTTCGAAGTAGCCCTCGATGGACGTGACCGTTTCCGTTGCGCCCGTCGCCCAACTTTTCCAGGCAGCCAGGTCGACCACAAACAACGGCGTATAAACCAGATCACCCGCCTGCCTACCCGCATCAAAGAAGACCGAGACCAGCGAATCACGATTTACCCCCAAGCCCCCCGCCACGAAATCCACCGCAGATAAATCAACCGTGAACACCCCCTGCGACGCAAAGGCCGCCTCCAGCCCATCGCCAACCGAACCGACTTCCATATTGGTGTGCGCATCCTCCAACTTTGAAAACAGCGCCGCCCCGGCACTTCCCACCACCCAGGTCCCGTTGACCGAACTCCCATTTCCAACCGCAAAGAGGCCGATCATCGTTCCGTTGATCACCGCC
>JAPKDA010000081.1 GCA_028822695.1 Akkermansiaceae bacterium
GACCACCGACCACCGACCACCGTGTATACTCCTTCCCCAACTCGCTACTCCCAAATGCCCTACCGCAAATGCGGAAAATGGGGTCTCAAACTCCCCGCCATCTCCCTCGGCTTCTGGCACAACTTCGGCGATCACGATGACCTCGACGAAGGCCGTCGCATCATGCACCGCGCCTTCGACCGCGGCATCACTCACTTCGACTTCGCCAACAATTACGGCCCACCCTACGGCTCCGCCGAGCGCAATTGCGGACAAATTCTCAAGAAGGACTTCACCTCCCACCGCGATGAACTTCTCATCGCCAGCAAAGCCGGCCACGACATGTGGGCCGGTCCCTACGGCGAATGGGGCTCTCGCAAATACCTTCTCGCCTCCCTCGACCAATCCCTCGCCCGCCTCCAACTCGACTACGTCGACATTTTCTACTCCCACCGCCCCGACCCCGACACCCCCCTCGAGGAAACCATGAGCGCCCTCGCCACTGCCGTGAACAGCGGCAAGGCTCTCTACGCTGGCATCAGCAAATACCCGCTTCCCATGCTCAAGGAAGCCGTAGCCATCCTCAAAGACATGGGCGTCTTCACCCTCATCTACCAACCCCCCTACAACATCCTCAGCCGCGGTGTGGAAAAAGCAGGCATTCTCGACTACCTCCACCAAGAAGGCATCGGCTGCACCGTCTTCTCTCCACTCGCCCAGGGCATGCTCACCGAGAAATACCTCACCCGCATCCCCGAGGGCTCCCGCGCCGCACGAAGCGATGGGTTCCTCACCACCGATCAGGTCGAACAGTTCCGCCCTCAAATTCAGGGCCTGCATTCGATCGCGCAGGAACGCGGCGAACCGCTCCACCACCTCGCCCTCAACTGGACCCGACACCATCCTGCCGTCACCTCCACCCTCGTCGGAGCCCGCACCGTCGCCCAACTCGACGACCTCCTCGATTCCCTCGAATCCCCCCCTCTCACCGCGGCCCACCTCGCGGCCATCAATGAAATCGCCCCACCCACCGACAAAGGCGAGTAACAGGGCCTCCGCCGCTAGCTCTCCCCACGCGGCATAACCAGCCTCCCCTCACTTCCCCTCCCGCTTCTTCCCCGCCTCCTTCTTCTCTTCCTCCGTCCACGCGAACACCGGCAACTTCTCACGGTCCAGCCCCTTCAAGTGCCCCTTCCCAATCCGACTCGGATCATCCGACCGCACATACACCCACGGATTCTCCTTCCCGAAAACCTCCTCGCACAACTTCGCCACCGCCGGATCATACTCCACCAACTCTTTCCGCGTATTCACGTGGTTGTGATCATGATCATCCTCCCGGTTCGTCTCGAACCACGACTGCACCGCCTCGGCCCAATACTCCTGACGGTTCGTGGCTGCATACTTTCCCTTCCACTTCCCCTCCGCCATGGCCCGTCGGAACGTCTTCCCCAAACGCTTGTCAAAAGTCGGATCCACAATCGCCAAACCCATCTCGTGCACCGCATGGGCAAACTCATGCACCGTAATGTTCTCGCTGGAGTAAGGATCTCCCGCACAGCACAACAAATTTTCCTCCCCGCAACTCACCGAAGGCCGTTGCGGTGTCGCCCCCAACCCGCGTGCCCGCCGGTCCCACCAAATCGCCGGCTCCAAATCCGAATGCTCCGGCACATCCGACGTCCGCTCCTCCACCGCCATCACGCTGTAGCGCGTCTTGCTCTTCGCCAAAGCCCGCAAAATGTCCTTCCGCTCCCCCAACATCCCCCGAATCACCCACTCCGCTTCCCGCATTGCCACTGGCGCCACCTTCTCTGAAGCCACAATCGGAAACCCTTCCACCACGATCGCCTGCTGGTAAAACTCCGCTAGATCAAACTCCTTCCTCAGCTCTGCACTCAGCGGCAACTCCTCCGCTCCCAGCGAAACCAACAACCCGACCAACACCACCAGCACTTTCTCGATCATCTACCCATCATACAGGTAACGACCCGACAAGGTTACAGAGACCTCAAAAAAAATCACCTCTATTCCTATCTTCCGAGCCCTGGGTTCCGAGTTCTGACCTCCCAAACCCCGGCAGGAGTGGCCAGAATCTAGCCACAGGTGAAACCCGTGGGCCTCCCCCACATCGCCCTCAACCGCCACCCCCCCTTCAACCATTCTCTCCAACCTCCGGGCTCTTGACTCGTCACAAAAAAAGGCACCCCAGGTCGACCTGGGATGCCTGAAATTCTTTGCAGGCTAAAAAGGCTTACCCGCGCTCTTCAGCACCACATCCCCCCATCAATGCTCCAACACCGGCGCATCATCATCCCCGGACGCCGCCCGAGGATAACGCACCCGGTCCACCAACTCCTGAACCTCTATCGGAGGAGCTGGCGTCAACCGGGAAACGACGATCGTCACCAAGAAATTCAGCAACATCCCCAGGGTTCCAATACCCTCCGGAGAAATCCCGAACCACCAGTTGTCCACGACATTCGCAGATGGATTCACAAACTTGAAGTAGATGATGTAGCTGGCTGTAAAGATCAGACCGATCACCATTCCGCTGATCGCGCCAACCACGTTGGTCCGCTTACTGAAGATCCCCAGAATGATCGCCGGGAAGAACGAGGACGCGGCCAAGCCAAAGGCAAAGGCCACCACCTGCGCCACAAACCCAGGAGGATGGATCCCAAAGTAACCGGCGATCACCACCGCCCCAGCAGCCGCACATCGCGCCCAAATCAACTCGGCCTTCTCACTCAAATCCGGCTTGAAGGTCTTCTTCACCAAATCGTGCGCCACCGAGGTCGAAATCACCAGCAACAGCCCGGCCGCCGTCGACAGCGCCGCAGCCAATCCACCCGCAGCCACCAAGGCCACCACCCAGTTCGGCAATTTCGAAATCTCCGGATTTGCCAACACCATGATGTCACGGTCGATCGTCAACTCGTTCACCGGTAAACCCATCTCTTCCGCCTTCGGCCCGGTGTAGTCGATCAGCCCATCCCCATTCTTGTCGTCAAACGTGATCAAGCCGACGTTCTCCCATTTCTGAAACCATTCCGGCACTTCCTCGTAGGATGCCTTATTGACGGTGTTGAGAAGGTTCGTCCTCGCAAACACCGCAATCGCAGGCGCTGTCGTGTAGAGGATCGCGATGAACAACAACGCCCAAAGCGCCGAACTCCGCGCCGCCGAGGCTTTCTTGACCGTATAGAATCGCACAATCACGTGCGGCAATCCCGCCGTCCCGCACATCAAGGCGGCCGTAATAAAGAACACATCCACCGTCGACTTCTGCCCCACCGTGTAGGCCGCAAAACCAAGCTCCTCACTCAAACCATCGAGCTTATCCAGAAGGAAAGTTCCCTCCGTGCCGCCACCGAATCCCAATTGCGGAATCGGCGTCCCTGCCATCTGAATCGACAAGAAAATCGCCGGAACCATGAAGGCAAAAATCAGCACGCAATACTGCGCCACCTGGGTGTAGGTAATCCCCTTCATCCCACCCAAAACCGCATAGAACAAAACAACCACCATCCCGATCACCACCCCCGCATTCACCGGAGTCATCCCCATCACCGTCTCCATGTCCCCAAAGAGCATTCGCGAAAACACAATCCCGGTCCCCCGCATCTGACCAGCCACATAGGTGAACGAAACAAAGATCGCACAAATCACCGCCACGAACCGTGCCCAACCTGAGTAATACCGGTCCCCGATGAAATCCGGCACCGTAAACTTACCAAAGCGCCGCAAGTACGGAGCCAACATCAGAGCCAGCAAAACATAGCCACCCGTCCACCCCATCAAATAGACTGCCCCATCACGACCCGCGAAGGAAATGATCCCCGCCATCGAGATGAACGACGCCGCACTCATCCAGTCCGCCGCCGTCGCCATTCCATTGGCCAACGCCGGCACACCCTTGCCAGCCACATAAAATTCACCGGTCGATTTGGCTCGAGACCAAATCGCGATACCGATGTAGAGTGAAAAGCTCAGTCCAACTAAAATATAGGTCCAGGTTGTGACGTCCATATTCCCTTACTCTGAGTCCTCCCCGACTAGTTCCTTGTCCAACTTGTTCATCACCACCACGTAGATCGCGATCAACACCACAAACACATAAATACTCCCCTGCTGTGCAAACCAGAATCCCAGCTTGAACCCCGTCCCCGGAATCTTGATCTTGTCCAGCGCATCGACCCACAGAATGCCGCACCCATAGGAAACCAAAAACCACACTGACAATAATCCACCCAGCCAGGTGAGGTTCTTGCGCCAGTAACGGGCCCGGGCTTCGGGCGATGCCGTCTTACTCATGTTCCGTGGGGTCTAGCAAACGATTCACCGGGCTGGAAAGCACATTCCCGAGAAACGATCTTTTAAAAAAAACACCCCCGCAATCCTTCCGATTCGTGCTTCCTTTCAGGGCCCAATCTGCAAACTTCTCTCCCTCACACATGCCCACTGGTTCGACACAGTTTATTGGTCTCGAGCGCCTCCCCGCCGAGGGGACCCTCGTCGTTCCCGGACACCTCGACTTCCAAGAGCTCCAAGCCCTCGAAAAACAGTTCGCAGGACGCCCCATCACTTGGCTGGTCGAGGAAAGCGCCCTCGTCGAACACCCCGTCCGCGACCACCTTTCCCGCGAAAACGTCTACGCCGCCGCATTTTCCGAAGACGATCTCTCCCCACCAGAAGTCGGCGACGTCCTCCGTCAAAAAATCGATGGCAACCGCCTCCTCATCTTCATCCCCGGCGACATCCATGCCCGCGCCGGAACCGCTTGCACGATCACGACCAAGCAACTCCGCTTCCTCTGCGACCTCGGCCTCCCCCTCACCCCCCTCGCCGTCCACAACCCTTCTGAGTGCGCCCTCGCCATCGAGCCCGCCTCAAAACTCCCCTCCGCCATCTTCGCCGTCGGTCACCCCGTCCCGGCCGGACAAACCACGATCGCCCGATACCGGGAAAGCCTCCTCGAGGCCTCCGAACGCGCCTTCTCCTCCCGCACCTTCCTCAACGGCTCCCTCGGCGAAGCCCTCATCGCCGGATTGAAGAAGTGGGGCAGCTCCTGCCGCGTCTACGACGGCAGCGACGACAGCTCCCTGCCATACGGCAAGCTCATGGGCGCGGCCATCGCGCTCTCCAAGGAGATCAAGGCCGCCACCTCCAACCCGCGCATCGGCATCATCCTTCCCCCAGGAAAGGCCGGCCTCCTCGCCAACCTCGCCGTGGTCTTCGCCGGCAAGATCCCCGTGAATCTCAACTTCACCGCGTCACAGGACGCCGTGAACTCCGCCATTCGCCAGGCCGATCTCGATCGCTTCATCACCGCCGATCCCTTCGTCCGGAAAGTCACCAGCTTCCCTTGGCCCCCCAACCGCGACCTCATCTTCATCGAACGCGTCCTCCCGGGGATCAAGAAACAGATCGTCAAGTGGGGCATCCTCGGCAAGATTCTCCCCGCCGACATCATTTCCAAATTGCTCGGACTCGGCAACCGTCGCGGCGATGACGAAGCGGTCCTCCTCTTCACCTCAGGCTCCTCCGGAGAACCCAAGGGCGTCCCCCTCAGCCACCGAAACGTCCTCGCCAACGTCTGCCAATTCGGCGCACCCCTCGGCCTCCCCAAGAAACGGGCCAGCATCCTCGGCTGCCTCCCCCTCTTCCATTCCTTCGGCTCCACCGTCACTCTCTGGTTCCCGATCATCGAAGGCATCGACCTCGTTACCTACCCGAGCCCGATGGAAACCAAGCGCCTCGCCGAGCTCATCGACCAATACCAAATCTACCTTCTCCTCTCCACCCCGACCTTCCTCCGCGGATACATGCGCCGCATCGATCCGGAACAACTCTCCTCACTCCGCATGATCGTCACCGGGGCCGAGAAACTTCCCTCCAGTGTTGCCGATGCCTTCGAAAAGAAGTTCGGGAAGCGCCCTCTCGAAGGATACGGCCTCACCGAGACCTCACCCGCCAGCAACGTCAATCTGCCGCCCCCCCAGGTCGCCGAAGACGACGAAACCCCCATTCTTCCCCAACAACGACAAGGCACCGTTGGAAACTTCCTCCCCGGGATCGCCGTCAAGATCACCAATGCCGCCACCGAGGAACCCACCACCCTCGATAAATCCGGCGTCATCTGGATGAAGGGCTCCAACATTTTCGGAGGCTACCTCAACCGCGACGACCTCACCACCGATGTCATCGAAGACGGTTGGTTCAAAACCGGCGACGTCGGCCGCATGGACGACGACGGCTTCCTCATCATCGAAGGCCGCATCTCCCGCTTCTCAAAAATTGCCGGCGAAATGGTCCCTCACGAGGCCGTCGAGGAAGCCATCACCAAGGTCCTCAACCTCGACAGCGAATCCGAACGCAAAATCGCCGTGGTCGGCGTCCCCGATGCAAAGAAAGGCGAATCCATCGTCCTTCTCTCCTCCATCGCCAGCGAAACCCTTCAACAGGAAACGGTCGATCTCCGCTACAAACTCATGGACACCGGAATGCCCTCCCTCTGGTGCCCCCGCGAAATCATCCCCGTCGACGAAATCCCCGTCCTCGCCTCCGGTAAACTCGACATCAAAGGCTGCGAAAAACTCGCCAGAGAGGGCTAGCCAACGGCGAAGAGAGCACCGGCGTCCCGCACCGGGACCGCGGACTTCAGTCCGCCCCACCCATCCAGCCTCTTCAACCTCCGACCTCACTCCACCCAAGCCCCCAATCTTCTCCTCCAAACTGGAGCAATCAGTGTCATCAGCGCTCAGGATTTCCCCTCTCCGATCTCCTCCTCCGGGTTCCGGGTTCTTCTTCCCAACCTCTGACCACTGACCTCTTCCCCAAAATGCCTCCCTGGCTCCACCCCCAACTCGACGCCGACGGTCGTCTCCGCTTCGACGCCTTCATGGAGCTCGCTCTCTACGATTCCGAACACGGCTACTACACCACCCGCATCTCCGACGTCGGCCGCGGCGCCGACTTCTCCACCAGCGCCACGATCTCCTCCACCCTCGGACGCGCCGTCGCCCACTGGATCGCCTCCCACCCCATCCGCAACGTTATCGAGATCGGTGCCGGCAACGGCGCCCTCGCCCACGCCGCCCGCAAATCCCTCCCGATTCTCAAACGCCTCCGACTCAAACTCCACATTGTCGAACGCTCCCCCGTCCTCCGCAAACTCCAACAGGAACTCCTCGGCAACAAAGCCACCTGGCACGAAACCATCCACTCCGCCCTCGCCGCAACCAACGGCGAGGCACTCATTTACTCCAACGAAGTCCCCGACGCCTTCTCGGCCCGGATCTTCCGCGCCACGAAGTTCGACGACGTCTACGAAGAGCTCTTCCTCAAACCCCTTGGCGACTCCCTCACCGAATCCTGGTCCCCCGCCTCCGACCTCCCCGACTCCACCATCTTTACCCACTCCTGGCCCGAGGGTCAGGTCATCGAAGTCCTCGACAGCTACCGCAACTGGCTTCTCGACTGGGTGCCCGACTGGAAGAGTGGCTCCATCCTGACCATCGACTACGGCGACCATCCCCAAGGCATTTACGATCGCCGCCCCGGGGGCTCACTCCGCGGCTACTTCCTCCACCAACTCGTCACCGGCCCCACCTGCTACCAGCACGCCGGCCGCCAGGACCTCACCACCGACGTCAACTTCGACGACCTCGTCCACTGGTCCACCCCCCTCGCCCTCCAAACGGTCTCCTACCAAACCCAGGCCGAATTCCTCGCCCCCCACGCCCGTCAAACCCACGCCGACCAATTCCTCACCGACCCCACTACCGTCGGCGGCGCCTTCAAAGTCCTCGAACAAAAACGAACCTAGCCCCCACCGGCAGCGCCAGTCTCCAAGACCGGCCCCACCCCCCCTTGGGACCGCGGATCTTCAGCCTGCCGGTCATAGCCCTTGGCGACGACTAGTCCGCCCCCACCCCCCAAACCCCGGTAGGGCAAAAGAATCTAGCCACGGGTAATAACCTGTGGATTTCCCCCAATCTCTGATAACCGATAACTGATAACCAAAATGCGCAGCATTCTCCTCTCCCTCCTCCTCACCCTCACCGCCCCCGCCTTCGAACTCCCCCGCGGCAGCACTCAGGCCGTGGTCGGCATCACCGAAAGCTGGAGCTCCTCCCATGTCACCGTCTACATCTACCAAAAAGGCGGCAAGACCTGGAAACAAGTCGCCGGCCCTTGGAGAGGTCGCTGCGGAAAAAAGGGCCTCGCCTGGGGACGCGGCATCCACCCCACTCTCAAAGGCGCCATCAAACGCGAAGGCGATTGGCGCGCCCCCGCCGGCGTCTTCCACATCGGCGGCGCCTGGGGCTATGACGCCAAGATCAAAAAGCACCCGCGCCTCCCTTACCGCAAAGTCACCACTCGCGACCTCTGGGTAGAGGACGCCTCCTCCAAACACTACAACCACCACCTCGTCCTCGACCACGAACCCAGCGCCACCTGGGAGAAGAAGGCGCAAATGAAACAAGACGACTACCCCCATTCCCTCAAACTCTTCGTCGCCCACAACGCCCCGCCCAAACCGACCCCCGGCGCCGGCTCCGCCATCTTCTTCCACATCTGGCGCGGCGGCGGTGCCAAGCCCACCTCTGGCTGCACCACCCTCCCCGAACCCCAGCTCCGCCAACTCGTCTCTCTCATCGACCCCGGCAAAAAACCCCTCTACATCCTCCTCCCCAAAACCGAATACGCCCAATTCCGCGCCTCCTGGAAACTCCCCTAAACAGTATTCAGAAGTCAGAATTCAGAGATCAGAAGCCCGTTTGATGCCGCCCGCACGATGTCTCCTTGTCGACTTATTGCCTAAATCGCTGAATTTCAGCACTCGACACTCCTTCTCCTGACTACTGATCTCTGAATTCTGGCCTCTTCTCCCTCCCCCATTTCCCTTGACGCACCCCTCCTCCACACCTATCACCGCCGCCCCCGAATCTACCCTTCTTACCATGGCCACTACCGAAATCATCCTCCGCGAAAAAATTAACGGCCTCGGCGCCGAAGCCGACGTCGTAAAAGTGAAAGCCGGCTACGCCCGGAACTTCCTCATCCCGCAGGGCAAGGCATTCGAAGCCACCAAAGGAAACCTCCGCCAGCGGGAGGCCCTCAGCGCCGCTCGCGTCAAACGCGAAGCCGAGGAAACCACCAAGGCCACCGCCCTCTCCAACAAGATCAACAAGGCCCGCCTCTCCTTCACCCTCGAAACCGGTCAAGGCGGCAAGGCATTCGGATCCGTCACTTCGATGGACATCCACGCCAAGCTCGAAGAAAAAGGCATCAAAATCGACCGCCACTCCATCAAGCTCAAGAAGCCCATCAAAAGCGCAGGCAAGACCGACATCGAAATCAGCCTCCACGCCGACATCACCGCGACCATCAAGGTCAGCGTCGTTACCGAAGAGAAGAGCGCCGAATAAGCACTCTCAGATCACTCTCCAAAACGCGGACCGTCGAAAGACCGTCCGCGTTTTTTCTATACCGTGGCATGATCCGTCCCGGTCATGACCAAACCCATCCCGGCGCAGCCGCAAGCCTCACCAACCACCCCGTGGCTGTGGCATCCTGCCGCAGGCCCTTCCCGTGGCGTCCCGCCGCGTTCCGAGCTTCCGACCTCGGTCTCCAGTCTGGCGTCCGGGCTCCGGGCTCCCCGGACCGAAATCCAACTTATCCACATCAATTCGCACCTTACCCACGTTGACTCATCGCCCCCCCCATCCCACTCTCCCCACCCATGGCATACGACGGACCGAAGTTCAAAGACGAGAAGGGCGCGCCCAGTCTCCAGCAGTTCAAACCGCAGGATAATCCCAATGCCATTCGCGCCATGCCCAGCGCCGTCGGCCCCGAGCGCAGCGTCCTCAGCACCATGATGCAGGACCCCGCCGAATTCATCGGCCACGCCATCGAGGAACACCTCACCCCCGAACACTTCTACGTCCCCGCCCACGGCACCCTCTACAAGGTTCTCCTCGAACTCTACGAGAAGGACTTCCCCATCGAACTCGTCTCCCTCACCCAGACCCTCTCCGACCGCAACCTCCTCGAAAACATCGGCGGCCCTTCCGAGCTCACCAACATCTACACCTACTCACCCACCGGAGCCCACTTCAACTACCACCTCGGCATCGTCAAATCGAAGTTCCTCCTCCGCTCGGTCATCTCTTCCTGCACCGACTCCATCAGCGGCGCCTACGAGGAACCCGAAGACGTCCCCGGCTTCCTCGACCAGGTCGAACAAAAGGTCTTCGCCATCAAGGAAGGCTCCGAAGTTCAAGGAGAACTCAAAGCCAAAGACCTCATCGGTGAGGTCCTCGAAATCATCGAACAGTTCGCCGCCGGCGAACGCGGTATGCAAGGCATCCCCACCGGCTACCCCGACCTCGACGCCATGGGTGGCGGCATGAAACCCGGAGAGATGTTCATCATCGCCGCACGCCCCTCCATGGGAAAGACCTCCTTCATGATGAACATCGTCGAGCACATCGCCGTCGATCAAGGCAAACCCTCCCTCGTCTTCTCCTGCGAGATGAGCGCCCTCCAGATTGTCCAACGTCTCCTCTTCGCCCGCGCCAAATTCCCGCTCTCCAACCTCAAGCCCGGCTTCCAACTCACCCGCGGCGAGCTCCAACGTATCCAGGAAGCTTCCAAGGAGCTCATGGATGCCCCGCTCTTCATCGACGACACCCCCGCCATTTCCATCGGCGACGTCCGGGCCAAAGCCCGACGTAAAAAACGCGACGAAGACATCCAGTTCATCGCCATCGACTACCTCCAGCTGATGCGCTCCAAATCCCGCCAGGCCGAGTCCTCCCGGGAACGGGAAATCGCCGAAATTTCCGCCGGACTCAAAGCCATCGCCAAAGAACTGCAAATTCCCATCATCGTCCTCGCCCAGCTCAACCGGGGACCCGAACAACGCGGCGGCACCCCCCGCATGTCCGACCTCCGGGAATCCGGATCCATCGAGCAGGACGCCGACATGATCGGCCTCCTCTACCGCGCCGAATACTACGCCGACTCCGAAGAAGATCGCGAACAGGACCAAGGCATCGCCGAACTCGTCGTCGCCAAAAACCGGAACGGTCCCACTGGCGCCGTCCCCCTCACCTTCATCAAGGAACTCATGCGCTTCGAAACCAGCGACCGCCGCGTCGAACCGGAATAGGGGAGCACGGATT
>JAPKDA010000203.1 GCA_028822695.1 Akkermansiaceae bacterium
TCGAGGATGGTGTAGGAGGACTTGGAGAGGGTGGAGTTTTTGAGGGTGGCAAGATCGCGCTGGGCGAGGTCTTTGCTTCCGAGGAGGGCGAGGGCAAGTCCGCGGTCGGCGATGAGGGTCAGGTCCGGGCGGTCGGGGAGGATTCTGGTGTTGATCTCTTGAAGGGCGGAATGGAGATCGGAGCGAGCTTTGCCAGGGGTGTTGGTGGCGAGCTTGGCTCGGGCGCGACGGATGAGCCAGGAGGCGCGGAAGCGGGTGGAGGTGAGTTCTGCTTCGATGATTGGAAGAACTTGGGAGATTTGTTTGGCGGAGAGGGCGGCGTCGATCCAGGCGTTGCGAAGGACGATGCTTTTGTGTTTTTGATGGGCCGATTTGAGGACGGCGGCGGCTCGGGCGGGTTTGCCGTTTGTGAGGAGAAGGTGGGCGTGGAGGAGGTCGATCTCGCTGGGGTGCTCGGGGTGGAGTGTTTGGATTTTTTCGCAGACGACGAGGGCGGTGGCTTCGTTGTCTGAGCGATCAGCGACTTGGGCGATGAGGTAGTGGGCTTCGAGGCGATGTTTGGGATCGGTGGCTGAGGCCAAATAGGTCTGAGCGAGGGTCATGGCCTCAGGGCCCTGGAGGAGCTGGATGAGGGCGGTGATCGATCCGCGATGATGGGGTTGAAGGGCGAGCGCTTTACGAAGATCAGCCTGTGCTTCTTTTCGCTTTCGCAGGGCCCGGTATTCGAGGGCGCGCAGGTAGTGGAGGTCGGCGGTGGCCTTCGCGGCGATTTCTTTATCGAGAGCCAGGATGGTGGTGCTGACGTCGTGATGCGCGGAGAGTGCGACCGGGAGGAGCGCCAGAATTAGGGTGATCAGGCGGATGGCAATCATGTTACTTCTTCAGGATTGGCCTCCGTGACTTGGCAGGCTTCGCAGCTCATTCAGGCTGCCAAGGATTGGCGATCGGGGTGTGCTTGACTACGCCTTTTTTGGTGATGGCGAAGGTGTCACGAATGTCGCCTTTGAGGTTGACCATTTCGGCGGTGAGAGTGTCACCGGTGATGGAGATGAGGCAGGAGCCGTTCTCGACGATGATGCGCTTCATGAGGGGGATGGTGCCGCTGCGTCCGACGCCGGTGCCGCCGTGTCCGGTGACGACTTGAATCACTCCGTTGTGTGGGTTGAGCCCGGCGCTTTTGCGGTAGGGGCCATCACCGGCCGGGTCGCCATCGCCGTCGTCAAGGATGACTCCTTCGGCAATGGTGGGGGTGTGGTAGGCTCCGTCGATGAGCATGGAGCGTTCGTAGATGTGGGAGTGGCCGGTGAAGACGATGTCGACGCCGCCGCTTTCGAGAATGGGCATGATGTGCTCACGCATTTCGATGAGCTGACCTTCTTTGTCTGAGTCGTGCGTTCCTTTGGTGTAAGGAGGGTGGTGGAAGAAGGCGACGAGGAAGTCGGCCTGGGTTTTTTCGAGGTCTGCTTTGAGCCACTGGGCCATTTCTCCGCTGGGGCGTCGGTCGAGATCGTGGGAGTCGAGGCAGATGAAGTGGACGCGGCCGAAGTCAAACGAGTAGTAGGCTTCTTTTCCAGAGGCGAGTCCGCCTGCTTCTGCATTGGTGGGGCAGATGTAAGCGTCGTAGTAGGGGCCGACACCGGATGCGCCTTTGGAGGTGGCCCCTTCGTGGTTCCCCATGGAGGGCCAGCAAACCGTATTGCGCAAGGTGGGCTCGTACATGGGAAAAAAGCGGTCGTTGAATTCCTTGTTGGTGCCGCGTGAGTAGGCCATGTCTCCGACGTGAATGTAGAGGTCGAGTTGTTTGTCGAGCGCGGCGTTGTGGTTGACCATCGCTGAGTGGACAGCGGCTTGAGCTTTTCCGCCGGTTCCGGAGTCGCCAACGACCCAGAAGTAAACGGGAGCGTCGGTTCCAGGAGCGGGGTGGGTTTTGAAGCGGTAGGAAGTGTCAGCGGGCGTGAGCCGGGTCTCGCCATCGTAAACGGCGTAGTAGTAGGTGGTGGCGGGTTTGAGTCCGCTAATCGTGGCTTCAAATTGGTGAGTGCTGACAGGTGCGTCTTTGAAGATCGGAGCTACGGTGTCCAAGGACGGGTGACGCCGGGTGAGGACGCTGTCGGCGGGGACTTCGGAATCGAGAGAGTCATGGCGGAGGCCGTAGCGCACGCGTGGGGTGGAATCGGCAGAGGTTCGCCAGACGACGCGAATGGACTCGTGATTAGCCATTTGCAGGTAAGGCGCACGGACAAAGGAGGTGTTATCGGCTGATGCGACAAGGCTGGCGAGGAAGAGGAAAATGAAAGAACGCATAATTATTGTAGGGGGAGTATTAATGGGCTAAAAAAAAATCGCAATCAAGATTGTGAGAAGGTGC
>JAPKDA010000082.1 GCA_028822695.1 Akkermansiaceae bacterium
AAAGAAGGCCCCGGCCAAGAAGGCGACCAAGGCAGTTGAGAAGAAGGCTGCTCCGAAGGCGGCTTCCAACGGAAAAACGTCTGGGCCAGCCCCAGAGAAGCCTGTGAAGCCGGTCAAGTTGACCATTTTTGCCAAAAAACAGCGTCAGAACCTGCTGGATCTTCGGGATCAGCTGATGGATTCCATGTATGGTGTGCAGCAGGAGGCGCTCCGCAACGGCCCCCAGGGCGGCGAGGCTTCCGGAAGCGGAATGCACACGGGAGACGCTGGCAGTGACGCTTACGACCGGGATTTCGCACTGAATCTGCTCTCGAAAGAGCACGATGCGCTCGAAGAAATCGAAGCCACCCTGAATCGGATCGACAGTGGAGTCTACGGGGTTTGCGAGATGTCGAAAAAAAAGATCCCTCAGGCTCGTCTGGAGGCGATTCCTTTTGCTCGCTTAACCGTTGAGTGTCAGACGATTTGGGAGAAAGAATACCCAAATCGCCAATTTCGGAGCACAGATGCCATTAAATATGGAGAAGAAGCCCGGGGAGGAACACTGGTTTCTCTTGACGCAGGTGAGTAATCAGCTAGTTTTCCGCCCCTTTCCAAGCTCATGGCCCGCGACATCATCATCATCGAATGCACGGAAGCACGTGCGGAAGGCAAATCGCCTTCTCGCTATGCTACCACCCGTAACAAAAAGAGCCTCCGGACACCCGGTCGGCTTGAGAAAAAGAAGTTTAATCCTGCTCTCAAGCGCCGCACCATCCACCGCGAGCTTCGCTAAATAATTTCCTTACCATGACCGAACCAAAAACAGTCGAGCGTCGGATCGCTTTTCGTAAGTCGAACAAGAGAATGACGCGGAAGCGTCTGGATCTTCAAATTGAACGGGTCAGCTACAAGTTTCCTGAGGTTCTTTCGAAGTTCACCTCTGAGACCGGCAAAATCCTTCCTCGTAAGGTGACCGGTGTCTCCGCGAAGATGCACCGCAAGATCACCCGCGAAATCAAGCGGGCCCGTGCCGTGAGCCTGCTTCCTTAAGCAGCGTCTCAAACAGACAACTTTCAGAGCTTGTCCTTCATACGGGGACAAGCTCTTTTGTTGTTACAGAACGATGCAGGAACTGACCGATACACAGAACGAGCCGGACGACCGCAATATCGCCATTGATCGCGTGGGCGTGAAGGCGCTGCGTTTCCCGGTGGAGGTTTGCGACAAAGGAGGAGAGGTTCAGAAGACGGTGGCGATGGTTTCGTTGGCGGTGGATTTGCCGTCGCATTTCAAGGGGACGCACATGAGTCGCTTTGTGGAGGTATTGAATGCGCACGGAAATTGTTTGGATGTGCGTTCGATGGCTGGGTTGCCTCGGGAGTTGCTGGAGCGGCTCGAGGCGCATCGTGCGCACGTGGAATTTCAGTTCCCATTCTTCCGGTCGAAGGAGGCGCCGGTCACCAAAAAGGCTGGGCTGGTGGACTACGAGGTGCGTTTTGAGGTGGAGGCGGACAAGGATGGGGGGGTGGACTTCGTGGTGACGGTGATGGTGCCGGTGGCTACTCTGTGTCCGTGCTCGAAGGCGATTAGTGATCGTGGGGCGCACAACCAGCGGGGGACGGTGACGTATTCGGTGCGATTTACCGAGCCGGTGTGGATTGAAGATTTGGTGGAGTTGGTGGAGGACTCGGCGAGTTGCGAGCTGTATAGCTTGTTGAAACGTCAGGATGAGAAGGCCGTGACGGAGCGGGCTTATGACAATCCTGTCTTCGTGGAGGACCTCGTTCGCAACGTGGCGGCGCGTTCCAATGCGCACGAGAACATCACCTGGTATCGGGTGGAGGCGGAGAATTACGAATCGATCCACAACCACAACGCCTATGCGGTGGTGGAGAAACATTGCGACTGATGAGCACAGAAGAAGATCGGGATCAGGATTTTCGGAAGCCGTATTTGACGTTGCCGGGTGTGACGGGGATGCCGCCGGTGGAAGAGATTTTGGCGAGTATGCCGGCGGAAGCGCAGCATCGGTTTGAATCGGCGGGGGAGTTTGTGCGGCGCTTGGCTGTGCGGGTACAGAAGTGGCGGGAGAAGTTGCCAGAGGATGAGCAACCGGTGATTTTGGCGTTGTTGCCGAATGGTGCGGCGGTGGAAGTCTGGTCGGTGGGTGAGGATGGGCATTCGAGTGTGGTTGTGGAGGGGGCCTTGGACGGTGCGCCCTGCATGTTCATTTCACATCAGGCGAGTTTTCAGATCCTGAGCTATACGCAAAAGATCACGAAGGAGACCAAGGCGCGGAAGACGATTGGGTTTCACGTGGGTGGGGAAGAGATCGAGGCGTAGGGGACTTGTCGGGATGTGGCGATGGAGGAGGCGGGTGAGATACTCCGCAGCGGACGCCTTGCCGGCGAAAGCACGCAGAGCTTCCGCTACGTGAAGAGGGGTCAAGGTGCTTCGGGGCTGTGACCGGGATCCACCCCTTCGCCGAGTGCAACGGAGGGCAGGCAGATCACGCCACGGGCCTGAAGATCGAGGAACTTCCGTTATGGGGAGGGGAGGTGCGCGACTTTGGGGTCGCGGAGGTTTCTAGAGGCGACCGAGACAGTCACCTTACGATGGGATAGGCCTGTGGCCGGGACGGTCACGCCACGTTTACGCCAGGCAGCCCGGGCAATTCTGGGCGTAGTGGCCGGGGGAGACTTCGACGAGTTCGGGGCGGGAGTCGGTGAGGCATTGGGAGCTGTCGCCGATGGTGTTCCGCGGTTGGAAAGTGCAGTGGTCGGGGGTGAGGTTGAGATCGGGGGGGAGGCCGGGGATGGTGTAGAGCTCTTCGCCTTTTTGGTGGGTGGCGGGGATGCTCTTGAGAAGGGCGCGGGTGTAGGCGTGGCGCGGGTTGCGGAAGAGTTCGGCGGCGGGGGCGGACTCGACGATGCGGCCGGCATACATGACGTGGACGATTTCGCAGTTCTCGGCGACGACGGCGAGGTCGTGGGTGATGAGGATGCAGGAGGCGCCGAGGTCGCGTTGGCGATCCTTCATGAGGTCGAGGACCTGCTTCTGGACGGTGACGTCGAGAGCGGTGGTGGGTTCGTCGGCGATGAGGAGTTCGGGCTTGGTGATGAGGGCCATGGCGATCATGACGCGCTGACGCATGCCGCCGGAGAATTCGTGAGGGTAGGATTGGATGCGATTTTTGGCATCGGGGATGCCGACGGCATCGAGGGCTTCGATGGCGAGGGGGAGGGCGTCGCGGAAGCTCATGCCTTCGTGGATTTCGAGAGGCTCGGTGAGTTGTTTGGAGATCTTCAGGTAGGGATTCAGGCAGGTCATGGGATCCTGAAAGATCATGGAGATGCGGTTGCCGCGGATTTTGCGGAGTTGCTTCTCGGAAAGTTGGAGGAGGTCGACGTCGTCGAAGAGGGCCTTGCCACCTTCGATTCGGCCCGGAGGCTGCGGGATGAGGCCGAGGAGGGAGTAACAGGTAACGGACTTGCCGGAACCGGATTCGCCGACGATGCCGATGGATTGGCCTTTCTCGATGCTGAAAGAGACGTCCTCGGTGGCGTGGACGACGCCATTGCGGGTGTGGAAGCGGGTGGTGAGGTTTTGGACGTCGAGAAGCATTGAGTTATCCGTTATCTGTTATCAGGGATTGGTGTCCGCAGATTTCGCAGATTTGCGCAGATTTTGACGAGAGGGGAAGTCGAATCGAGCTGGTTTTTGTTATCAGGAACTGGTTTGGTCGCCGGGGTTGTGAAAGCGGCTTGGAAAGCCACGCTCCTTTGCCCTATTGCTTCTTTCGCTTTTTGGGCTGGATGTGGCCGCGGGTGGGGTTGCGGCGTTCGGGGTCGCGGCGGGAGCGGACGGAGAAGTTGACGGGGAGGCCGAGGGAGGGGTGGGCGGTGCGGATGTTTTTCTCCAGGTAGTGCTGGTAGTGTTCGTGGAGGAGACGTTTGTCATTCACGAAGAGAATGTAAGTAGGGACGGGGAGGGTGGTGTAGCCCTTGTTGACCGCAGAAGTGGCGTAGAGGAGTTTGAGGCGCTTCTTGTGCTTCTTGTGCTGCGGCGGCGGCACTTTGATCATGGCATCGGCGAGGATGCGGTTGAGTCTGCCGGTGCCGAGTGGCTCCTGGGCCTCTTTGCGGATCTTGCGGATGGTGTCGAAGACGAGGCCGATGGAAGTGACTTCCTTGGCGGAGATGCAGCTGAAGGGGGCGTAGTGGAGGAAGAAGAGTTCGTTGCGGATGTGTTCCTCGGCTTCCTTGACCCGGGCGCTGCGGGAGGCGCCGGGGTGGTAGAGGTCGAACTTGTTGGCGACGATGAGACAGGGCTTGCCCTCCTTGGCGATCTGCCGGGCGATCTTGCGGTCTTGGGCGGAAACACCAGCAGCGACGTCGACGACGAGGAGGCAGATGTCGGAGCGGCGGATGGAGCGTTCGGCGCGCATGGCGGAGAAGACTTCCACGGAGCTGTCCATGCGTGAGCGGGGACGGAGGCCGGCGGTGTCGATGAGCGTGTGGAGTTCGCCCATGTGTTCGTAGGGGATGTCGACGGAATCGCGGGTGGTGCCGGCGACGTCGGAGACGATGGTGCGTTCGTTTTCGAGAATGGCGTTGATGAGGGAGGACTTGCCGGCATTCGGTTTGCCGACCACGGCGACTTTGAGTCCGTCCTTGGAGGCTTCCTCTTCTTCTTCGCGGGCTTTCTCGGCGAAGGGCTTGAGGCGCTCGTCGATGAGGTCGAGAAGCAGTTGGGTGTTTCGTCCATGTGCGGCGGAGACGGCGAGGCCTGCGCCGAAACCGAGGCTGGCGAACTCGCCGGTGCCACTGTCGATTTCCTCGACGTCCGCTTTGTTCAGGATGAGGCAGACGCGGTCGCCGGCGCTGCGGAGGTGTTCTGCAATGGCTTGGTCGACGGGGGTGACTCCTTCCCGGGCATCGACGAGGAAGAGAATGACCTCGGCGGTCTCCATGGCGATGTGCGCACCTGCGGTGACGGGATCGGTGAACTCGATATCTGCATCGGCTCCGATGCCGCCGGTATCGACCAGCTCGCATGGAGTGGTTGTCAATGGGCAGGGGGCCGCGATGCGGTCGCGGGTGACGCCGGGTTGGTCGTGGACGATGGAGATCTGCCGGGCCGCGAGGCGGTTGAAGAGGGCGGATTTCCCGACGTTGGGGCGGCCGACGAGAGCGACGCTTGGTTTATGACTTGGGTTCGGCATGGCCTTGTTCCTGGAGTTGGCGGATGCCTTCCCGGATGTAGAAGTGGCCGGAGAGAACGACAAACACGGCAGTTACGCAAGTGGGATAGAGAGGAGAAATGGGGATGATCTTCAACATGACCCAGCCGAGGGTGACGAGGAGGAAGAAAGTGCAGGCTTTTCCGGTCCAATGGGGGTCGATATGGACCTTGTGGTTCACGAATTGAAGGATCATGGCCCCGCCGACGATGATGATGTCCCGGGCGATGACGAGGACGGTGAACCAGATGGGGATGGACCAATCGTCGCCCCACTGGACCACGGAGAGGGTGATAATGGCGGTGAGGACGAGGGCTTTGTCGGCAATGGGGTCGAGGACCTCGCCGAGGCGGGAGTGCTGGTTGAAGTTTCGGGCGATGTAGCCGTCGAAGAAATCGGAGAGGGCGGCGACCGTGAATACCCCGACGGCCCACCAGCGGAAGACCTCGTTGGGATCCCCCTGGACGATGCTGTTGGCGTAGTAGACTGCCAGCACGGCGAAGACCGGCACGAGGAGCAGGCGGGTCACGGTGATCTGGCAGGAGAAAGTCATGGTTGGGCGGTTAGAAGGTATCGGCTAGCAGGTGTTGGGGGAAGAGGATTCCGGGGGGTGGGAGTTGGGGGTTTTGGACTGCGGTGGCAGAACCCGGTGGGGTGGTGACACCGCTTTGGGTTGGGCGGGGGTGAGGAGGTTGGACGGGGGTGCCACGTGAAATCGGTGTCGGCGTTCGTTCCTCACCCCCTTCTTCGCTAAAGCGACGAAGGGCAGGCTGCCACCGCAGTCCAAAATGGCTAATCGCCGGGAGCACGCGGTGCTGCAGTCCAAAACCCGGGGAGGGTCGGAAATTTGGGCTGGTGGATTGGGGGTGGTGGGTGTGCTGTGGGCGGGTGCCCGGTTGGGAGGAAAACTTATGACGTTGACGGAAGTAAAAGCGGCGCTGGCCGAGGCAGAGGTGGTCCCGTCTAAGAAGCTGGGGCAGAATTTTCTGTGTGATCAGAATTCGGCGGCGTGGATTGTGAAGCAGCTGCAGTTGGAGGAGGGTGATTGTGTTGTGGAGGTGGGGCCGGGGACGGGTGCCTTGACGGAGCAGGTGCGGGGGAAAGTGCGGAAGGTGATTTTGGTGGAATTCGATCGGCGTCTGGCGGCGTGGTTGACGAAGAGATTTGAGGATGATGATTCGGTGGAAGTGATTCATGAGGACGGGGCGCAGTTTGACATTCGGCGTTTGTTCAAGGAGGGGCCGGTGAAGTTGTTGGGGAACCTGCCGTATTCGGCAGGTGGGGCGATCCTGAGAAATTTTTTGAATGCGCCGTCGCCGGTGAGCCGGGCGGTGATCATGTTACAGAGGGAGGTGATCGATCGTATCGTGGCTGAACCCCGGACGAAGGCCTATGGCGTGTTGGGTTTGCGGATGCAGAGTGAGTGGAAGAGCAAACCGCTGAAGACGATTGCGCCGGAGTTGTTTCATCCACGGCCGACGATTGATTCGACGGTGATGTTGGTGGAGCCGCGCAGGGATGATTTGCCGGTCTACGACATGAAGTTGTTTGATGAGTTGATGCGTCGAGGATTTGCTCAGCGGCGGAAGCAGTTGCGGAAGGCGATGCCGGATCGGCGGGTGTGGGCCGAGGTGGCGGCGGAGATTGGTTGTTCGGAGACGGCGCGGCCGGAGGAGCTGTCGATCTTGCAGTGGGTGAATCTGACGAGGGCCTATGATGATCATCCTCTGAAGGACAATCCTCAGCGGGGTGATGAGATGTTTGATGTGGTGAATGAGAACGATGAAGTGGTGGGACAGGAGCAGCGGGCCGTGGTGCATGAGACGGGGTTGATGCATCGAGCGGTTCACGTGTTTCTGCTGAACAAGGTGGGTGAAGTGTTTTTGCAGAAGCGATCGCGGCTGAAGGATGTGCATCCGGGGCGCTGGGATTCGAGTGCGGCGGGGCACTTGGAGGTGGGTGAGGCCTACGAGGATTCGGCACGCCGGGAGTTGGGTGAAGAGCTTGGTCAGGACGGTGAGGAGTTGGCCTTGGTTGGGAAATTGCCAGCGAGCGAGAAGACGGGGATGGAGTTTGTGGAGTTGTTTACGGCCCGAAAGAAGGGTGGGTTGCGGTACCCGTGTAGTGAGGTGGAGACGGGCATGTGGCTGGATCCGGAGGAGATCGACGGGTGGGTCGCCCGTCGGCCTGAGGAATTTGCCGATGGATTTATGGAGTGTTGGCGGCTGTGGCGGCAGGTTCCGTAGTTGCAAGGTGGGCGGAGTGGGGCGAGACTAGCGGCGCGCTGTGACAACGACAGAAGCAAGACCCTCAGACTTTGTCCTGGCCATTTCGGTGGCTGCGGTTCTGCACGTGGCGTTGTTTCTCGTCTTCGTGGCCTTGGTGGCGACGAAGTTGTTGTCGGGTGGGACACGTGAGGAATTTGCGGCGGCACCTGAGCCGACGGTGATCGTGGAGATCCGGCCGGAGATGTTTGAGCGGCCGAAGCCGAACGAGGTGGAGGAAGAGGTGAAGAAGCGGTTGATGGACAGCTCGCCGGATCAGGAGTCGGAGGAGGCGCCGAAGGATGCCGCATACATCGGGGAGCGAAATACGAAGGCGGGCAGTGAATTGCCGCCGGACCCAAATGCTCTGGCTTTGCCTTCACAGGATGGTCGGGAGCCACGGCGGCCGGGAGAGGTGGAGACGATCGATTCGAATTTTCAGGATGGGGAGCAGCCGGACGTGGCGATGCAACCCGAGAGCGAGGAGATGCCGCCGCCAGGAGATCCTTTGTTGAAGCCAATGGAACCTGGTGCGCCGGAGCTTGAGCCGACGGAGAAGGTTGGGGAGGGGACTCCCTCGGATGGAGATTTGAAGAGCGAGTTGGTGAAGACGGAGACGCAGGTGCCGGTGCCGAAGAATGGGGAGGCGGAAGAGGAGAGGGATCCGGAAATGTTGCCGAAGGAGAAAGAATCGGAGTCAGATCCGCAGAGTAAGAATACCGAAGGAGGGGTGGCGGAGGTGAAGAAGTCGGAGAAGATTCCTCCGCCGAAGAATTCCAAGTTTAAGACAGAGGCGAGCAAGACGCGATTACGTGGATCGATCGGGAGGAAAGGGACGACGGCGTTGGATGTGGAGAATTCGCCGATTGGACGTTATCAGGCGAAGCTCAGCCGGGCGGTGGAGCGGCAGTGGCAGATCAATTGCATTCAATACCGGGAGCACATCACGCCGGGTTTTTTGACGATTCGATTTTTGGTTGATGAGAATGGGAATGTGTCTGGTGCGCGGTTTTTGGAAGTGATGAGCAGAGGGGAAATCCAGCAGGGGTTTACGCTGAAGTCGATTCAGCAGGCGGATATCCCGAAGATGCCGAAGGAGATCGTGAAGGAATTGAACGGCGATCCGTTGGAGTTGATTTACAACTTTTACTTCTAGGCGCGGTCGTGGAATCTGCGTGAGAGGGGATTTGATCACTGATTACGCTGATTTCCCTGATTGGGGAGGGGAGTTTTCGCGATCGAACCGGGCTGATGATCGAGGAGGCGGCCGCCTTTAATCTTCTTGGAATCAGCGACGTGGGGATCGTTTGGTCATCAGCTGTCGATGAGGCTACTTGCGTTTGCGCTTCGCCTTTGGATCGAAGTCCGGATTGGGCTGGTTGGGGATACGCCCATTGGGAGGTAAATATTCCAGATGGAATCTACAATCGCGAGTGGGGTAACCGCGCCCTTGCGTCAATGGCTGCTCTCTGGCACAGATTGGCCCAGGGACGGCTGAGATTTGTTCAGTTCATCCTACTCCCACTGAGAATCTGAGCTTCAGCAAATCATTATGTTTTCGACCCTCTCTGCGATCAAGGACCAGCTTTCGGCAACGCCAGTTGTCGCAAGTGCGGTCGAAAGTGTTTGGAAGTTTTTTGCGGTCGGTGGGCCGTTCATGTTGGCGATCATTGCTTGTTCCGTGGTGGCGCTGGCGGTGATTGTGTTCAAGTTCCGCACCTTGACCCGTGAACGTGTCGTGCCGGAGAAGTTGGCTAGGGAGGTGGAGCGGTTGGAGGAATTACTCGGAGCCGGATCGCTGGGAGAATTGGAACAGGAGTTTCGCGGTGGGCACACCTCGCTGGCGAGACTCTGTGCGCTGGCATTGAGGAAGTCGGACTTGCCGAGGAGCGAGGTGCAGGTGGTGGTGGAGGCCACTGCGCGGGAGGAAGTGGTTAAGTTGAATTCGGGTCTGCCAGTCCTGGAAGTGATCATCAACATTGCTCCGTTACTCGGATTGTTGGGGACGGCGAGCGGTCTGGCCTTGGTTTTTCGTGATCTGGGGGCGACGGCGAACCACGCTGAGATTGCGAGGGGGATTTTCATGGCCTTGAGCACGACGATCGTCGGGCTTGCAGTGGCGGTTCCCTCGGTCATTGCACACAGTCACTTCAGTCGGAAGATCGAGACGATGGCGGCGCGTCTGGAGGTGCTGCTCACCAATGTCATTGCGGCCACACATGGGAAGGTTGAGACGCCGCCCCCAGCCGAGTCGGTCGCTCAAGCTTGAGTCAATTTTGACGAATGGAATTCTACACACGCAAAAGAAAACCGCTGACGATTCCGATCATGCCCTTGATCGATATCTTCGCGATTTTGCTGATCTATTTCATCGTGGCGTTCAAGCCCAAGAAGCCCCGTCCGATTCTGACGATTGACCTACCGACAGTGAGGGACGTGCCGACGGAGACGATTACGGAGGAACGCTCCGAACTGTCGGTGGCGGCAGATGGCCGGATCACGCTGGACCAGACCGAGGTGCCTGAGGGTTTGCTGGTGGCGTGGTTAGGGGTCTTTCAGGAGAAGAATCCCGGAGTGCAGCTGGAATTGAGGGCTGATGAGGGAGTGAGCCTCAAGCAGCTTTTTGGTATTTGGGATGCATTGACCGAGGTGGGAATCAAGATTAAGGACGTGCCAGCCCGGATTCGATTACCGGTAGATTCGTTAGAAGAATGATCCTCCCAATTACTCAATATGGAAATCCGGTCCTCCGGGTTCGTTGCAAGCGCGTGAAGGAAGTGACGGACGAGATCCGGACTCTTGCGGAAAGCATGATTGAAACGATGATCGATGCGAACGGGGTTGGTTTAGCCGCTCCGCAGGTGGCGATCGAGTTGCGGATTGCTGTGGTGGATGTTTCCCATGATCCCGAATGTATTTCTTATCTCCGGGTCAATGGGGAGGATACCGACTTGGCTGAGATCATGCCGCTGGTGTTCATCAATCCGGACTTGGAGGCGCACGGAGAGAAGGAATTGAGGGAGGAAGGGTGTTTGAGTATTGAGGACATCACCGCGAACGTGAAGCGAGCGACCGAAGTGAAGGGGACGTTTGAATTGTTGGACGGGCGGGTCTTGGAGATCGAGACAGACGGACTTTTAGCGAGGGCGATTCAGCATGAAGTGGATCATCTCAATGGCATCCTTTTCGTTGATCGGCTCAGCGCGGCGGCGAAATTGAGTGTGCGAGGAAAGCTCAAGCGATTGGGTCAGTAGGGGTAAGTCTTTGCGGCGCTGAGCCTTGAAGAAGCGGGGTTGATGAGGTGATCAGATGTGAATAACTTTCTTGGTCTCAGCGGTTTAAAGGGGTTTTTAGGTAGAGGCCGGAAAAAGTCACCCATCCTAATTTTTAACTCAACTAAGCTCTGTCGTCAGATCCATTTAACAGTCCATTGCACTTAGTTGTCAGGATGGTCTGATCGAGTTTGTATCCTATGAAAGACTGCTTTGGCAGTGCTGCGTGAGGGTGATTACGGACCAGGTCTCCGCGAGAGAGACGCTGATCATCATCGCCCGGGAACTCGTCCAAGAGTGATTGGGGCCTCCCAGTCCGCGAAGAGGGGCCACAATGGCCGCCAATTCTAGGGAGCA
>JAPKDA010000013.1 GCA_028822695.1 Akkermansiaceae bacterium
GAGGCCCCTGGAGCAGTCGTTGGGCCGGATCGGAGGGCGGGGAAAAGGGGGTTGATGAGGTGGTCGATCAATCCTTGTCAGTGTTTTCAGCCACCCATTTCATTGCTTTTTCGATGATCTCGGTCGGCGATGACCAAAGGATTTACGGATGGATGGCCCATCTGATCGGGTGATGAAGAGGCAGAGGGTTGGGGCGTGGCGAGGTTTGCAAGAACGTCGCGCTGGAAGATGATCCAGGCTTCGCTTTCATTTCTCGCTCCGGAGGTGATGGCGAGGAGCATTCTGGCTGCGGAGAATTCGCGGCCACCAAGGGCGGAGCTGGGTCTGATGGCTGGAAGCGAAGTATGCGCTGCCCCGGTCGTCGGGCTCAGGCGGAAACGCTGGTGGAGAAGAAGTGAGGGGGCGGAATCCCTTCAGCATTTGAGGAAGCGCTGGGGCGGATCATTTAGAGGCGACCGGGACAGTCACCTTACTTTTTCCTTCGGTGATCGCCATCGCGGATGGTGAGGCCTTTTTCGTCCATGCCTTCGAGGAGGGGCATGGCGATGCGGCGGGAGGTGCCGAGGCATTGACGGAGTTCGGAGGCGGTGGCTTGGCCGTGTTGATCGAGGTGGGCGAGGACGGCTCGCTCTGCAGACTCGAGGGCAGAGGCGAGGATGACGGCTTTGTCGCCGAGGGAAATGACCCGTTTGCTGCGGGTCAGAAAGGAGAGGGCGCGCCGGGAAGGGCCGTCGGGAGTGATTTCGGCGCGGCCGGGAGGATTGAGGGGGTCGGCCTTGAGAGCGTTCTCGATCCTTTCGGCGGGTTCGCGGATGTCGTCGGCCAGGCTGGAGGAGAAGTCCTTGCTGGTGAGGACGTTGTTGGCGTTTGTGACGCCTGCGCCTTCGATGCTTTGGAGGAGCTCATTGACGAGTGCTTCATTGGAAAACTCGCGTGAGAGGGACTTGCGGAAGTCCTGCAGGGGAAGTCCGGGGAGGTCGGGTTGGGATTTGTGGTAGGCGAGGACGGCTTGGCGGACGGCGTCGATTTGGGAATCCCACCAAGCAGCGTCGGCAAACCGGTCACCGAGGAGGCGGCAGGTGCCGGAGTCGGCGAGGGATTTGAGAGTTGCCTGGACTTCGGCGGGGGTGGAGCGAAGGGGTGTGGCGAGTTTCTGGAGGGTGGCGGTGTGATCGCGGCGGAGGACGGAGAGGAGAAGGGAGTGGAGTGAGTCGGAATCGGCGGCGCGGGATTCGAGGAAGGACTTTTGTTGGTCGCTGCGGAAGCGGCGGCGTTGGGCATTAGTTTCGAGGACGCGGCCGCCGGCGACGGTGGATTGGCCGGACCAATCGCGAAGGACGAAGCGATCACCGACGAGGAAGAATCGCGGGTCATCAAGGCGAAGCTGGGCGATTTTGGTCTGTCCGGGAGCGAGGCTACCGCCGTCGAGGTAGTAGATTCGTGCACCCATGGATCCTGAGCCGTGGTGGACGCGGACGCGGCGTCCGGCAGGCAGGACCCGTTTGGTGCCGGGTTGTCCGGGGATTTCGCGGTCGCTGCGAGTGAGTTCGACGTTGATTGTTTCGGAGGGCTCGCCGGCGTCGGTGCCGGTGAGGAGGGCGCCACGGTGGACGCCGAAGCGATGGCGTCCGGCGACGGTGAGGTCGGGGACGTTGAGGGCGGTGCGCATGCCTGGGACGGCGGATTGGACGGAGGAGTTGTGGTTTTGAATGGAGCGGACGTGGGCGATGTCGTTGCCGGGTTGGAGGCGGAGGTTGTCGCCGACTTTGAGCGAGCCTCCTGAAAGGGTGCCGGTGACCACCGTGCCGATGCCTTTGACCTGGAAGGCGCGGTCGACGGGGAGGGTTGGTTTTCCAAAATCGGCGGGAGGAGAGGCGTCGGCGAGGAGGCGGGTGATCTCGGTCTGCAGTTCGGGGATGCCTTCGCCCTTGATCGAGGAGACGGGAATGATGGCGGCGTCTTCCATGATGGAGCCCTTGAGGCACTCACGGACGAACTCGGCGGCGAACTCGATGTCCTCGACGAGATCAGCTTTGGTGAGGGCGATGACGACGCGGTTGATGCCGAGGTAGGAGAGAATGTGGAGGTGTTCCTCGGACTGCGGCATCCATCCGTCATCGGCGGCGACGACGAAGAGGGCGGCATCCATTCCTCCGACCCCGGCGACCATGTTGTTGATGAAGTCGGAGTGGCCGGGGACATCGACGATGCCGAGCTCGTAGGTGAGGTCTGGTTGATCCGGCGCGGGGAGGGAGAGGTGAGCGAAGCCAAGTTCGATGGTGACGCCGCGGAGTTTTTCCTCGGGAAGGCGGTCGGGGTCGGTGCCGCTGAGAGCGCGGACAAGTGAGGACTTGCCGTGGTCGATGTGGCCGGCAGTGCCGAGGATGAAGTGGCGGGATTCAGGCATCTTGGACGATCCCGACGATGCGGGCTTTTTCAAAGTCGTAGGGAGTCATTTCCAGGTCGACGCGCTTTTCTTCAGAGAGTTGAGTTTCGAGGTCGGCGAGTCGTTGGGGGAGGTGGCCGGCGATGCGTTTTCCGTTGGGGAGTTCCACATCAAAGGCATTCGGTGGGATGCGGCCGCGGATGATGCCGATGGTGGTGATGGGGGCTTCTGGCATGGAGAGTTTGTGGGAAGGAGGGAACGTTGTGTTGTGGGGAGATTGAGCACTCAATGTCGAACAAGGAATGTCCAATTTCCAAGGGGGAGAATTTTGCGGCTGAGCCGGCGGGGGCCGAGACTGTCACCTTACTGTTGATGAGGAGGGGGAAATTGCGGCTACGCCGGTGGGGTTTAATGATGACCGGGGCCCATCCTTCGCGGAGAGCTTCGGAGGGCAGGCTGGTCATGCCACGTGGTGAGGGATGCGAGGGGGGGGTGGTTGTCTTGGTGCCAGGTGAGAGGGGGGTGTTGGGTTTGGCCGAGGGGGCAGATGCGGGAGGGGTTGAGGATGGAGAGGGAGTTGGCGAAGCTATCGCTGAAGGGGTGGAGGGCGATGCAGGCGAGATGCTGGAGTTCTTTGCCGAGGGAGGTATGGAGATCGTGGGATGGCCAAGGTTTGACGTAGGCGACGCGGTTGAGACAGCTGACTTTGATGGCGGGGTGGGACTCGTGAATGACGGTCCAGGCAGTGGAGTCCGGGCTTTCCCAGAGTTGGCATTGCTCTGGCAGGGAGGCTGAGATGAAGCGGGCCGTCTCGCGCAGGGTGGTGATGGCGCCTGCCTCGGATGGGGTGAGTGGGGAGGGGGGACTGGTGAGGACGTCCTTTGCCATGGCTTCTGCGAGGAGGGCGGCGAAGGTTTCGGGGGAGGCCGGGCAATCGGGGTGAACGTAGACGTCGTGGACGGAGAGGCAGCCGCGTTGATCGAAACTACAGACGTCGGTGGCGGCGAGAGTGGCGGCGGTTTCTGGGTCGTCGAGGACGAGGGCGATGCTGAGGCGCTGACCATGGCCGATGACGCGGGTGGTGGCTGGGGCTTGCTCGGTGAGGGTGCGGACGGTGTCGTCATTGCCGAAGATGACGAGGACCTCGGCGGTCGTGAGCCAATCGGGGGGGAGGTCGCGGGACGTTTCGACCAAGGCGTTGAGGGAAGGAGGGAGAGCCGGGAGTATGGCTTCGAAAGTGGGGAGTCCGGCGGAGGGAAGTTTGATGCGGTTGTGAGAGCCGAGGACGAGACCACGGAGGAGCGATTGAAAGGCGGCGTGGGGTGTGTTCGCAGAGACGATGTGGAGGATTGTTTTCGGGACTTCGAGGTGAAAGGTCTTCTCGTCTTTGGAAACTGGCTGATCAAGGGCGGAAGGGGAACCGAACTCGGTGTTGATGAGATCTTCGAGGTCGTTCTTTGTGAACGCGCCGGTCCAGGGAGCGAAGAGCTCCGAGTGATTTGCCAGATCGGTGAGGCGTTCGGGGGTGGTCATGACGCGCTTTGAAAGAATGAATCGCTGGCTCGGGAACACCCGCGGGGGAGGGCTGCAGGATCGCGCCCGAGGAGTTGGAAGGTCGAGTGGTCGATCATGCGGGCGAAGTCCTGAGTGCGGACGGCGAGGACGGAGTCAAGATTGGCGAGATCGTAGAGCACGAGATAGCCCGGTTCGCCCGATGGGAGGCTGTGACCGGTGGCGGGATCGATGACCTGCACTCGTAGCCATGGGGGGCAACGGAAGTTGGAGTTTTTGCCGGGGGCGTAGCTCTGCGAGCTGAGTTCGGTCATGCCATACTCGTGGATGAGTTGATCTTCGGTGATGTCGAAGTGACGGCAGATTTGGTCGGAGAGTTCTTCGGGATTGTGTTCAGCGCTGACTCCTTTGAAGCCGCCGGTTTGAAAGACACGGCTGCCGGCCGGAAGGGCGATGGGGTTCGTCGAGTGGCAGAGGTGGAGGAGGCTGAGGCTGGTGCCGAAGAGGACGAGCGGAGTGGATTGGCCGATGAGAGAAGTGATGTCAAAGCCGTGGCCGGGAGTAGCGAGCCAGCGATCTGGGGAGTGGTCGGGGCAGAGGGTTTGGAACATGTGTCCGAGAGAGGAGTGGGGTGTTTCCGCGGGAGGACGCGAGGCGAAGTAGGCTTGAAGGAGTTCGGGAAGCTTGGCGTGACGCCAGCCATGGATGATCGCTGACTCGTAGAGTTCCAGATCGCAGAAGTGGTGTTCCCCTTTTGTTTCGGAGGTCGTGCCGGAGGTGAGGAAGGTGCGAATGGTGTTTTCCGGAGGAAAACAGGTGAGCGGGAGGCAGGATTTGAAGGCGTCGGCGGGGACGGGAGGGATGTCTTGCCAGCGGGTGACGGTCTCCTGAGATTGGCCGAGAGCGGTGCAGTATTTTCGGTAAGGGGAGTTGTGGGCGAGCTGGTACTCGAAAATCCCGAGGGCGATCCCGTCGAAATCGGATTCGGCTCCGCCCATACAATTGAGGAGGGAGTGGCGGAGTGCCTGACGGTCTGAGCCCATACGGGGTGATTTCTTCAGAAATAGAGGAGGAATTCAAAGAAATCCGCATCACTTTGTCGCTAAACTTAAGAAATCGAATAGATCCGCCCCGGTCTCCGTCTTGACTATAAACTTGGTGTGGCTCATGATTCGCGATGAAGCACGGGTCGAATCAGTCAGCGACCTGCACTTGTGCTCCCCATAATACTATGAACAGTAAGTTCCTCCTCTTCAGCATCGGAGCAATTGTCGCACTCCTCTCCGCTTGTGCGCCCTTGACCCCTTACGATCGGCCCCTTTTTCCGGGACCCAATTCTCAAAATCCGGCACTCGGCAGTGCCGAGGAGCAAGCACGTGAAGTGGCCCGTCAGGAAGCGATTCGTCGCGATGAAGCGAACAACCCGGCGCCTCCGATCGAGAAAAAGATCGAGCCGTCGCCCGATGGCTCGGTGAAGGCTGGCTATCCCCGGGCGATTCCGATTCCGGGCAAAGAGGGTTACGTTTTCAATCCTCACACCAACAATCCGGTGGATGTGCGCGGAATTCCATCCGGCACGCTTGTTGAGGATCCCCAGGACCCTAATGGCAGTAAACACCGCTTTCGCGTACCTTAATTGAAGGAGTGGAAGGCATGAACCCGACGGCCCAGATTAAGGGGGCTCCTCGATTGGAGTTTCTTGCTGGAATGGCACCCGATCTACTGTGACTGAATTCCGCCGCGTTGGTATTCTAGGACCCGGCCTACTTGGTGGGTCGATCGCCTTGGGGATGGAGAAGCTCCATCCGAAGGTGGGAGTGCGGATGTGGGCGCGGAGTGCGCAACGGGTTTCGGAGATTGCGGCGCAGGGATTTTCCCATGCGACGACGGATTTCGATCTCGTGGTGGGCGATGCAGATTTGATTATCCTCGCCGTGCCAGTGGGTGCGATGCCGGACTTGGCGAAACGTTTGATCGCGGCGGGAGTCGGTGGGGAGCAGTTCGTGACTGACGTGGGGAGTGTGAAGGTGTTGCCGCATGAGACGGTGGGAGCTCCATTGAAGGCTGCGGGGATCCGCTTTTTGGGGAGTCATCCGATGGCTGGCTCGGACCAGAGTGGTTTTTCCGCGGCGAGCCCGGACTTGTTTGAGGGGGCGCCCTGTATTTTGACGAATGACGGCGGCTTGCCGGATGATGATGTGAACCGGCTTGTGGCGTTCTGGTCCGGATTGGGTGCCCGGGCGGCGGTGATGACAGGGGACGAGCATGATCATTTGGTGGCGAGGATTAGTCACGTGCCGCATGTGATGGCCGCTATTTGTGCTCTGGTGGCCTTGGAAAATGAGGAGGATGGGCATTTTGCCGGAGGAGGGCTGCGGGACACCAGTCGTGTGGCGGGAGGAGATCCGGCGATGTGGCGGGAAATCCTTTCTGAGAACAAAGCGGCGGTGGCGGGTCCGTTGAGGCAGGGAGCGGAGCTCATGCAACGGTTGGCGGATTTGATTGAAGGTGGTAAGGAAGAGGCGCTGGAAGCGGTGCTGGAGGAAGCTCAGGTAAGGCGCCGTCGACTGGATAATGATTTGTGATGCAAGGATCGGAACTGAAAGTGAAAGCGCTGGAGAAAATCTCGGGGGAGATGGAGGTGCCGGGCGACAAGAGTATGTCGCATCGTGCGGCAATTTTGGCGGGAATTTCGAATGGAGAATGCCGCGTGAGCAATTTCCTGCCGAGTGAGGATTGTGTGAACACGCTCAAGGCGATGGAATCGCTCGGTGTGAAGGTGGATGTGTTAAAGAGCACGGAGCATGGTCCGGTGGAGATGGTGATTCACGGTCGGAAGATGGAGTTGCAGGAAGCCGCTGATCCGATTGATTGCGGAAATTCGGGAACGGGGATGCGCTTGTTGGCCGGCTTGTTGGCGGCGCAGCCGTTTCGTTCGGAGCTGACTGGAGATGCCTCTTTGTCGGGGCGGCCGATGGGGAGAATTATCAAGCCATTGGCCCAGATGGGAGCGAAGATTGAAGGGACTGGAGAGAAGGAGGGATGTGCGCCGCTGGTGATTCATGGGACGGACCTTGAGTCGACGACTTACGAGATGCCCGTTGCGAGCGCCCAGGTGAAGAGCGCGATCCTGTTGGCTGGTTTGTTTGCCAAAGGAAAGACGACGGTAGTGCAGCCTGCGGAAACACGGAATCACACCGAGCGGATGTTGGCACAGTTTGGTGTGCGGACGCGGCGTAACGGAGATGCGATCAGTGTGTATGGCGGGCAGATGCCGGAGTCGACCGACCTGAAGGTGCCAGGAGATTTTTCTAGTGCGGCGTTCTGGATTGTTGCGGCTGCGGCGATGAACGGATCGCGATTGTTGATCAAGAATGTTGGATTGAATCCGACCCGGACAGCCTTGATGGCGGTGATGTTGCGGATGGGCGCGAAGATCAAGGATGTGGTGCTGACTGGATCGGGTGATGGAGAGCCGGCAGGCAATATTGAAGTGCAGGGTGGGGTTTTACGTGGCACGGAGGTCAAGATCGAAGAAGTCCCGAACTTGATCGATGAAGTCCCAATTCTTGCCGTGGCCGGTGCCCTGGCGCAGGGACGGACGGTCATTCGGAATGCGGGTGAGCTGCGGGTCAAGGAGACTGATCGGATTACGACAGTGGTGGAGGGGCTTCGAGCCATGGATGTTGAGGTGGAGGAGTTCGAAGATGGTTTGGAGGTTGTTGGTGGGAGGAAGCTAAAGGGGGCGCGGATCGACAGCTTCGGTGACCACCGTATTGCGATGGCCTTTGCGATCGCGGGGCTGTTCGCGGAGGGCGAGACGGTCATTGAGAACTCCGATTGCATTGCGACTTCCTATCCGGGATTTGAGGAGCAGATCCGGGAGATCCGGCGGGGAGGGAAGAAGTAAGACTTTCTAACGACATGTCAGAGACGCACCACGCCATCGCCATCGACGGTCCCGCAGCTTCGGGGAAGAGTACTGTTGCCAAAGTTTTAGCGAAACGGCTGGGACTGATCATGGTGAACTCCGGGGCAATGTACCGGGCCGTGACCTGGGAGGTGGTGAGGCAGGGTGTTGATCCTACGGACCCTGCTGCGGTGGTTGCGTTGCTGAAGACCCTCGCGGTGGGGTGTGGCGTGAAGGATGGTCATTCCACGATGACGATCGATGGTGTGGGTCCGGGAGCCGAGTTAAGGTTCGAAGCGGTGAATGCGGCGGTCTCGAAAGTTTCAGCAGTGCCTGAGGTGCGTGATGTGCTTGTGGCGAGTCAGCGGGATTTGCTGCGCCTGGGTGATCTCGTGATGGAGGGTCGGGACATCGGCTCGGTGGTCTTTCCGGATACACCCTTTAAGCTCTATATTGACGCGTCGGAGGAAGTGCGCCGGCAGCGACGGGCTGCGGAGGGTCAGCAGGATGCGGTGGGCGAGCGGGATCGACAGGATGCGCAGCGCAAGACATCGCCGCTTGTTGTGGCGGATGGAGCGGTGGTGATTGACAGTTCGGAGATAGGGATCGAGGAGGTTGTCGAAAAAGCCTTGGAGGTGTTGAAGCAACGCGGTTGGTTCGAGCGGGAATCCGAGGAGGCGAGGAGTTAGAGATGTGGTATTGGTTTTTCAAGCTGCTGATGGGCAGCGTGGTGAAGGCACTCTTTGGATATCGGGTGGTGGGGCACGAGAAGCGGATTGAAAGTGGTGGGGCGATTGTGGCGTCCAACCATGCGAGCTTCATGGACCCTCCGTTGGTGGGGATCGGCTACTCGGGGAATCTCCATTATCTGGCTCGGTCGACGCTGTTTAAGAATTTTTTCAGCTACCTCTTGCCGAAGTTGAATGCTGTTCCGGTGGATCGCGATGGGGCGGACTTGAAGAGCATGAAGACGATCATCCGGACTTTGAAAGGAGGGAAAGCGGTCTTGATGTTTCCGGAAGGGACGAGGAGTCCTGATGGGAATCTGCAGGAGGCGAAGCCCGGGGTGGGGATGCTGATCGCGAAGAGCGGTGTGCCGGTGCAGCCGGTGCGAGTGGTGGGGAGTTTTGACGCGATGCCGCGGACAGGCGGGGTGAAGTTTCACCCGGTGACTGTGTATATCGGTGATCCGATTATTTTTTCAGAGAGCGAGCTGAAGGCCAAGGGTCGGGAGGCTTATCAAGTGCTTGCAGATCGGGTGATGACGGAGATTGGGAAGTTGGGGCCGCAGGGATAGGGTTTCCTTACTCGCCGCGTACTGATTCCCAGGTCTTGGCGACGCGGAGGATGGTTTCTTCGGCCATGTGTGGTCCGAGGAGTTGGAGGCCGACGGGGAGATTGGTTCCTTCGTCGCTGGGGACGGTGCCGGCGGGGACGCTGATGCCGCAGATGCCAGCGAGGTTGGCGCTGATGGTGTAGATGTCGGCGAGGTAGTCGCTCAGCGGGTCGCCTTTCGCGTCACCAAGTTTCCGGGCGGGGCCGGGACTGACAGGGCTGAGGATGGCGTCGACTTTTTGGAAGGCCGCTTGAAATTCCTGTTGAACGATGGTGCGGACCTTTTGTGCGCGGGTGTAGTAGGCGTCGTAGTATCCGGAGCTGAGAACGTAGGTGCCGAGGATGATGCGGCGTTTTACTTCGGATCCGAATCCGGCGCTACGGCTGGTGCCGTACATGTCGACGATGCCTGTGCCCTTGTCGACGCGGTTGCCGTAGCGGACACCGTCGAAGCGGGAGAGGTTTGAGGAGGCCTCGGCGGGGGCGAGGACGTAGTAGGTGGAGACGGCGTGTTTGGTGGAGGGCAGGGAGATCTCGACGAGTTCTGCACCTTCCGCTTCGAGAGCCTTGGCGGCGGTTTCGATGCGTTCGCGAACGGCGGGCGCCAGGCCTTCGCCAAAGTATTCGGCGGGGATGCCGATTCTGGTGCCCTTCACGCCCTTATCGAGGGATTCGCGGTAGGAGGGGACGGCGTCGTCGAGGCAGGTGGAGTCACGGGGGTCGCCACCTGCGATGGCTTCGAGCAAGAGGGCGGCGTCTTCGACAGAGTTGGTGAGTGGTCCGATTTGATCGAGGGAAGAAGCAAAGGCGACGAGGCCGTAACGGGAGACGCGGCCGTAGGAAGGTTTGAGGCCGACCACACCGCAATGGGAGGCGGGTTGCCGGACAGAGCCACCGGTGTCGGAGCCAAGAGCAGCGATCGCGGAGCCGGAGGCGACTGCTGCTGCGGAACCGCCGGAAGAACCGCCCGGAATACGGTTAAGGTCGTGGGGATTTCGGGTGAGTTGGATGGCGGAGTTCTCGGTGGAGGAGCCCATGGCGAACTCGTCCATGTTGGTGCGACCGAAGAGAACCGCGCCGGCCTCTTTGAGTTTGCGTGACGCAGTTGCGTCGTAGGGGGAGAGGTAGGCGCCTTGAAGGAATTTGGAGCCGCAGGTGCAGGGTTCGCCTTCGACGTTGATGTTGTCCTTGATGGCGATGGGGATTCCTCCGAGAGGGAGGGAGAGGTCGGCGGCGTCCGCTGCGGCGAGTGCCTTTTCGACGTCACGGGAAAGGTATGCGCCGACTTCGGTGTCGTTGGAGTCGATCGCTTGAGCGACGGACTCGACGATGTCTCGGGAGGTGATGTCGCCGGCCGTCAGTTGTTGACGGAGCGCGGAGATGGATTGGGTGGCGAGGGACATGGGGAATTCGGAGGTCGGAGGGAAGTGCGGCTGCGCCGGGGGGGGAGATGGCGACCGGGACAGTCACCTTACGGTTCTTTGAGGCGGAGCTCGGATTGGAGTTAGGAGGGGTCGACGACTTTGGGGACGCGGAGTTGGTTGGATGCTTGGTCGGGGGCGTTGCGGAGGAAGGCTTCCTGCTTGATGCTGAAGGCGGGGGCGTCGTCTTCCCGGAGGCGGTCGAGGACCGGGGCGGGGTGGGCGGTGGGTTCGATGCCGTCGACGTCGATGCTGGTCAGTTCCTCGATATAAGAGAGGATGCCGTCGAGTTGTCCCTGATAGCGTTTTGCTTCTTCAGGGGTGATGTCGAGGCGGGCCAGATTGGCGACGTAGTCGACCTTGAAATCGTTGGTGTCACTCACGGGCCGGATGCTCGGGAATCTGGGGCGCAAGGCAACCCTTTTTGAGCGGTTGAAGCGGTGAAGTGGCGGCCGAGGGAATGCGGATGTTTGCCCACGCCCTTTCAGGGCTGAGAGGTGCCTGTTCGGCTTTCAGGGCTGGGAGGGTGAACGGATGTGGAGTAACTGTCCCGAATGGCGCGTAATTACGTGCCATTCGTGACCGTCCGCTACCCTATATTCCTTGTAGGAAGGAATAGATCCAAGAGGAGAGGCCGGCGATGGCGGAGGCAAGGAGGAAGAAGAGAAAAGTGCCGCGGGTTTGGTAGCGGAGTTCGTTGCGGATTTCTCCCCGGCTCAGCTGGGCATAAAATTTGTGTTCGCGTCGACGGTCGGCGAGGTCGTCGGGCGGGGGCATGGTGTAGATCTCCTCCTCCATTTGGAGACGGGCACGTTCCGGGCCGGTCTCGATGAAGGTTTCGAGTTCGTTGATACGAGACAGCAACTGCTCTTCGCGCCTGCCGAATCCGCCGGAGCTTTTTTCTGGGGTCTTGTTGAATAGGTACATTTTACTTCACGAGGTAGACCAAGAGGGCAATCGTCCCGAGGATTACGACGGGAAGATTGAAGGCGAGGCCGTTCTTGAGTGTTTGGAGGAAACCGTTGTCTGCTGCTTTCTTTGCCGTTGCCCGGCTGCTGCCGCCATTGCCGAAGATTCCGCGGGAGCGACCACTGGAGAAGTGGGCGACGGCGCCTTCGAATTCTTCTTCGGACTGGTCGAGCATGGCGAGGGCGCGGCTCAATTCGTGCGCGAGGGTTTCGCGGGGCCATGACTCGGGCTCGATGTTTTCGAGGCGGTCGAGGTGGGCGGCGAATGATTGGCGGGTTTGCTCGAGGTCTTCGAGTTCCTGGCGCAGCTCAAAGAGTTCGCGGTCGATGGAGGTGAGGGAGGTGGAAAGACGCTCGCCCATCTCGATCTGGCCATTGACGAAATCGAGCTTTTTGCGGTTGAGGTCTTCGAGTTCCAGCTTTTGGCGCTCTAGCTCTTCACGTTGATGCTGGAGGTGCTCGAGCTGCTGCTGAGCTTCCTGAAGTTTGCCTTCGAAATCCTCGGAGTGGGCGTCGGCGTATGTGTCAGCTCCCATTTCTAGTTGGGTTTCGCGCAGTTTGATGTGATGGGTGTGGTCAGATGTCGATGCCATGGTTCCGGTCGGTGTGTAAGGGGTCAACCAAACATTAGGCTCCATAACTAGTTTTGACCAGTGAATATTTAAGATTTCCTTACTGCTTGTGCGCAGTTTTCCCTCATTTTAAAGAAATCCCGGACGGGAGACGGCTATGAGGGGTCCTCGGGAGGTGCTGCTTCCGCTTCTGGTTCCGCTTCTCCGGTGAAGGGGGACTTATACCAGGCCCAGGCGCGGCGGAGCTGGGCGGTGAGGTCCTCGTTGATGAGGTAAGCGGCCGGGATGAGGTAGAGAGTGATGGCCGTGGCGAAGAGGATGCCAAAGGCGAGGGAGACGGCCATGGGGATGAGGAACTGGGCCTGGATGGATCTGTCGAGAATGAGGGGGAGGAGGCCGAGGAAGGTGGTCGCCGAGGTGAGCATGATCGGGCGGAAGCGTCGGGGGCCAGCAAGAAGGACCGCGTCGCGGGGCGAGAGGCCTCCCCGACGTTTTCGATTGGTGAAGTCGACCATGACCAGTGAGTCGTTCACGACGATCCCGGCCAGTGCCATCATGCCAAAGACGGAAAGGTAGGAAGGGGTAATGTCCATGATCATGTGGCCGAGGACAGCGCCGATGAGGCCAAAGGGAATGGCGAGAAGGACGAACAACGGTTGGAGGAGAGAGCGGAAGGGAATTGCAAGGAGGGCGTAGAGGACTCCGGCGAGAATCCACCAACTCAGGTGGGTTTGAGCGCCGGTGCGTTCGTTTTCCTCAATGAAGCCCTTGTAGCGCCAACTCAGTCCCGCGACCTTGTCGACCTTGGCTGAAATTTGGGGTGCGGCGAGGTCTGCGATGGAGATGATGTCCACGGATTTATTGATTGGTGACGCGCTGATGCGGGTGACGCGTGCGCCGTCGATGCGATTGATTCGGGCGGGCGCTTCGACGAGGGTTGCAGTAGCGACGTGAGAGAATGGGATGCTGACTCCCTGACTGGTTTGAATTTTGAGGTCGTTGAGGGTTTGGAGGTTCTCCCGCATTTTTCTGGGAAGCCGGATCATGATCTTGATCTCCTCTCGGTCTCGTTGGATGCGTTGGGACTCTGCTCCGAAGAACGACTGTCTGACCTGCCGGGCAAGTTCGCGCTCGGTGAGGTTCAGTTCCCGGGCGCGAGGCTTGAGGGAGATTTCCAATTCATTGCGGTGGCCTCCTTCATCGATTCCGGAGTCGTGAATATCCTCGAAGCCTTCAAGGAGTAGGTCGATTTCCCGGGCGACGGCCAATTTCTCTGCGGAATCGGGGCCGCGGAGTTCGACTTCGATCGCCTCAATGCCGGTGCCGTGGCGGCCACCGACCGAGCTGTAGACTCTGAATCGGTCTGCTCCTTTGATGGGGCCGACGATCTGGCGGAGTCGGCTTTCGATGACATCATTCCTTGGTCCTCGTTCGCTGCGTTTACTCGGCGGGAGGATCTCGATGTTCACCATGCCGTAGGATTCGTTTCCGGGTCGGCCGCGATAGGAGATGCCTGTGGCGGTAAAGATGCCGGTGATCAAAGACTCGCCGGTCTTGGGGTCCCTGAACTCATCCTGGAGTTCCTCGGCAGCATCGCCAATTCTCTGAATGATGGCGTCGGTCTTTTCAAAGGGGGTGTCGGAGGGCATGTTGAGCCCGGCGTAGATCTGGTAGCGATCGATGTCCGGCATGGCCTCGAAGCCAAGGCGTCCACTGGACCAGATGCCGAGGACCACCAGTCCAGCGGAAAAGAAGACGGCGATGGTGGAGTAGCGGTGATTTGCGGTGAAGATGAGCGATGGCTTGTAGACTTTTTCGACGAACGTCTCCAAGGAGTCGGCGATCTTCTTTTGGAAGCGGGCGAAGCGGTTGAGGTTTTTGCGCCTCGTCTTGAGGTGCTTCAGGTGGGAGGGGAGGATGAGTTTTGATTCGATCAGGGAGAAGAGGAGGACACCAGCGACGACGGGTGGAATCTGGCGGGTGAAGTTACCCCAGAATCCATCGTAAAACATGAGCGGGATGAAGGCCACGATGGTGGTGATGACACCGAAGGTGACGGGAGTGGCGACTTCCTTGGTGCCGAGGACGGCGGCATCCAGAGGAGTGAGGTCGTCGCGAAGTCTGGTGTAGATGTTTTCCCCGGTGACGATGGCGTCATCGACGACGATGCCGACGACGATGATGAAGCCGAAGAGGCTCATCAGATTCAGGGTCATGCCGAAAAAGGGCATTAGGAATAATCCGCCGGCGAAACTGACGGGGATTCCAATGACGATCCAGAAGGCCAGCATGGGGCGCAGGAAAAGTCCGAGCAAAAGGAGGACGAGGAAGCCTCCCTGGAGCAGGGAAGTGGTGAGGGTGGTGAGACGGCCGCGGAGGGAGATGGATTCGTCGTCCCAGATGGAGAAATGGATTCCTTCCGGATAGCGGTTCCCGGCGTCTTTGACGTATTCGCGGATGGTGTTGGCGATCTCGATGGCGCTTTCGTCACCGGTGCGGAGAATTTCGATGCGGAGGGCGCGCTCATCGTTGTAGCGCATGAGCATTTTGTTTTCGATGAAGCCATCGTCAATGGTGGCCACGTCACCGAGTTTGAGTTGGGAGCCGTCGTCGGCGCGGATGATAATGTTGCGGAAATCGGCCCCGGTGTAGGCTTGGCTTTTGGTGCGGAGGTTGATGTTGCCGGCGGCAGTGCGGATTGATCCGGCGGGGAGGTCGATGGAGGAGCGTTGGATGGCGTTGTCGAGGTCCTCGATAGAGAGTCCGAACCCGCGGAGGACTTCGGGGTCGGTCTCGATGGAGATTTCGCGATCCCGGTTGCCGTTGATCTCTACCTGGGAGATGCCGGGGAGAGTGAGAATGTCGTCGCGGACTTGATTGGTGATGCGGAGGATGTCGCTTTCGCCGAGGTCACCGTGGACGACGACGGTGATGACTTCGAAGTAGGATTCCGTATTGGGGATGGTGATCGTGGGGCGCTCGGATTCGTTGGGGAAGGCGCGGACGGTTTCGATGCGCCGTTGGACCTCTTCGAGGAGTTGACGGATGTCGGTGTCTCGATCGGGGGTGACATCGATTCTGGCGCGTCCGGATCTGGCGTCGGATTCGATTTCCTTGATCCCGGAGAGCCCTTCGAGGGCTTGTTCGATCGGGATGATGATGGTGCGCTCGACGTCGTCCGGGGTGGCGCCCGGATAGCTCATGCGGATGCGGATTTCGTTGAACTCGTATGTGGGGCGAACTTCGAGAGGGAGGAGGAAGAAGGCGGCCCGCAGCCCGAGGATGAGCACCGCGATCAACAAGAAGTTGGCGGCGATGTCGTTACGGGCAAACCAGCGGATCATGAATTGGAGTTATCAGTTATCCGTTATCGGTTACTGGGGGAGAGGGGGGCGCTTCGCGCGCCGCCCCTATGTAACGCGCCTGGGACCTAAAGGTTTTCAAGAATGGCGCGGCCCATGCCGGTGGTGCCCACTTTTATTTCGCCTTCGGCTCCGGTGAAGATGTCTCCGGTGCGGAATCCGGCTCCGATGGCCTTCTCGACGGCTTGGTCGATGGAGTCGGCGGCGGCGGCCTGGCCGAGTGAGTAGCGGAGGAGCATGGCGAGGGAGAGGATTTGGGCGATGGGGTTGGCGATGCCTTGTCCGGCGATATCGGGGGCTGAGCCTCCGGAGGGTTCAAAGAGGCCGAAGTTGCCTCCGGACTCAGTGGTTTTGCCGAGACTGGCGCTGGGGAGCATGCCGAGGGAACCGGAGATCATGGCCATCTCATCGGAAATGATATCGCCGAAGAGGTTGCCGGTGACGAGGACGTCGAAGTCTGGGGCGCGGCGGATGATTTGCATGGCGGCGTTGTCGACGTAGAGGTGGGAGAGTTTCACTTCGGGGTAGTCCTTGGCGACTTCCTCGACCGTCTCGCGCCAGAGGACGGAGTTGGAGAGGACGTTGGCCTTGTCGATCGAGCAGAGGCGTTTGTCGCGGCCCATCGCTGCTTCGAAGGCGACCTTGGCGATGCGGACGATCTCGCTTTTGGCGTAGACCATCGTGTCGATGGCGACGGGCTCGCCGTTGCGCTCTTCGATGCCCTTGGGCTGGCCGAAGTAGATGCCGCCGGTGAGTTCGCGGACGCAGAGGACGTTGAAGCCGTTGGGGATGAGTTCGTTTTTGACGGGAGAGGCGTGAGTGAGGGCGGGGTGGCAAACTCCGGGGCGGAGGTTGGCGTAGAGGCCGAAATGTTTGCGGATCGGGAGGAGGGCGCCGCGCTCGGGCTGGATGTTGGGAGGGAGGTTTTCCCATTTGGGGCCGCCGACGGATCCGAAGAGGATGGCCTCCGCTGCTTCACAACCTTTCACGGTGTCCTCGGGGAGGGGGCCTCCGGTGGCGTCGATGGCGGCACCTCCGACGAGGTAGGTCTCGTGCTCGACGGTGAAATTGTGGGACTTGGTGACGGCGTTGAGGACTTTGAGGGCCTCGACCATGACCTCGGGGCCGATTCCGTCTCCAGGGAGGACTGCGATGCGGTGGGATTGTGGCATGGGTGGGATTAGCGTCCCGAGGGGGGCTGGGAAAAGGAATTTCGGCGGGATTTTATAGTAGAGTTTGGATGTGGGGTGGGTACAGGTCTGTTTCGTGGACGTTCTTATGCATTCCGGGCTGCTCTTGATTGGTTTTGTCTTGCTGTATTTAGGGGCTGAATGGCTCGTGAAAGGCAGTGGGGAGATCGCCTATCGGGTGGGGATCTCGCCCTTGGTGGTGGGGCTGACGGTGGTGGCTTTCGGGACGAGCGCTCCGGAGTTGATGGTGAGTCTCAAGGCGAACTTGGGGGCAAACCCGGAGCCGGATATCGCGTTGGGGAACATCATCGGGTCGAACATCTGCAACATCATGTTGATCCTCGGGGTGGGAGCCTTGGTGCGTCCGATTGTGGTGCATGCGCAAATCATCAAGCGGGAGGTGCCGATCCTGTTGGTCGCGACGCTGGTGTTCTTCGGGATGTTGTGGGACGGGACGGTGAATCGGGTGGAGGGCGGGGTTTTGTTTGCGGGGATTATTTTCTACGTGGTGGCCAGTGTGCGGATGGCCAAGAAGGAGCCGCAGCCGAGTCAGTATGACGAGGCGGAAGCTGAGCAGATTGAGATTGTAAAACGTTCGGGGCCCGGGCGGGTGGTGTTGGATCTTGGATTGATTTTGATTGGTCTTGCCGGGCTTGTTTTGGGTGCGCACCTGTTGGTGGGGAGTGGGGTGTTTCTTGCGGAAGATTTTGGCGTGCCGAGTGCGATCATCGGGTTGACGCTGGTGGCTTTCGGGACCTCGTTGCCTGAGTTGGCGACCGCCGTGGTGGCGGCGAGGAGAAATCAAGGGGACATCATCACCGGCGGTGCGATCGGGTCGTGCATCTTCAACATTCTCTGCGTGATCGGTATTGCTTCGTTGGTTCTGCCTTTGAATGCGGATAACGTGAACAGGGTGGATCTTTGGGTGATGCTGGGAGCGACCGTGTTGATCATTCCGTTATTGGCGACGCGGATGAAAATTTCGCGAGGGGAAGGGCTCCTGCTGTTGCTGGGGTATGTCGCGTATACCGTCTACCTTGTGGTGTGGCGCGGAGTGGGGGCTTGAGGAAGTGGGGGAAGTGGGGAGAGAGTTGTCAGTTTGGGGAGAGAGTCCCGGTGGGCTGGGTTGAACCAGTTGTAATTGTTCTCATCCATCGTGAAGTCGAGGACGACTTCAAGGGCCGGGGCCGAGGCGGCGGAGAGGAGGAGGGCGGCGGAGAGGCGGCGGCGGAGGGGTATGAAATCGAGGAGCGCGGTGTCCCGTATAGGCTTTGATAGCGTGCTGATCAAGATTCCTTCTCGAGGTGCGCCTACTGCTCGATCGCTTTGAGGACAGCAGAGGTGAGGGCTGTGTCTTGGTGCGGGAAGACGGTGCGCAAATTGAGGTGGAGGGCGTTGTCTTCGGTGTAGCCGACGAGGGCGGGGGTGCCGGTGCGGAGGCGGGCGGCGAGGTCGTCGACGGAGCAGCCTTGTGGGGTGAGGCGGATTGCGAGGGAGGGGATTTCTGATTTGGGCATGGTGCCGCCTCCGGTGCGGGAGGTGGCGTCGACGATGTCGACGACGGGGACGATGTTCTCGGGGAGGGCGGCGAGGATCGCTTCGGCGCGAGTGCGAAGGTCTGCGATGGGGGTGGAGAGGAAGGTGAGGGTGGGGAGGTCGGGTGGGTTGGAGCCTTTGCAGTGGAGGTAGTCGTCGATGCATTCCTGCAGGACGGTGAGGATGAGTTTGTCGCAGCGGACGGCGCGAAAGAACGGTTCCTTCTTGATGCCGGCGACGAGGTCGGCGCGGCCGGCGATGATGCCGGCTTGAGGGCCGCCGAGGAGTTTATCGCCCGAGAAGATGACGAGGTCGATGCCGTTCTGGAGGGCTTCCTGTGGTCGAGGTTCGTGATCGAGGGGGGCGAGTTCGTCGGTGTTCATGACGGCGCCGGAGCCGAGGTCTTCGACAAGTGGGAGATTGTGTTGGTGGGCGAGAGTTGCGAGATCGGGGACGGCGGGTTCGTCGGTGAAGCCTTCGATGTAGAAGTTCGAGCGGTGCACCTTTAGGATGAGTGCGGTCTTGTCGGTGATTGCTTTGGCGTAGTCGTCGAGGTGGGTTTTATTGGTGGCGCCGACTTCGACGAGTTTCGCGCCGGAAGTTTCGAGGACGTCGGGGATGCGGAAGCCGCCGCCGATTTCGACGAGTTCGCCACGGGAGACGATGACTTCGTTGCGGTCGTCGCTGATGAGATGGCGGAGGGTGAGGACGAGGGCGGCGGCGCAGTTGTTGACGGCGGTGGCGGCATCGGCTTCGAGGAGGATGGCGAGGGCGGATTCGAGGTAGCCGGCGCGGCGTCCGCGGTTGCCGGAGGGGAGGTCGAATTCGAGGTTTGAGTAACCGGTGGCGATTTTGCGCAGGGCATCGGCGCTACGGATGCCTTGCGGGGAGCGGCCGAGGTTGGTGTGGATGATGACGCCGGTGGCGTTGATGACCGGTTGGAGGCGGGAGGCGGCGAAGGAGAGGAGGGCGGCGTGGACATCGGATTCGATGTCTTCGCGAGGGTGTTCTTCTCCGGCGGCGAGTCGTTCGCGCCAGACGGCGACTTCACGTTTGATGAGTCCGGCGACGAGGGGACGGGGAAGGATGGTGGTGCCTTCGAGTTTGACGGTGAGTTTCTCGACGGAAGGGAGTTGGCTGAGGGGATTCATTTTTCGGAAGTCAGAGGTCAGAAATTGGAGGAGGATTGAACCGCGAATGGTGGAGTTGGAGGTTGGAGAGGGGGATTGATGATTTACGATTGATGGGTTGAGACTTTTGAAGGCGGAGGTTGGGTCCGCAGATTTCCGCAGTTTTTTTTTTGTAGGAACTAGGGGGCGGACTAAAGTCCGCGGTCCCAGGTTAGGGATCTTCGTCGAGGCAGGAGAAGCATAGCTCGTAATCGTCTGGGGTAACGCGAAAATCTCGTTCGGGGTGGCTGTGTTCGGTGGCGCCGCAGGATTTGCAGGTGTGGAAGCACTGGCGAGTGGTGCTGGCGACTTTGGAGTTGAACTTTGCGCGGCGCACTTGGGTGGTGGCGCGATTGTTGATGTAGCCGATGATGATGGGGCCGGCCCAGAAGGAGTAGGGGAAGAGGGAGCCGAGGGCGTAGAGGAGGTGGAGTGGGTCGCCGAGCATGCCGGCGACGCCGAAGAGGGCGATGCCGATGGCGATGATGTAGGCCTTGAGGGGGAGGGCGAACATGAGGCGGAATTCGTAATGCGGAAAGATGGTCGCGAAGGCGAAGAAGACGGCTTGGTAGAACATGGTGCTGCCCCAGGCGGCGCTGATCGGGTGGACGAAGGCGCAGATGGCGAGGAGGGTGAGGATTTGACAGCCGATGGTGCCGTAGCAGAAGACAGAGGTGCGGAAGGATCCCCAGGAGTGCTCGAGGAGATCAGCGACCAGGAAGGCGACGTAGACGGCGAGCCCCATGCCGAGGTAGGGGTAGATGCCGCCGGTGGGGAGGACGGGTGGGAGGGCGTAGAAGGAGACGATGCGCCAGTATTCGCCAGCTTGGATTCTGCCCCAGTGGAAGGCGAGGAGGTTGTGCAGTTCTGGTTTGAGAACCAGGAGGGCGAAGACGAAGAGGTGGATGATGGAGACGGCCCGGATGAATCCCGGGATGGAGAGCCATCGGAAGCGGAGTTCGAGTGAATTGACCAATCCCACGGCCTTGAGAAAAGGGGGGGAGGGGTCGATTGACAAGTCTGATCGCCGGGCACAGAGTCCGCAGAATGAGCGGAGAATTGAAGGAGAGTCCCCTGAAGGCGGTTCATGAGGAGCTGGGGGGGAAGTTGGTGCCTTTTGCTGGGTGGAACATGCCGATTCGGTATGGGTCGATTTTGGAGGAGCATGCGGCGGTGCGGGAGACGGCGGGGGTGTTTGATATTTCGCACATGGGGCAGTTTGTGGTGACGGGGGCAGGTGCCTCGGCCTGGTTGGATGGGGTGCTGACGAATCATGTGGGGGCGCTGGGAGACGGAGAGGGGCAGTATACGTTTCTGCTGAATGAGGCCGGTGGGGTGATTGATGATCTGATTTTGTATCGGGAAGATGCGGAGCGGTTCTTCCTGGTGGTGAATGCGGCGAAGATTGCGGAGGACTGGGCGTGGATGCAGGGGCGCTTGATCGAGGGTGTTGATTTGGAGGATCTTAGCGAGGATTTTGCCGCGATGGCCGTGCAGGGGCCGGAGGCTGTGAAGGTGTATGCGGGGATGGTGCCGGGGGCGGAATTACCGCCGCGGAATGGGATTGTCCGGGTGGAGCACGAGGGGCAGGAGTTGATCGTGTGCCGGACCGGCTACACGGGGGAGGATGGCTTTGAGTTTTTCTGTGCGGCAGCGGATGGGGCGGCTTGGTTGCGCAAGACGATTGCGGCCGGGGCGCGGGCTTGTGGGTTGGGGGCGCGGGATACGCTGCGGCTGGAGATGTGCTATCCGCTGAATGGCTCGGACCTGAGTCCGGAGCGGACTCCGTTGCAGGCTGGGTTGGGATTCTTTGTGAAGTTGGCCAAGGGGGAATTTGTGGGGAGTGATGTTCTGGCGAAGCAGAAGGAGGAGGGCTTGGGGGGGCGGCTGGTGGCGATTCAGTGCTTGGGCAAGGGGCCACCGATTCGGGGCGGGGCAGAGGTGTTTTCGGCTGAGGGGGAGCTTCTGGGAGTGCTGACCAGCGGGACGCTCTCTCCGAGCGTGGGGCTGGGGATTGGGCTGGCTTATTTACCAGTGGAGACTGCTAAAATTGGCACAGAACTGGCGATTGATGTCCGGGGACGGAAAGTTCCTGCCCAGATCGTGAAAAAGCCTTTTTACAAGAAGGCCTGAGCAGATAGGAACTTCCCAGCAGATCAGCTTATGAACGTTCCAGAATCATTTCGTTATACGTCAGACCACGAGTGGGTTTCGATCGAGGGAGACATTGCCACAGTCGGGGTGACCGACCATGCGCAGGAGGAGTTGACGGACGTGGTGTTCGTGGAGCTTCCAGACGCAGGGCGGGCGGTCTCGAAAGGGGAGGCGATTGCGGTGGTCGAGTCTGTGAAGGCGGCGAGCGATATTTTCTCACCGGTGACTGGTGAGGTGACTGAGGGGAATGCGGCTGCGGAGGGTGAGCCGGCGTTGGTGAATACCGATCCACACGGAACGGGATGGATTTTCAAAGTCCGGATGTCCGATCCCAGTGAGCTGGATGGAATGATGAACGCTGCGGCTTACCGTGAACTGATCAGCTGAAGCTGGTCTTGATCGGGTGGCTGCATGATGCAGAAGCCCGAACCACGAACGAACATACTTATGTCCATTCCCTCCGGATTTGCGGAGCGCCACATCGGACCGAACGAGGCGCGTTGTCAGGAAATGCTCAATGCGCTCGGCATTGCTTCGATGGAGGCGCTGGTCGATGAAGCGGTCCCGGCGAAGATCCAATTGGAGAGTGCAATCGAGTTGCCGGATGCGCTGTCAGAGGTGGCCGCGCTGGAAGAATTGCGTGGGATCATGTCGCGCAACGTGGTGCTGAAGTCGTGCATCGGACAGGGTTACTATGGGACGGTGACGCCGCCGGTGATTCAGCGGAACATTTTGGAGAACCCGGGTTGGTATACTGCCTACACGCCATATCAGGCGGAGATTGCGCAGGGCCGCTTGGAGGCATTGGTGAATTTCCAGACGGTGATCGTGGAGTTGACCGGATTGGATGTGGCGAATGCGTCTTTGTTGGACGAGGGGACGGCGGCGGCGGAGGCGATGGCCTTGGCGCAGGGGAGTAAGCCGAAGGGATCGGTATTTTTTGTGGATGAGCGGTGTCATCCGCAGACGATTGACGTGATGCGGACACGGGCCGGGGCGGTCGGGGTGGAATTGGTGATTGGGTCTTGGCGGGACTATGCGCCGGAGAAGGAGACTTTCATCGGGGCTTTGGTGCAGTATCCGGCTACCGATGGTTCGGTAGAGGACTATGCGGGCTTTGCGGACACGGTGCATGGCGCGGGTGGTCTCTTGGTGGTGGCGGCTGATTTGTTGGCGCTGACGGTGCTGAAAGAGCCCGGTGCATTTGGGGCTGATCTCTGTGTGGGATCGTCGCAGCGCTTCGGGGTGCCGCTTGGTTTTGGTGGTCCGCATGCGGCGTTTATTTCCTGCATCGACAAGTTGAAGCGGAAGTTGCCGGGTCGCCTAGTGGGACTGTCGGTGGATAGTGCGGGACATCCTGCGTATCGATTGGCGCTGCAGACGCGGGAGCAACACATCCGTCGTGACAAGGCGACGTCGAACATTTGCACAGCGCAGGTGCTGCTGGCAGTGATGGCATCGATGTATGCGGTGTATCATGGTCCGGCTGGTTTGAAGGCGATTGCACAACGGGTGCAGGGTTTCGCAGGACGGTTGGCGGCGGGGTTGAAGAGTGGCGGAGTGATCGTGGAGAATGAGAGCTTCTTTGATACATTGACCGTGGGGGTCGCGGGGAAGGCGGCGGAAGTTTTGGCGGTGTCGAAGAAGGCGGGGTTTAACTTGCGACTGATCGATACGGATCGCGTGGGGGTTTCGTTGGATGAGACGACGACGGAAAAGGATGTCGCTGCGTTGCTTGGATGTTTCGGCGTGGAGGATGCCGGGAAGGCGGAAGGGACTCCGGAAGGGTTGGTGCGGACGAGTGAGTTTCTGAAGAACAGCGTTTTCAATTCGTATCACAGCGAGACCGAGATGCTGCGGTATTTGCGGCGCTTGGAGGGGAAGGACCTGGCGCTGAACGAATCGATGATTCCGTTGGGGTCTTGCACGATGAAGCTGAATGCGGCGGCGGAGATGATGCCGGTGACCTGGCCAGAGGTGGGGGCGATTCATCCCTTTGTGCCGGAAGATCAATCAGAGGGCTATCGGGTGATGCTGGAGCAGTTGGAGGACTGGTTGGCCGAGGTGACGGGATTTGCGGCGGTGTCTTTGCAGCCGAATGCGGGATCACAGGGCGAGTATGCGGGCTTGTTGGCGATTCGGAGTTATCAGCAGGCCCGGGACGAAGGGCAGCGGGACATTTGTTTGATTCCGATGTCCGCGCACGGGACGAATCCGGCTTCGGCAGTGATGGCGGGGTTCCGGGTGGTGCCGGTGGGGTGTGATGATGATGGCAACATCGACATGGCGAATCTTGCTGCGAAGTGTGAGAAGCACAGTGGGGAGCTTGGTGCGTTGATGGTGACCTATCCGTCGACCCATGGAGTGTTTGAGGAAACGATTTTGGATGTTTGCGACACCGTGCATCGTCATGGTGGTCAAGTCTACATGGATGGCGCGAACATGAATGCGCAGTTGGGGTTGACGAGTCCGGGGCAGATTGGGGCGGATGTTTGTCATCTCAATTTGCACAAGACCTTTTGTATTCCGCACGGTGGTGGTGGTCCGGGGATTGGGCCGATCGGGGTGGCGAAGCATCTGGTGGAGTTTTTGCCGGGGCATGCCTTGTTGAAGAATAAGGACAATGCGGTGTGTGCGGCGCCGTGGGGGAGTGCATCGATCAATGTGATTTCGTGGATGTATATGCGTATGATGGGTGCGCCGGGGTTGAAGACGGCGACGATTGTGGCTTTGCTAAATGCCAACTACATTGCGGAGCGGTTGAAGCAGCACTATCCGGTGCTCTATACGGGAAGGAACGGTCGAGTTGCGCATGAGTGCATTATTGATTTGCGACCGATGAGCCAGGAGAGCGGAGTGACCGTGGAGGATGTCGCGAAGCGGTTGATGGATTATGGATTTCACGCGCCGACGATGAGTTGGCCGGTTTCGGGGACCTTGATGATCGAGCCGACCGAGTCGGAGTCGAAGGAGGAGCTCGATCGATTTTGCGAAGCGATGTTGTCGATTCATGCCGAAATTCAGGAAGTGATCTCTGGCGCGGCGGATCGTGAGGACAATGTTTTACGGGGAGCGCCGCACACGGCCCGGGCCTTGTGTGCTGATGAGTGGGAGCATTCCTACTCGCGGGAGCGGGCTGCATTTCCGGTGGCGAGGTTGCGGGTGCACAAGTTCTGGCCGTCGGTGGCTAGAATTGATAATGTGCACGGTGACCGGAACCTCGTGTGCACTTGCGAGGGGATGGAGCAATTTGCACAGCCTGAGAACTAATGGACGATTCAGATGATCCTTCGCCGATAGAATGGAACGCATGGACCCCGGAGATTCGGGCGACCTTGATGTTTGTGGTAGATAAGTTTGAGGTCTTGCTGATCAAGAAGCTGCGGGGGATCGGGATGGGGAAGATCAACGGTCCTGGCGGGAAGATTGATCCGGGCGAGAGCGCCTTGCAGTCGGCGGTGCGGGAGACGCAGGAGGAGTTGCATGTGACGCCGATCAATCCGCGGAAGATGGGCGAGTTGTTTTTCGCGATGACCGATTTGCCGGATATTCACTGTCATGTGTATATGGCGAAGGAGTTCGAAGGGACGCCGACGGAGACGGATGAGGCGATTCCGAGGTGGACGCGGATGGACCAGATTCCCTATGACTTGATGTGGGAGGATGACAAGTATTGGCTTCCGCAGATGTTGGAGGATAACCGGACATTTGAAGGGCGATTCTGTTTTGAGGGGGAGAGGATCCGGTGGAAGAAGTTGGAGTTTGATGTGCCGATGTATTGAGGGGGGGCGGAGCCCGGTGGTTGACCACTGATTTCGCTGATGGCGCTGATTTTGGGAGAGGGGTAGCGGATGCACTTCGGGCTTTCGGAGGTTGGACGGTCGGTGGAGGGGGCGCGGTGGGGTAGGGCGAGGATGCGGTGGAGCCGCCGACACAACGCAGTTGTTCCGCGACGAAGAGTGAGATGCCCAGACAGGGAAATGCCCGCTCAAGTAAACTTGAACGGACAATCCTATCCGCTATGCCGTCCACGGCGCCGTAAGCCACGTTCCTATAAGCTCAATAGGTTGGGGACATCCTCCTGTTCCGAGTCTTCCAGTGAAGGCATGACTAAAAACTGAAGGGGCCGCCCCCATGTTTAACGCATCGGTCCGGGCTCGCCGCCGTGATAGTGACGAACACAGCAGACACCATTACTCTATCCAAGATCGGCATTCGCGCAACACGAAATCGCACTACGAAAACTATTGCCGGAACGGGTTGCAATGAGCGAATGATACGTTCATGCTACCTCGCGCGAATCGGCGAAGGGCGTTGGTGCTGTCGGACAAGATCAGGGATGGAAACAGAAGGTGAGGTTGTCGGTTTTGTAGTCGATGACTTCAGCGAGAAGGGTGCGGGTTTTGCTGAGGGTGTTGTTCTTGGGGCGGGAGGATGAGTGAAACGGGCCGAAGAGAGGGTCCGGTTTTCAGTGCCGTGCCGCCGAAAGCACGAGGAGCTTTCGCTACGGGAGGGTGGCCTGCGACCGAGACGGTCACGCCACGGGGGGAGAAGTATGCCCTCCTTCGTCGGGGAGGGCGCTGGTGGGCTCTGGGGCGGACTAAAGATCTGCGGTCCCAGGGGCCTGTGACCGGGACTGTCACCCTGCGTTAGTTAAGGGAGCGTGGTGCTGCCCATGAGGTAGCGGTCGCATTCGCGGGCTGCGCCACGGCCTTCGTTGATGGCCCAGACGATGAGGGACTGGCCGCGTCGCATGTCACCGGCCGCGAAGATGCCGTCGATGTTGGTGGTGTAGCGTTCGAACTCGGCCTGCACGTTGCTGCGCTGGTCGGTTTCGAGGGCGAATTGCTCGACGATTTCCTGTTCGGGTCCGAGGAAGCCCATGGCGAGGAGGGCGATGTCGCAGGGGATGGTGCGGAGGGTGCCTTCGGTCTCCTGCGGGATGAACTGACCTTTGTCGTTCTTGCCCCAGGTGATATCGACGATCTCGAGGCCGGTGACCTTGCCCTCGTCGTCGGAGATGAATTGCTTCGTCATGACGAGGTAGGCGCGGGGGTCCTTGCCCTGGATCTCGGCGGCTTCTTCCTGACCGTAGTCCATCTTGTAAACCTTCGGCCACTCGGGCCAGGGGTTGTTGGCGGCCCGCTCCATGGGAGGCTGGGGCATGATTTCCAACTGGATGATATTCTTGCAGCCCTGACGGAGGGAGGTGCCAACGCAATCGGTGCCGGTATCACCACCGCCGATGACGACGACGTGCTTGTCGGTCGCGTTCATGTCGGGGTTGGTGCCGTCGAAGCCGTTGTCGAGTTGGTGCTTCGTGTTGGCGGTGAGGAAATCCATGGCGAAGTGCACACCGGTGGCGTTGCGGCCGTCGATGGGGAGGTCGCGGGGCTTGGTGGCGCCGCAGCAGAGGATGACTGAATCGAAATCGGCGCGGAGTTTTTCGACGGTCCAGGTGTCGTCCTGGCCGATGTTGACGCTGCATTCGAAGGTAACACCTTCGTCTTCCATCAGCTTGATGCGACGTTCGACGACTTCGGTCTTATCGAGCTTCATGTTGGGGATGCCATACATGAGGAGTCCGCCGGGGCGGTCGGAGCGTTCGAAAACAGTGACGGTGTGGCCGGCTTGGTTGAGTTGGTCAGCGGCGGCGAGTCCGGCAGGGCCGGAACCAACCACGGCAACCTTCTTGCCGGTGCGCTCAGTTGGAGCGTGGGGAGGGAGCCAGCCTTCTTCCCAACCGCGGTCAATGATCGAGCACTCGATATTCTTGATGGTCACTGCCGGCTCGATGGATCCGAGGACGCAGGAGCCTTCGCAGGGAGCGGGGCAGACGCGGCCGGTGAACTCGGGGAAGTTGTTGGTCTTGCGGAGGCGCTGGAGGGCTTCCTTCCAACGGCCACGGTAGACGAGGTCGTTCCACTCGGGGATGAGGTTGTTGACGGGACAACCGCTAGCCATGCCGGAGAGGAGGATGCCGGTATGGCAGTAAGGCGTGCCGCAGTCCATGCAGCGTGATGCCTGTGTGCCGACGGCTTTGTCGTCGCGGTCAGCGTGAATCTCTTTCCAGTCCTTGATGCGGTCAAGGGGGGAGCGATCGGGAATCGTTTCGCGTTCGAAGTCGAGGAATCCGGTAGGTTTACCCATGGTTGTGAATGTCTAGAGTGTTAAAAAGTGGATAGTTGCTTGTGTTGCCTTAGTGTCCGACTTTGGCGTTTGCCTCAAACGCGGCGAGGATGGCGTCATCGCCCTCCAGACCTTGTTGGCGGGCTTCTTCGAGTGCGTTGAGAACGCGCTCGTAGTCGGCAGGGAGCACCTTGTAAAACTTGGGGAGGGATTCCTTCCAGTTCTGCAGGAGCTTCTGGCCTTTGACGCTGCCGGTGAGTTTGACGTGATTTTTGATGCGCGACTGGACATCAGCGATCTCCAGGTCGCGGCATTCGATGAGCGGGTAGAGGTTGACCATGGCCCGGTTGAGCTTGGATTCGAAGTCGCCGTTCTCGTCGTAGACGTAGGCAACGCCACCGCTCATGCCTGCGGCGAAGTTGCGTCCAGTGCCACCGAGACAGGTGACGGATCCTCCGGTCATGTATTCGCAGCCGTGGTCACCGATTCCTTCGATGACCGTGTGGGCGCCGGAGTTGCGAACGCAGAAGCGTTCACCAGCGACTCCGGCCATGAAGGCCTCGCCCGCGGTTGCTCCGTAGAAGCAGGTGTTGCCGACGATGATGTTTCGGTCAGCGACGAACGATGGGTGAGAGTCCTTGGGAGGAGCGATGACGATTCTCGCGCCGCAAAGGCCCTTGCCGACGTAGTCGTTGGCGTCGCCTTCGAGGGTGAGGTTCATGCCGTTCGGGCAGAAGGCGCCGAAGGATTGTCCGGCACTTCCGTTGAATTTGAGGTTGATGGTGCCGTCGGGGAGTCCGGCGGAACCGTGTTTGCGGCTGATCTCGGCACCAGTGATCGTGCCGACCACGCGATTGATGTTCACGATGGGCAGCTCGGCGGTGACCTTTTGGCCGTGCTCGATGGCGGGACGGCAGATGTCGAGAAGTTTGGTGTTGTCCAGGGCAAGCTCGAGGAGGTGGTCCTGCTTCTGAGTGTTGTAGGAGTCAACTTCCGGTCCGACTTTCGGACGGTGAAGGATCTTGGTGTAGTCGAGTCCTTGGGCTTTCCAGTGGGCGACTGCTTTGCGCATCTCGAGGAGGTCACTGCGTCCGACCATTTCATTGAGGGTGCGGAAGCCGAGTTTGGCCATGATTTGGCGAAGCTCTTCGGCGACGAACTGCATGAAGTGCACGACGTTTTCGACGGCTCCGTTGAACTTGGCGCGGAGGCGTGGGTCCTGGGTAGCGACGCCGACCGGGCAGGTGTTCTTGTGACAGACACGCATCATGAGGCAGCCGAGGGTGATGAGGGGGGCGGTTGAGAAACCGAATTCCTCGGCGCCGAGCAAACAGGCCACAGCGACGTCGCGGCCGGTCTTGAGTTGGCCGTCTGTTTCGAGCACCACGCGGGAGCGCAGGTCGTTGAGAAGAAGGGTTTGGTTTGTCTCGGCGAGTCCGAGTTCCCATGGGCAGCCGGCGTGTTGAATCGACGAGCGCGGGCTGGCACCTGTTCCGCCGTCGTGGCCGGAGATGAGGATGACGTCGGCTTTCGCTTTCGCAACACCGGCGGCAATCGTGCCGACGCCGACCTCGGACACCAATTTCACGTTGACGCGGGCTTGAACGTTGGCGTTTTTCAAATCGTGGATGAGCTCGGCGAGGTCTTCAATGGAGTAGATATCGTGGTGTGGAGGAGGGGAGATGAGTCCCACACCCGGCGTCGTGCCGCGGACCTTGGCGATCTGCGGGAGGACTTTGTGGCCGGGTAGTTCTCCACCTTCGCCGGGCTTGGCGCCCTGTGAGATCTTGATCTGAATCTCCTCGGCGTTGACGAGGTAGTTGCTGGTGACACCGAAGCGTCCGCTGGCGACCTGTTTGATGGCGCTCTTCTTCGAGTCGCCCAGTTCGTTGGTCCAGGTGAATCGCTCGGGGTCTTCGCCGCCTTCACCGGTGTTCGACTTGCCGCCGATGCGGTTCATGGCGATGGCGAGTGCTTCGTGAGCTTCCTTGGAAATCGATCCGTAGGACATCGCGCCGGTCTTGAAGCGGCGAAGGATGCTCTCGGCGGACTCCACTTCCTCGAGAGGGATGGACTTGGAATCGTCGGTTTTGATTTCCATGAGGCCGCGCAAGGTGAATGCTTCGCGGGACTGGTCGTTGATGAGTTTGGAGTATTTTCCGAAGACATCGAAGTCGCCGGCGCGGGTCGATTGCTGGAGGAGGTGGATCGACTCGGGGCTGAAGAGGTGACGTTCTCCATCTGAGCGCCACTGGTAGAGTCCGCCGGGATCGAGGGCGGTGTCGTCGAGTTCGCGGGGGTGGTAGCCCTCGTCGTGACGCATTTTGACCTCCTGGGAAATCCCAGCGAGTCCGATACCCTCAACGCGGGAGGCGGTGCGGGTGAAGTATTGGTCGATGACCTCGTGGTTGAGTCCGACGGCTTCAAAGATCTGTGCGCCGCGGTAGGAAGCGACGGTGGAGATGCCCATCTTGGACATCGTCTTGATGACGCCCTTGATGGATGCCTTGAGGAACTTCGCGGTCGCGGTGGAGTGATCCATGGAGATCTCTTCGTCTGCGGCCATTTCGCCGAGGGTGTCGATGGCGAGCCATGGGTTTACTGCATCGACGCCGTATCCGAGAAGGACGGCGAAGTGGTGGACCTCACGTGGTTCTCCCGACTCGAGGATGATCGAGACGCGGGTGCGGGTCCCTTTGCGGATGAGGTGATGGTGAAGGCCGGCTACGGCGAGGAGTGCCGGGATGGGGGCCTTCTTTGCATTCACTCCGCGGTCGGAAAGGATGAGGAGATTGGAACCTTCGCGGATGGCGAGGTCGGCGCCTTCGAAGAGGCGGTCGAGCGCTTGCTTCAGGGAGTCCTCGCTGACGAGCGCGTTCTCTTGAAGCGAGAGCGTGCTGTTTTCCGATCCGCCGGGGAGTCCGTCACCAACGAGTCCGACCTCGGCGAGTTCGGGCGTGTAGAGAATGGGGAGGGTGGCGGGCTTGAAGCCGTCTAGTTCGATGCCACGCAGTCGGGCGAGTTCCTCGCTCGAGATGATCGGCGAGTCGAGGCGGATCATGCGGCAGTTTTCCTCATCGGGGTGAAGAAGATCGCTCTCGGATCCGAGGAAGCTCACGCTGGCGGTGACCAGTTCTTCACGGATCGGGTCGATGGGCGGGTTGGTGACCTGGGCAAAGAGCTGACGGAAGTAGCTGTAGAGCAGTTGTGGGCGCTCGGAGAGAATGGCAAGGGGGGTGTCGTTGCCCATCGAGCCGAGTGGCTGTGTGCCGCTCTCTGCGGAAGGTCCGAGGATAAAGCGCTTGTCTTCGAAAGTGAATCCGAAGGCACGTTGTTGGCGGATGAGTTCGTGTCCGGTGATGCGCTGGGGAGCAGTCCGCTCGGCGAGGTTGTTGAAGAAGACGCGATTGTTTTCCAACCACTCTGCGTAGGGGGCGGCGGTGGCGATTTCTTCCTTCACCTCGGTGTCGCCAATGATGCGACCCTTGCTGGTGTCCACGAGGAACATGCGGCCGGGTTCGAGGCGGCCTTTTTGGATTACGGTGGAGGGGTCGACAGGAAGGACTCCGACTTCGGAGGCCATGATGACCATGTCGTCGCTGGTCACGTAGTAACGGGAAGGGCGAAGGCCATTGCGGTCGAGGATGGCGCCGATGGAAATGCCGTCACAGAAGGCGATCGAGGCGGGTCCGTCCCACGGCTCCATCATGGTGGCGTGGTATTCGTAGAAGGCCTTTTTGGTGTCGCTCATGTGCTGGTGATTTTCCCAGGGCTCTGGGATCATCATCATCACTGCGTGGGGCAAGGTGCGGCCGGAAAGGACGAGGAACTCGAGGCAGTTGTCGAACATGGCGGAGTCCGATCCGTCGTCACGAATGATGGGGAGGAGTTTTTCCAGATCTTGTCCCATGACGCCGCTGTCGAGCAGTTGCTGCCGGGCGTGCATCCAGTTGACGTTACCACGCATCGTATTGATCTCGCCGTTGTGCGCCATGTAGCGGAACGGTTGGGCGCGGGGCCAACTCGGGAAGGTGTTGGTGCTGAAGCGGGAGTGCACGAGCGCCATGCACGACTCCATGTCAGGGTGAGTGAGGTCGGGGAAATACTCTTCGAGCTGCCCGGTGGTGAGCATGCCCTTGTAGATGATCGTGCGGCCGGAGAGGCTGGCGTGATAAAAGAAATCTCCGCCGGGGGTGTTGCGGTAGCGGATCGCGTCGGAAGTGAGGCGGCGGATGACGTAGAGCTTCCGCTCGAAGTCCTGGTCGTCGGTGATCTCCGAATTGCGGCCGATGAAGACCTGCTTCATGACTGGTTCGCACTTCTTGGACGCTTTGCCGAGGATCTCGCTCTTCACGGGGACGTCACGCCAACCGAGGACGGTCTGGCCCTCCTCTTCGACGATTTTGGTGTAGATGTCCTTGCCCGCCTGGCATTCGGCGGCGTCGGGAGAGAGGTAGACGAAGCCGACGGCGTATTCGCCTTCATCGGGAAGATCGATGCCGAACTCGGGGGTGACGGTCTTGAAAAATTTGTGAGGCAACTGCAGGAAGAGTCCCGCGCCATCTCCGGTATCCGGATCACATCCACAGCCACCTCGGTGGTCCATGTTGCGGCACATTTCGAGGACGCCGAGGACGAGATCGTGGCTGCGCTTGCCCTTGAGATGACAGAGAAATCCGACTCCGCAGGAATCGTGTTCATTCTCGGGGCTGTAGAGGCCTTGGGGCTCGGGATGTCCGGGGATATTCATAGGTGGTCGTAAAGGTGCTTTCGTAGGCCCAGCACACCCCGTGCCGGGGCATTTCCGGGGCGGGTTTATGATTCCTGACGGTCCAAACGGTCAAGGTGAAACCGCTTCTGGAACCCACTCAGACTGGGGGAAACGGTCACATTAATCACCTAAAAGGCAAGTGGGCTCCGGAATGGGTGATTTGGGGCTGGATTCAGGGGGATGTGAATAACTTTGGCGGAATTGGCACCATGGCGTGGGGGAGGTGCGGGAGGGAAGAAATTTCTTCGGATTCCGAGGATTCACAGATTGCTGGACTGTCGGGGAAACGAAAGGGAGTTGGGTTTCGGGGTGGGGCTTGGTAGAAGGGGGGCAGGTTGAAGATCGAAATCGTCATTCCCCCGAGGCACGGCTTGGGGACTGGAAATAGCCGGACGGCGAGGCAGTGGGTTGGGGTCTTTGATGCGATGGGGCATGAGGTGGCGGTTTCGGAGGGGGGAGATCGGTTCGAGGGGGGGCTGCTGGTGGTGTTGCACGGGGTGAAATGTCGCCCGGCGCTGGTGGCCTACCGGGAGGCGAAGCCGAAGGGGAAGGTGGTGCTGTGTTTGACGGGGACGGATCTTTACGGGGAGCACGGTGCCGACTTGTTGGCGTCGATGGCGGAAGCGGATCGGCTGGTGGTGTTACAGAAATTGGGGTTGGAGCGGGTGCCGGAGGAGTTTCGGGAAAAGACGCGGGTGATCGTGCAGGGGGCGAGGCGAATGTTCAGAGGTAGCGGAGAGAAGCGTTGTCAGGTGTGTGTGGTGGGGCACTTGCGGGAGGTGAAGGATCCGCTGCGGGCGGCGAAGGCGGCGCGGTTGTTGCCGGAGGGATCGAAGATCGAGGTGGTGCAGGTGGGTGCGATTTTGGATGGAAAATTTGGTGAATTGGTGGAGCGGGAGATGAAGGAAAATTCGAGGTATCGTTGGGTGGGTGAGTTGTCCGGGGAGGACGGGCGGAAGGTGATTGCGCAGAGTCGAGCGTTGGTGATTTCGTCAGTGATGGAAGGTGGGGCGCGAGTGCTGGGTGAGGCGGCGGTGGAAGGGACGCCGATTCTTTCCTCGCGAATCGATGGGGTGGTGGGCTTGTTGGGAGAGGATTATCCCGGGTATTTCGAGGTGGGAGATACGGAGGGGTTGGCGACGCTTTTGGAGCGGGTGGAAACGGATGAGGGGTTTGTGGAGGAGTTGCGGGCCGGGGTTTTGGCGGCAGCGGGGCAGTTTGAGATGGAGAGGGAGGCGGTGGCGTGGAGGAGTTTGCTGGAGGAATTGGTTTAGGGGGGAGTATTGGAAGGAGGATGAGGTGATGGGGCGAGAATCGGATTTTGGGAGAACTGGTTGGGGAAAGATGGGGCCGGAGGTGCCGCGCGAGCGGTGTCGGCGTTCGTGCCTCACTCTGCCACCGCAGTCAAAAAAAGGGGGGGTGGTTGGGGTTGCTCTCTGGGGGTGGAGGGATAGGGTTGAGACTTGTGAATACGGTCGACTTACTTCTTGCCGAACTCGATCGGACCGATCGGTTGACGCGGGTCTTGCTCGATGATCTGAGCGACGAGCAGTTGTCGGTGCCGTATGATCGGGGGATCAATCCGCCGTTGTGGGAGTTGGGGCACACGGCGTTCTTCTACGAGTATTTCCTGTTGCGGGAGCGGGATGGGATCGATCCGCGGATGCCGGGCTACGATGATGTGTGGGATTCGTTTGAGACGCATCACGAAGAGCGTTGGGAGGAGGGGGTGGTGCCGGATAAGGGGGCGGCGCTGGGGTACTATGAAGGAATCATTGGGGCGACGCGGGAGCGGGTCGGGGCGCGGAAGTTGATTCCGGAGGAGTTGTATCTCTACAAGTACTGCATTTTTCATCAGCACATGCACTTGGAGTCGTTGCTGTGGGCGAGACAGACCTTGGGGTATCCCGCGCCGGGTTGTTTGAGGGAGTGGAAGGACGATGGGCGGCGCGGAGAGCGAGGGGATGTGATGGTGGAGGGTGGGAAATATTCGATCGGGCGTCCGGCGGGGACGGAAGACTATGCGGCGGAAGGGTTTTCGTTTGATAACGAGAAGCCGGGATTCGTGACGGAGCTTGAGCCGTTTGCCATTTCAAAGACGCTGGTTTCGAACGGGGAGTTTGCGGAGCTTGTGGAGGATGGTGGGTATGAACGGGATGAGTTCTGGAGTTGCGGGGGGAGACGTTGGCGGGATGCGCAGCAGTGTTCTTGTCCGCGGTATTGGCGGAAGGGGGAGGGAGGTTGGGAGTGTCGGATGTTTGATGCGTGGGTTTCGTTGAATCCGGAGGCGGCGGTGACGCATGTTTCGTATTGGGAGGCGGAGGCGTATTGCAAATGGGCGGGTCGACGTTTGCCGACGGAGCTTGAATGGGAAGCGGCGGCGCGAGGGAAGGAAGGGCGTATGTTTCCCTGGGGGGAAGAGATGGATGCGAGCCGGGTGGTGATGGACGGAGAATGTTTTGGGCAGGTGCCGGTGGATGCGTTGCCAGCGGGGGCGACGCCGGAGGGGTGTTTGCAGATGATCGGGACGGTGTGGGAATGGACGACGAACCAGTACCTTCCTTACCCGGGGTTCACGGTTGATATGTATCCGTATATGTCGACCTTGCAGTTTGGTTACCACAAGGTGACGAAGGGCGGGTCGTGTGGAACGGCGTCACCGTTGATTCGGAGCAGTTACCGGCAGGCGTATTATCCGGATCGGAATGATGCGTTTTTGGGGTTCCGGACGGTGGGTGTTTAGAAAGCAGGGGAGTAGGGGAGCAGGAGGGGGGGAGGACGTCGGGCGGTTCTTTGCCCCAAAGGGCATGCGCGTCAACCTAAGGAAGGGCTTCCGCATTTAAGTTGATAACCCTTAAAGATTTGGGAGTTTTGATCGGCACGCTAGCATGTGAAGCACTGACCACGAGTTCCCGCGAAAATTTTCGATGGCTTCCTCCGCAGCCTTCAGATTGATGAGCATGATTTAGAGCAGCTCGCCAAGCAAAGCGGTTGGCACAAACGCGAGCCACGCAAGATCACCGCAGCAGGTCTTCTTACCGCTCTCTGCCTCGAATCGGTCCAGGGGGATGCCAACTTCAATGATCAGGCCCGCACACCGGTGCGACTTGTCAGTGCTCCAGTGGACAAGGAGACCGCGGCATATCGGCGAAGAAAGGCCAAAAAAGAAATGCACGGGCACAAACCATCTGCCGAAGTCCTTGCCTTGATGGACTGGACCATCTTTCTAACGCCCCTGCCTCAGGAAGAGGGCGACTTTAAGACCTTGTTCAAGCTTTACGGCCTGCGTTGGCGAATCGAGATCATCTTCAAAACATGGGGAAGTCACCTCAACTTTGACTCCCTTCACCGGGTCTCAGAGGTGGAGCTCAAGACCCTCCTCGCCGCCCGCCTACTGCTCATCACCGAAGGAACTAACGTCCTTTGCCGACGCTGCTTCCTGAAAATAAGGGAGCTCTATGATCGTGATTTAAGCCTCCAAAAATTCCTCAAAAGGCTGTCCCGCATGCCCAAAGGGGCTGGTATGAGCCGTCCCGTTGGGACGAGGAACTGGGGTTGTGCTCTGAAGCGGGTTGGAAACTCGCGCTCCTTTATTGAGGGGTGCAGCGCTTGATTGCGTCGGCGAGGGAGGCGAAGGGGTCGTTGGCGGTGGGGATGAATTCTTGGGCGACGAAGCCGGTGAAGCCGGTGTCGATGATGGCCTGGACGATGGCGGGGTAGTTGAGTTCCTGAGTGTCGTCGATCTCGTGGCGGCCGGGGACGCCGGCGGTGTGGTAGTGGGAAATGAATTGGTGGTTGTCACGGATGGTGGCGATGACGTCTCCTTCCATGACCTGCATGTGGTAGATGTCGTAGAGGAGTTTGAAGCGCGGAGAGTCGAGTTTCTCGCAGATGGCGCGGCCGAAGGCGGTGTGGTCGTTGGCGTAGGCGGGGTGGTCGACTTTGGAGTTGAGGAGCTCCATGACGAGGGTGATGTCGTGTTCCTCGGCAAGGGGAATGATCCGCGCGAGTCCTTCGGTGCATTGGTGGATTTCCTCCTCATCAGATCCGACGCAGCGGTTGCCGGAAAAGCAGATGACCTGAGGGACACCTGCTTCGGCGGCGGCGGGGATGAGGGCTTTGTAGATTTCCTCGAGGGTGTTGTGGTTGTCGGGGTCGTTGAAGGCGTTTTCGATGCAGCCGATTCCGCTTTCGTGCTCGGGGGCGGAGGTGATGGGGCATTCGAGGCCGAAGGTTTTTGCGACGACGGCTTCGTGGGGGTGGAGGAGGTCGATGCCGTGGATGCCGATTGTGGCGGCTTTCTCGCAGAGGGTTTCCAAGGAGAAGTCATCGAAGCACCAGCGGCAGACAGAGTGACGGAACATGGGGGGAATGTTGAGATGCAAGAGGCAAGATGCAAGAGACAAGATGTTGGAAGCGGGAGAGGGGAACTTGATCGCTGATTTCGCTGATTGCTCTGATTTTGTGGGGAGGGGAGGGAGGAGCGCGGAGGTCGGATCTTGGAACCTGGAGGTCGGGGGTCTGTGACCGAGACGGTCACGCCACTGTGGGAGAAGTGCGGCTGCGCCGGAGGGGTTTAGAGGCGACCGGGACAGTCTCCTTACTGTTGCGGGGAGACGCAGCGGGAACGGCCTGCGGCAGGATGCCGCTGCCACGAGGGCGACGGAAGGGACAGGAAGGGGGGCGGACTAAAGTCCGCGGTCCCGGGGGGGTGATGCTGCGCATCGATTATCAGTGATCAGTTGTCAGTGATTGGGGGGTGGTTTGTTGATTGGTTTTGGAGTTTATTTGGAAGTTGTGGATTGGAAATTGGTAGGAGTTGACTCGTTGGTGGAGTTGATATTCCACGAATAAGTTCCATCCGCCTCAGGCGGAATCAGAATTCAAACGACAAACAAATTTAGGTGAGTTTGTGGATTTGTCTTGAGAGTGGATGGACTCATTACCCCCACTCGGATCAAGCCCCGCCCCTCCCGGGCGGAGTCGAGCCTCGGCAGTCCGGGGACGGGAAATACGGTCGTTGTTACTTGTGGTCGTGATCTTTGTGGTCGCCGTGATCGTGATCCTCGTGATCCTCGTGATCCTCGTGATCCTCGTGATC
>JAPKDA010000083.1 GCA_028822695.1 Akkermansiaceae bacterium
AGGAATTATAAGGATCGCTTCCTCACTTCTTCTTATCCTACGACCAAATAATAAGCATCGTTAGCAGAAAATTGCGATTTTCTCCAATGTCGCCCCAGACTTGCCTTCTAGGCGTCCCAGAGGACATCTTCCAGCACAGCCAACTTTATGAGCGCCTACGACGACCTTTGCACCCTCGCCCGGGAACGGGCCCTCCTCAGCACCACCGCCGCCGTTCTGGGCTGGGATCAGGAAACCTGCCTCCCCCCCGCTGCGGTCCCCTACCGGGCCGCCCAGCTCGCCCACCTCTCCGGCCAGATCCATCAACTCGCCACCTCCGCCCCCTGGCTCAAGGCCCTCGAGGGAGCCGAAGCAGATCCCCCCACCGATCCCACCGCCGCCGCCAACATCCGCGAATTCCGCCACCACTTCGACCGCGCCACCTGCCTCCCCCGCAAACTCGTCGAGGAAGCCTCCACCGCCTCCTCCCTCGGCAAGGCCGCTTGGGGCGAGGCCCGGGAGAGATCCGACTTCAGCATCTTCGCCCCCCACCTCGAAACCCTCCTCGACCTCGCCCGCCGCCAAGCCGATCTCTGGGGCTACGCCGAGGAACCCTACGACGCCCTCCTCGAAAATTACGAACGCGGGGCCCGCACCAGCGACGTGGTCCGCACCTTCGACTCCTGCCAAGAGGACCTCGCCTCCATCGCCAGCGAAGCCGTCGAGCGATCAAAATCCATCCCCAACGACCTCCTCCTCGGCCACTACCCCCTCGCCGATCAACAAACACTCAATCAGGAAATCGCCGAGTCCATCGGCTTCGACTTCGAGGCCGGACGCATCGACACGGTCACCCATCCCTTCTGCACCCACCTCGGCCCGCACGACACCCGGCTCACCACCCGCTACGACCAAACAGAATTTACCTCCTCCCTCTTCGGCGTCCTCCACGAAGCCGGGCACGGCATGTATGACCAAGGCCTCCGCGAATCCGAACACGGCCTCCCCTCCGGCGACGCCGTCTCCCTCGGCATCCACGAATCACAATCGCGTCTCTGGGAAAATCACGTCGGCCGCTCCCGCCCCTTCTGGGAACGCTGGTATCCCCGCGCCACCGAACTCTTCCCCCACCTCGCCAAGGTCTCCCTCGACGACTTCCTCCGCACCATCAACCGCGCCAACTACTCCTGCATCCGCGTCGAATCCGATGAAGCCACCTACGATCTGCACATCCTCCTCCGCGTTGACATCGAACGCCGCATGCTCCGCGGCGAATTACAGGTCGCCGACGTCCCCAAGGCCTGGAACGAATCCTTCGAAGCCCTCTTCGGCTTCCCGGTCCCCGACGACGCCCACGGCTGTCTCCAGGACATCCACTGGTCCATGGGTGGCCTCGGCTACTTCCCCACCTACTCCCTCGGCAACCTCAACGCCGCCCAACTCTTCAACGCCGCCCGCCGCGAAACGAGCATTCAGTCAGCGTTCGATAATGCCGACTTCCAACCCCTCCTCACCTGGATGCAGCAAAACGTCCACACCCCCGGCTCCACCCTCTTCCCTCAGGATCTCATGAAACAAGCCACCGGCGAAACCACCAATCCAGCCCACCACCTCGCCCACCTGCGAGAACGCTTCCTGCCCTAGAAACCCTCCATCCAAAAGAGGCGGGACACTCCCGTCCCTCAAAATTTTGGACTGCGGTGGCAGAGTGAGCAACGAACGGCGACACCGCTTTCTGGTCGCACCATCGTCTTCTCCTCGTCGCTCCGCCCCCTCGAAAGCGGTGTCCCCGCCCACCCTTCACCCCCCCCTCTTCCGCTCAACCGCCGGTCACCTTTCCGACCTCCGACTACCGAATCTCCATCCCCGTCTTAGCGTAGACCCACTTCACAATCTTTCCGCCCTTGATCAGCGCCTTCGCCTGCACGGTCTTCGGTCCGAAAATCGTGTCGGCCTGATACGCGGCCAGGCCGGTCTGGTAAGTCTCGTTGTCGATGTCTTCCTCCTCGCCGGCTTGCCAACCCTTCACCTCCTCAAATTTAAATTCCTTCACGCCGCCGCCTTTGATGTTCTCCTGCATCAAGGCCGTAATCTGCTCGGCCGTCAGCCCAGCTGCCGGTTCTGGCTCGGGTTCTGGCTCAGGTTCCGGAATCGGAGGACTCGGCATCGGTGGATTATCTCCACCTCCATTGTCCACCACTGGCGGAATCGGTGGTTTCGGCCCGGGCCCCGGAGCTGGTGTCGGCGCGTCGCCACCACCCTCGTTCACCGCGATTCCAAAAAGTTCCGCAGCCCGTGCATTTGCCACCTGCTTCGGCAAATCGGTATCAATAATTCTTGCTCGCCCCTCCAGCGGGCCCGACATAGCCCCCACCAGCAACTCAGATCCCTCGATCCCCTTCACGATCACTTTCGTCCCAGTCCCCAGCGTTACTGAAGTCCCGTCCTCGGAGGTCACCGTCACCCGCTTGGTCAGAGTGACCTTCTCCGGCAGATCTTCTTTCTTCAATTCCCGCAAATCCAACTTCATCGAAATCTTCCCGCCAGGCCCAGACACCAGCACCTCCACGATGTTCTCTCTCTCGACCCTCTTCTTCTCCCGTGCGATTTTATCCTCGTAATAAGGCTGAACAACGAACTTGTGCGCCAGTTGCCCAAGGGGAAAACAGAGGATAGCCAAAATGAAGCTGACGATGTATTTCATGGAACAGAAGGAATCTAAGCCCCTATACAGAGATCGTTCCAGCGTTTTGTCAGGAACCGGAAACCATTGACCAAACGCCCCAATCCTCCAAATCTTAGGCATGCCCTCACAACGGCTCTATCTTCTAGACGGAATGGCCCTCGCCTACCGAGCTCACTTCGCCCTGATTCGCACCCCGATCTACAGTTCCGGGGGGGTGAACACGTCCGCTTTGTTCGGATTCACCAACACCGTGCTCACCATTCTGGAGAACGAAAAGCCCACCCATCTCGCCGTCGCCTTCGACACTTCCGCCCCCACTGCCCGGCACACCCTCTATCCGGAATACAAAGCGCAACGGGACGCCATGCCCGAGGACCTCGCCGCCGCCCTCCCCAATCTTAAACGATTCTGCCAGGCATTCCACATCCCCGTCCTCGAACTCGACGGATTCGAAGCCGACGACATCATCGGCACCCTTGCCAAAAAAGCCGAGGCCGGCGGCGACACCGAGACCTTCATGGTCACCCCCGACAAAGACTTCGCGCAACTCATCGACACGAACACCTACATGTGGAAACCCGGCCGCAGAGGATCGGACCACGATGTCATCGACCTCGAACGCATGCGCGAAATCTGGAGCATCGAGCGCCCCGAACAAGTCATCGATATCCTCGGCCTCATGGGCGACGCCTCCGACAACATCCCCGGCGTCCCCGGAGTTGGAGAGAAAACCGCCAAGAAACTCCTCGCCGAATACGACTCCATCGAAAAACTCTACGAAAATACCGACAAGCTGAAAGGTAAACTCAAGGAGAAGGTCGAAGCCAACAAGGAACAGGCGTTCCTCTCAAGACAACTCGCCACCATCATCCTCGACGTCCCGGTTCCCCAAACAATCGACGACCTTGTCGTGAAGCCCTTCGATCGCGACGCCGTGAAGTCACTCTTCACCGAATTCGAATTCAACGCCCTCGGCAAACGCCTCCTCGGTGATGAGTTTATCGCCGGTCGCGGAAAGAACGTCAGCGAGGTGACATCAGACGATGGCGAAGGAACCGTCCTCGAGTCCCAACTCAAAACCCTCGCCGACGTCCCCCACACCTACCACCTCGCCGACAGCCCCGCGGACCGTAAAAAACTCGCCGCCCTCCTCGAAAAACAGAACTCCTTCTGCTTCGACATCGAAACCACCTCCCTCAACCGCTTCGAAGCCAAGATGCTCGGCATCGCCTTCTCCTGGACCTCCGGAGAAGCCTGGTATGCGACCACCCCCGACGCCGAAGCCCTCGACATCTTCCGCCCCGCCCTTACCGGCAGCGCGGAAAAGATCGGCCACAATCTCAAATACGACACCGCCGTCCTCCTCAACCAGGGACTGAAGGTCACCGGCCCCTTCTTCGATACCCTCCTCGCCCACATTCTCCTCCACGCCGACCAACGGCACACCATGGACTACCTCGCCGAGTCCATGCTCGGATACAGCCCCGTCAAACTGAGCGACATCGTCACCAACAAGGACGAGGAAGGCGACCCCGACGACCTCTTCGCCCACGCCGCGAAGAAGTCCAAGGACCTCGACATGACCGCCATCCCCCTCGAACAACTCGCCGAGTACGCCGCGGAAGATGCCGACGTCACCTTCAAACTCGCCAATCTCCTCCGCCCCGAACTCGAAAAAGCAGGACAGCACCGCGTCTTCTACGACATCGAGGCGCCGCTCCTTCCCGTCCTCGTCGCGATGGAACACGAGGGCATCACCCTCGACCTCGGCATCCTCAAGCACTCTGGAGACGAACTCCAAAAACGCATTATCGAGCTCAGCACCTCCATCACCAAACAAGCCGGTCACGAATTCAATCTCAACTCCCCGAAACAACTTGGCGAAATCCTCTTCGGCGAAATGAAGCTCGTCGAGAAACCAAAGAAGACGAAAACCGGACAATTCAAGACCGACGAATCAACCCTCGCTTCCCTCGCTCCGAAACACCCCATCGTCGCCGGCATCCTCGAATACCGCGAGGCCTCCAAGCTGAAGTCCACCTACATCGACGCCCTCCCCAACCACGTCGTCAAGAAAACCGGACGCGTCCACACCCACTTCCACCAACTTGTCGCCGCCACCGGTCGCCTCGCCTCCTCCGACCCCAACCTCCAAAACATCCCCGTCCGCTCCGCCAACGGCCGCGAAATCCGCAAAGCCTTCGTCCCCCGCGGAAAAGAGTTCACCCTCTTCGCCGCCGACTATTCCCAAGTCGAACTCCGCATCATGGCCGCCATGTCCGGCGACGCAGGCATGATCGAAGCCTTCCAACAAGACCTCGACATCCACACCGCCACCGCCGCCAAGGTCTACGGAGTGGCACTCGACGAGGTCAAATCCGACATGCGCCGCACCGCCAAGATGGTCAACTTCGGCATCATCTTCGGCATCTCAGCCTTCGGACTCTCCCAACGCCTCGGCATCCCCCGTGCCGAAGCTGCCGAGATCATCGATACCTACTTCGCACAATACCCCGGGGTGAAGGAGTTCATGGACAAGACCATCGAGGAAGCGAAAGCCAACGACTACGTCGAAACCCTCACCCAACGCCGCCGCTACCTGCGCGACATCAACTCCTCCAATCAAAACATCCGCGGCAACGCCGAACGCGCCGCCATCAATACCCCCATCCAGGGCAGCGCCGCAGACATGATCAAGCTCGCCATGATCAAGGTCGACCAAATCCTCGCCGAACAAAACGCGAAAACCCGCATGCTCCTCCAGGTCCACGACGAACTCGTCTTCGACCTCCACAACGACGAAGCCGAGACCCTCAAACCCCTCCTCGTCAACGCCATGCAATCCGCCCTCATCCTCCCCAACAACGTCCCTGTCAAAGTCGACACCGGCACCGGCGCCAACTGGCTGGAGGCTCATTAAGAGTCCCTGCCTTAATCCCATCCACGAATTTCCACAAATCCGCATTCGACCTCCGCTCTACCATCGCCGATGCTCTCACCAATGAGAGCCCTCCCCGTCCTCCTCCTCGACGCCTTCATTCAGGCCATGAATGCCCCCTGAACCCGATGGAACCATCCCGCCGGAAAAAAAACCTGCCTATCTTCCTCGGCGTCACCCTGGCGCTGCTGGCCTACCTGACCTTGCAGGCGGTCTCCATTCATCGCTTCGGCTTCTCCGATGACGGACGCTCCGCCGACTGCGCCATCGTCCTCGGCGCCGCCGCCTACCACAACAAGCCTTCCCCCGTCTTCACCGAACGCATCAACCAAGGCATCCGCCTCTACCAGGAAGAGCGCGTCAAATTCATCATCCTCACCGGAGGCTTCGGCGACGGCGCACCCTTCGCCGAATCCGAAGTCGCCCTCGACTACTGCCTCGACCAAGGCGTCCCCCGCGAAGCCCTCCTCCTCGAAACGAAATCCAAACACACCCAGGAGAATCTCAAGGAAGCCAAACTCGTCATGGACGAACGGGGTTGGAAAACAGCCCTCGTCGTCAGCGATCCCTGGCACCTCAAACGCGCCCTCGCCATGGCCCACAGCAAAGGCATCGACGCCCAACCCTCCGGCACCACCAGCTCCCGCTACGAATCTCCCAAAGCCCGGGCTGGATTCCTCCTCCGCGAACTGTATTTTTACCATCAGTTCATCTTCTTCGGCCACTAAGGCTCCTAAAATCAAGATCTTCTCACCCTCCAGATTTCCCTCGAAAGACTCCCCCTCTCAACGTTGCATTACACTCTCTTTTCATGACCACACGATCCCTCGCCACAACCCTCCTTCTCATCCTCTCGAGCCTCCTCACGCACGCCGCCCCTCCCGCGGATGGCGAGCACATCGTCCTGCTCGGCAATGGCCTCGGCGAACGGATGGTCGATCACCCCTATTTCGAGGCCGAGCTCCAACTCCGCTTCCCCAATAAGCACCTCGTCGTCCGCAACATGTGCCGCTCTGGAGACACCCCCGGCTTCCGTCCCCATCCCTCCCGAAAATCCCAGTGGGCCTTCCCCGGCGCCGAGAAATTTCGTCCGCAAAACGCCATTCACAAGGGCCAGGGCCATCACCCCACCCCCGACGAATGGCTGACCACCCTCAAAGCGGATACGATCATCGCCTTCTTCGGCTACAACGAATCCTTCGACGGCCCCGCCGGCCTCGTGGCCTTCAAAGGCGAACTCGACGCTTTCATCACCCACACCACCGCACAAAAATATAACGGCAAGTCCGCCCCGCGCCTCATCCTCGCCTCCCCCATCGCCTTCGAGAATCTCTCCTCCTCCCGCGACCTGCCGGACGGTTCCAAGGAGAACGCCAACCTCACCCAGTATACCACTGCCATGCGCGAGGTCGCCGCGAAACACAAAATTCAGTTCATCGATCTCTTCAACTCGACCGCCCAACTCTACCCCACCCTCAACGCCCCCTTCACTCGCAACGGATTCCTCCCCAACGACGGCGGCTACAAATTCCTGGGCAAAATCCTTTCCGAAGCCGCCTACGCGAAAAGCCCCTACACCGCCAAAGGCAAAGGCAGCAAGGTCCTCGAGGCCATCCTCGAGAAGAACTGGTTTTGGTTCAACGACAACAAAATGCTCAACGGCGTCCACGTCGACGGCCGCCGCTTCAAACCCTTCGGCCCCGCCAACTACCCGGCCGAGACCTCCAAGATCCGCGCCATGACCGAAGCCCGCGATCAAAATATCTGGGCTGTCGCCAACGGACGCACCTTCGATCTGAACACCGCCGACGACGCCACCCCCACCCTCCCCGAAGTCAAAACCAACTACAAAGCCAGCGACCCCAACTACACGCCGGCCGAGGATGCCGTGAAGTCCCTCACCGTCCCGGAGGGCTACAAGATCGAACTCTTCGCCTCCGAGCAAGACTTCCCCAACCTCGCCAACCCGGTCCAAATGTCCTTCGACAACAAGGGCCGCCTCTGGGTCGCCTGCATGCCCAGCTACCCACACTACAAACCCGGCGACACGAAGCCGGATGACAAGCTGATCATCTACGAAGACACCAACAACGACGGCAAGGCCGACAAGGAAACAGTCTTCGCCGACGGCCTCCACCTCCCCATCGGATTCGAGCTCGCTCCCGAAGGCGTCTACCTCTCCCAGGAACCCCACCTCATGCTCCTGCGAGACACCAACGGCGATGACAAAGCCGACGTCCGCGAGGTGGTTCTTACCGGCTTTGACTCCCACGACACCCACCACGCCATCTCGGCCTATGCCGCCGACGGCTCCGGTGCCTTCATGTTGTGCGAGGGCGTCTTCCTCCACTCCAATGTGGAAACTCCCTACGGCCCGGTCCGCGGTGTCGACGGCGGCTTCTACCGCTTCAGCCCCCAACGCACCCGCCTCGAACGCACCGCGCAACTCTCCATCCCCAACCCATGGGGCGCCGCCTTCGACGAATGGGGACAGGACTTCTTCCTCCACACCTCCGGCTCCAGCGTGAACTGGATGCTCCCCGCCTCCGTCAAGCCAATCTACGGAGCGAAAACCCCCTCCACCGCCAGCCTCGTCCCAAAAGGCCAGAATGTCCGCCCCACCTCCGGCATCGAGTTCGTCTCCTCCCGCCACTTCCCGGACGAAGTGCAGGGCGACTTCATCCTCTGTAACAGCATCGGATTCCTCGGCATCAAACAACACTCCATCGTCGACGACGGCACCGGATACAAAACCGCACATCGCCACGACCTCCTGAAATCCTCGGACGGAAACTTCCGCCCCGTCGATCTCGAGTTCGCCCCGGACGGCTCCCTCTACGTCGTCGATTGGCACAACGTCCTCATCGGCCACATGCAGCACAACGCCCGGGACCCCCACCGCGACCATGTCCACGGCCGGATCTACCGCATCACCTACCCTTCCCGCCCCCTCGTCAAACCCGCCGCGGTCGATGGCGCTCCACTCGCCACCTTGATCGAGAACCTCAAGCTCCCCGAGACCCGCAGCCGCTACCGCAGCCGTCGCGAGCTCCGCGAACATCCGAGCGACCAGGTCGTCTCCGCCCTCGGCACCTGGACCGCAACCCTCGACTCCGCCGACCCCCGCTACGAACACCACCTCCTGGAGGCCCTCTGGACCACTTGGGGACTCAACGCCGTCGATCAGGATCTCCTCCGCCATCTTCTCAAAGCCAAGGACTTCAGGGTCCGCTGCGCAGCGGTGCGCGTCCTTCGCTATACAACACACCTCTTCCCCGATCACCGGAAACTCCTCATGGCCGCAGCCAACGATCCCGAAGGTCGCGTCCGTCTGGAAGCTGTGATCGCAGCCTCATGGATGAACAACGGAGCCGCCAAAAAAATCGTGGCAGCAGCCAAAGCCCATCCTCTCGATCACTGGAACAAAAACGCCGTCAACACTGCCGAAGGCCGTCTCGCTGGAGCGGTTGAAGTCGAAGTCGACGAACACCCCGCCCCGCCCGTCCCCTCACACCTCAAGGGCGACGATGCCAAACGCTTCCTCGCCGGTCACGAGATTTACTACAAGGAGGGCTACTGCACCACCTGTCACCAACCGGACGGCAAAGGCCTCCCTAATGCCGGATTCCCTCCCATCGCGGACACCGCTTGGGCTCAGGGCAGTGACGAACGTCTCATCAAAATCACCCTCCACGGACTCATCGGACCCATCGAGGTCAAGGGACAGAAATATCCCGGGCAGGTCCCCATGACTCCCTTCGGCGGACTCCTCAACGACGAAGACGTCGCCTCAGTCCTCACCTACGTCCGCAACAACTTTGGAAACAACGCTCCCGCGGTCAGCCCGGACACCGTGCAAAAAGTTCGCGCCGAAACCGGCCAACGCATCTTCTACACCCCCGAAGAACTCCTCAAGGACCACCCGCACGAGAAGTAAGGAGTGCCGCTTCCCAAGCCCCCCTCTGGAGCCCGGGTTTGTAACCCGCTTCACTGCCCCGGCTCTCCGCAGAGGCTTCCCCAATCCCCGCTCCAACTAGGCGACTCATCCACCTTAGACGCCCGCCCTCCGCCCTGGGACCGCGGACTTTAGTCCGCCTCTCCGACCTCCAACTCCCCCCATCATTCCTGCCTGCACCCCCCCGGAGGAACTTGAGGAAAACGCCTTCCACCTCCCCGACGACACCGGCTACGCCATCACCGTCCGCCGCGTGAACTACCGCACCAAACCCGCCGCCTCCGCCATCCTCGAAGCCGGCCTTCCTGCCGGATCCGCACTCAGGTTACTCGCCTAGTAGCAGGCACACTCCGTGTGCCGTCCGCATCATCAATCGGCACACGGAGTGCTCCTCCTACTACCCCGTCTCCGGCAAAAACGTCGGCATCGAAATCCCCGCCGTCGCCGGCACCTCTCCCAACACCTGCGACACATGCAATTCGCAGTTCCGTGCCCCCGCCGCGTAGAGCGACCGCACCAACCCCGTCTCCCCCGCCGGCACCAAAAACACCGGCCTCCCCCGCTCACTCCGTTGCGCCTCCGCCCCGATCAACGCCAGCGCCGCCTCCTCACTCCGCATCACCCCCGGCCCAAGCATCCGACTCCCCGCACTCTCCACTGCAAATAAAAACCCCTCCAAACCATCCGCCCCCTCCATCACTGATCCCCGCCAAATCCCCAACGCATTCTCGATGAAATACCTGAAGTCCTTCTCCCGCCGAATCCCACACAACTCCTCCTCTAACCGCACTAGTTCATCCACATCATCAGCCCGCACTTCCCGCCACCCCACCGGCCCCTTCTCCAATCCCCTCACCCCCTCCGGAAACAACATGTCCTGATACATCCCCGTCGGCACAAACCCCAATCGCGTATACAACGAATACGAATCCAAATTCATCAAACTCGACACCAACCTCACCGGCCGTCCCGCCGCCCGATCAATCACCTCCTCCATCAAGCTCCGCGCCACCCCACGGCCTCCGCCTCCCTCCCGCACATTCAAAATCCCCACCGAGACATGCGTCTCCCGCGGATGATAAAAACATGACCCCATCAACTCCCCCTCCACCTCCGCCACCAAACAGCACCCCGGATCCAGCCCCCCATACACTTCCGAAAACACCCGGCAGTCCGCCGCCTCCCCCTGAAACACCTTCTTGTTCAAGTTCCGCTCATACCACCCGTTCGTAGATTCAAAAATCAACGACGCCACCGCATCCTCCTCACCCGCTCTGAATTCCCTGATCGTCACACCTTCACCCTAGCCTCTCCATCCCTCCCCCTCAACCCTATCCCACCAAACCATGTGAATTCTACCCCCATCCTCCGCCTTGCCATCCCAACTTTCTCTACTACACTGCGCCCCGTCGCTCTCGTAGCTCAACTGGATAGAGCAACGGACTTCTAATCCGTAGGTTACAG
>JAPKDA010000084.1 GCA_028822695.1 Akkermansiaceae bacterium
GATCGGGCATTCCTCGTAACTCCTTGGTTATAAATGGTGGGCAGGGAAGGATTCGAACCTTCGTACACTTTCGTGAGCAGATTTACAGTCTGCCGCCTTTAACCACTCGGCCACCTACCCATTTCCGCCGTGGCGGGAACGGCAGGGAGATACGCAGGGGGACTCGGGTTGACAAGGGAAATTTCGGGCCACGGGACCGGATTCGCGCCCTCTGATTTCACCCGGATCTGAGGTTCCGGAATCCCGGTCGCTCAAGCATCTTCGCGGCCTCCAGCGCCGTCACGTCTGCAATTCATCCTCCTTCCCCCAATTTCAGGAAAAAACCCGGCATTATAGCCCTCCCCCGCCCGCTCAACGCAACCCTTGTCATCCCCGCCGCCATCGGCTAAGCCCCCGGCGCTATGCCAGTCGCCACACCAGCACAATACCGTGCCATGCTCGATTCCGCCCAAAAAGGCGGATACGCCTACCCGGCCATCAACATCACTTCCATCACCACCGCCAACGGTGCCTTGAAGGCCTTCGCCGATTCCAATTCCGACGGGATCATCCAAGTTTCCACCGGTGGCGGCCAATTCGCTTCCGGTCTCAATGTCAACGACGCCGCATTCGGGGCCATCGTTCTGGCCGAAGCCGTCCACATTCTTGCCGAGAAATACGACGTCCTCGTCGCTCTCCACACCGACCACTGCCACCCGGAGAAAGTCGAGAGCTTCCTCAAGCCGCTTCTCGAAGCCTCCCGCAAGCGCATCGCCGAAGGCAAAGGCCCCCTCTTCCAGAGCCACATGTTCGACGGCTCCGTCGTCGAACTCCCCGAAAACCTCGCCATCTCCAAAGAACTCCTCAAGGAATGTGCCGAACTCGACATCATCCTCGAAGTCGAAGCCGGCTGCGTTGGTGGTGAAGAAGACGGTCACGATACCTCCGGCCTCCCCGCTGAGAAACTTTACACGACCCCCGAAGACATGGTCGACGTCTACGAAGCACTCCAGCCGATCGGCCGCTTCCTCTTCGCCGCCACCTTCGGCAACGTCCACGGCGCCTACAAACCCGGCTCGGTGAAACTGAAGCCCACCATCCTCAAGGACGGACAAAAGGCCGTCACCGACAAGCACGGCGCCGGCGCTGAAATGGACCTCGTCTTCCACGGCGGCTCAGGTTCCTCCATCGAGGAACTCCGCGAGACCCTCGACTACGGCGTGGTGAAGATGAACATCGACACCGACACCCAATACGCCTTCACCCGCCCCATCGTGACCCACGTCTGCGAGAACATCGAAGGCGTCCTCAAGATCGACGGCGAAGTCGGCAACAAGAAGTTCTACGACCCAAGGTCCTACCTCAAGAAAGCCGAACAAAGCCTCTGCGACCGCCTCAAGGAGGCCTGCGACGACCTTCGCTCCACCGGCAATACAATCTTCGGTAAAGCGTAAGCAATTTTCAAAGGCGGGGGCCACTCCCCGCCTTTTCTCTTTACCCCACACCCCCGGAAATGTCCGAAGTCGACGCCAAGGCCCCGCAGGAAAACCCGCTGACGAACATCCTCGTCAACGTGATCGTCCCTGTCCTCGTGCTCAGCCACATGAGCAAGGACCCTGCCCTGCAGGAGAAGCTCGGCGAGTCCGTCAGGGCGTGGCACGTCGGCCCAGGCATGGCGATCATCATCGCTCTGGCCTTCCCCATCCTCTATGGCATCTGGTTTTTCATTAAACACAAGAAGACCAACTTCTTCTCCCTAATGGGCTTGGGCTCGGTCCTCCTCACCGGGGGGCTCACCCTCTACCTCTGGAATGCCGACGGCACCATCAAGCCACTCGCCGCACAACTCTTCGGCATCAAGGAGGCATCCATTCCTCTGATGCTGGGCATCGCCATCTTCATCTCCCACTGGACGCGCACCCCTCTGCTCAACACGTTCCTCTACAGCTCGCAGGTCTTCGACATCAAACGCATCGAGAAGGAGGTCGCAATACACAACGTCCAGGAGCAATACTCCAAGCTTCTCTTCTCCAGCACGATCATCTTCGCCCTGTCGTTCCTGGTCAGCACGGTGATGAACTACTTCCTCGCCCTCCACTTCCTTGGCCACATCGACACCCAGGCGAGCGACGCGCTGATCCTCTACAACAAAGGAATCGCCAAGCTCACCGGCTGGGGCTTCGCGGTCATCGGCCTCCCCATCCTCGTCATCCTCTTCATCGTCATGATGCGCCTCGTCAAAGGACTGCGCAAACTGACCGGACTGGAAACCGAACAGGTTCTCCTGCCGCGGTAACAAAGGAGCGTGGGTTTCAACCCGCTTCCCCAACCATCCCCGGCAGGCAAGGCCTGTCCACATCAAGATCTTCGATCGCCCTTTCTAGAAAGCGGGTTACAAACCCACGCTCCCTTTCCGCGCTAATCCACCAGATTCGCAATCCGCTGCGCAATCTCAACATCTGCATCGGTCACTCCACCCACCTCGTGCGTGGTCAACATCACCGTCACCTTCAGATAGCGAATATCGATGTCGGGATGGTGCTGCGCCTCCTCCGCCACTTCCGCGAGAACATTCACGAAATCAATCGCCTCGGTAAATTCTTCAAACTCGATTGTTCGGGTCATCGCCTTCCCCTCCATTTCCCACTCGGGAAGCTTCTTCAGGGCTGTGGCCAGTTCGTTTTCTTCTAGTAAATCAGACATTGGGAGATGGGGAGGTGTTGAACGAAAAGAAAAATGCGACTCCTGCCGGCCCCTTGGCAAGTCTGATTCGCCGCTTAATGAAATTCCTTGAGGTCCCGGATTCCTCGCTAAAGTATCCTAGACACTCATTCGACACGACCATGACCGCCCCCCACCGCCTCCTCGCCTCCCTCACAGGGATTTCCCTCCTCCTCTGCAGCTGTGCCGTCAGCACTCCACAGACCCGCATCGAACGAAATCCCGGGGCCTTCGAATCTCTCAGCGCCCGGCAGCAGGGCCTCGTCGAGCGTGGCCTCATCGAAAAAGGCATGCCCAAAAAAGGCGTCATTCTCGCCCTCGGCAACCCTGCCGGCCGCGCCAACGGCTACCGCAACGGCAAGGATTTCGAGCGCTGGACCTACGCCAGACTTCGCCCCCACTACCGCCAGAACTTCTACGGCTCCTATGGAGGCTGCCGTGGTCACCGCCGCTACCGTGGCTACGGCATCGGCTTCGCACCCAGCATCGAATACTACCCAACCCGTTCGGCCACTGTTTGGTTTCACCGGGACAAGGTCGACTTCTGGGAACGCGTCGGCCCAACGCTCTAAAACCCCGCCCTATGGAGCCCGGGTTTGCAACCCGTTTCACTGCCCCCGCTCTCCGCAGAGGCTTACCAAGCCTCCCTCCACATCACCCCACCACCAAGACCACCGCCAACACAATCAATCCCACCCCAAACACCCCATCGATCCAACCCGCCGCCTTTTCATACCTCCCCCGAATCGGCCCCCACTGCAACACGCACACCCACGCCCCCCACAACAGCAATCCCTGCCCCACCAAAATCACCCATAGCGCATAGGGCCACCACTCCGGACGATCCCCCCGTAAAAACGGCGCCACCACTCCCGCAAAGAAAAGCAACACCTTCGGATTCAGTAAATTGCACAGCAAGCCCCGAACATAAAACGACCTCCCCGCCGCCGGCTCCGCTGCCTCAAATTTAATCCCCGAGTAAATCGCCACAAAGGCCGCCCGGCACAATCGCACCCCCAACCACCCGAGGTATCCTGCCGCCGCCCACCGCAAGCCCTTCTCCACCCACCCCCCCTGCGACACGAGATACGCCATCCCCCCGATCGCCACTCCCGCATGCAAACAAAGTCCGGTCGAAATCCCCAAGGCCGTCCACCATCCCGCCGCCCGCCCTTTCGCCAACGCCGTCCGCGTCAGCAAAATCATGTCCGGCCCCGGACTGAATTGCCCCAGGGCCATGATCCCCGCAAAGATCCATAGCTCCGCTATCAAGACCACAGCACAGCAGCGAATCCCTCAGAGTCAAGGAGCGGCGTCCTCCACCCCAATGCCCTGCCGCCCGGAGGTAATCCAGCATCGCCCCTTCCTACGTCATCCCAACCATCGTCGGATGCCAATTCGGATCACGAGGATTGGAGGGCACCCGAGGCTCATGACACTCGCTGCACTTCCTCATGAACCGCTAATAACCTTTCCCTAAATGCACCAACGACTTCCCTGAACGTCTCGCCATCGCCGCGGTCAGCTCCGGAACCTTCGAACTGGTCTCCAAAACCCGCATCGCGTCATTGGGCATCTCATCGTGCTCCTTGGGCACACAGCCCAAGGCCAGCACCGCCATCAAAATGGCCCCAAAAACGCTCCCAATCCTCCACATGGCCCTATTCTGACTGAGCGCCTGAACTTCGCCAGCCACCAAGGCCCATCATTCTTTGACATTTCCCGCGCAATTCCTACCTTCCCCGCCTTCAACCGACCGCGGTTCCGACCGCTCAGCCGACAGATCACAAATTCTCATCATCATGGACACACTTCGCACATTCACCACCGGCTCCGGAGCCGAAGGCCAGCTCCACTCCCTCCCCGCCCTCGCCGAGCAAGGCTTCCCGAATCTTTCCAAACTTCCCGTCTCCATCCGCATCGTCCTCGAGTCCGTCCTGCGCAACGTCGATGGCCGCAAAGTCACCGAAGACGACGTCAAGAACCTCGCCAACTACAACGCCACGAACCCCGGCGAATACGAGATCCCCTTCACCGTCGCCCGCATCGTCCTTCAGGACTTCACCGGCGTCCCACTCCTCGTCGACATCGCCGCGATGCGTGATGCTGCCGTTGCTCGTGGCGCCTCCGCCGATCAGATCGAACCACTCGTTCCGGTCGACCTCGTCGTCGACCACTCCGTGCAGGTCGATTTCTCCGGCTCGCAGGCGGCCTTGAATCGCAACATGGAAATCGAGTTCATCCGCAACCGCGAACGCTACGAATTTCTCAAATGGGGCCAGCAAGCCTTCGACACATTTTCGGTCGTGCCTCCAGGCATCGGCATCGTCCACCAGGTCAACCTCGAGTATCTCGCCAAGGGCGTCCTCTCGAAAGACAACGTCTACTATCCTGACACCCTTGTCGGCACCGATTCGCACACCACCATGATCAACGGCATCGGCGTCGTCGGTTGGGGCGTGGGCGGCATCGAAGCCGAGGCCGGCATGCTCGGCCAGCCCGTCACCTTCCTCGTTCCGGAAGTGGTCGGCGTTTACCTCCACGGCGCCCTCCCCGAAGGAGTCACCGCCACCGACCTCACCCTCCGCGTCACGGAAGTTCTTCGCGCCCACGGGGTGGTTGGCAAGTTCGTCGAATTCCACGGCCCCGGTGCCGAGGCCCTCAGCCTCCCCGACCGCGCCACCATCGCCAACATGGCCCCCGAATACGGCGCGACGATGGGCTTCTTCCCCGTCGACGGCGAAACGATCAACTACCTCCGCGGCACCGGCCGCAGCGAGGAACTCTGCCAGACGGTCGAGAACTACTACAAGGCCCAGGGCCTCTTCGGCATCCCCGGCAAAGGCGACTGCAACTACACCGACCTCCTCGAGCTCGACCTCTCCACGATCGTCCCCTCTGTTTCCGGACCCAAGCGCCCCCAGGACCGCATCGACGTCCCCGCTCTCGGCACGAAGTTTGACGAACTGTTCACCGCCTCAACCGGTGACGGCGGATTCGGCCTCAGCGCCGACCAGCGCGACAAGACCATGCCGGTCCACCTCGACTCCCCCGCCGGGGAGTTCGACAATCCTCTCATCGAAGGCGAGACGATCACGGCTCTCGATACGGACACCCAACTCCGTCACGGCTCCATCGTCATCGCCGCCATCACCAGCTGCACCAACACCTCCAACCCGAGCGTCATGCTCGCCGCTGGTTTGCTCGCCAAGAAGGCCAACGAAAAAGGTCTCACCGTGAATCCGGTCATCAAGACCTCCCTCGGACCCGGCTCCCGCGTCGTCACCGACTACCTCGACGCCACCGACCTGAGCAAGGAACTCGATCAACTCGGTTTCCAAACCGTCGGCTACGGCTGCACGACCTGCATCGGCAACTCCGGCCCACTCCACCCCGCCATCGAAAGCGCCATCGTCGATGGAAACCTCATCACCGCTTCTGTCCTCTCCGGCAACCGGAATTTCGAAGCCCGGATCCACGGCAACATCAAGTCGAACTTCCTGATGTCGCCACCACTCGTCGTCGCCTACGCCCTCGCTGGCCGCGTCGACCTCGACCTGACCACCGAACCTCTCGGCAACGACCAAGACGGCAATCCCGTCTTCCTCAAGGACCTCTGGCCAAGCCAGGCCGAAGTCACCGAGCAACTCGCCGCGGCGCTCAAGCCCGAGGTTTACCAAAAGCTCTACGGCAACGTCGACACCGCCAACCCGAAGTGGGGCGAGATCAACGGCTCCACCGGCGCGACCTACGCCTGGGACGCCAAGTCCACCTACGTGCAGCTCCCTCCCTTCTTCGACGGCGGCTCCGACGCAGGCGTGGATATCAAAGGCGCCCGCCCTCTCGGCATCTTCGGCGACTCGGTCACCACCGACCACATTTCCCCAGCTGGCGCGATCAAGGAAACTTCACCCGCTGGCCAATATCTCAAGGAGAACGGCGTTGAGAAAGCCTCCTTCAACTCCTTCGGTTCCCGCCGCGGCAACGACCGCGTCATGACCCGCGGCACCTTCGGGAATGTCCGCATCAAGAACCTGATGTGCCCCGGCATCGAAGGCGGTTACACCCAGTATTTCGGTGCGAAGGACGTCCCCACCCCGGACACCGACATCGCCGCCATCGACGGCGCCAAGCCGACCTTCATCTACAATGCCTGCATGTCCTACATGGAGGAAGGCACTCCGCTCGTCGTCATCGGCGGCGAAGACTACGGCATGGGCAGTTCGCGTGACTGGGCCGCCAAAGGCACCCGCCTCCTCGGCGTGAAGGCCGTCGTCACGAAGAGCTTCGAGCGCATCCACCGCTCCAACCTCATCGGCATGGGCGTCCTCCCCCTCAACTTCATCGACCCCGCTGACTACGACAAGGTCGCCGACCTCCACGACGCCACCTTCGATGTCACCGGCATCGCCGGCGAACTCAAGCCGATGCAAACCGCCACTTTGATCGCCCACAAGTCCGACGGCACAAGCCTCGAGATCCCCCTCAAGGTCCGCATCGATACCCCCGCCGAAGTCGATTACTACACCAGCGGCGGCATCCTGCCCTACGTGCTCAACCAGATCCTGGCGTAATATGGAGAAGGGGTTTGCAACCCCTATCCCCCAACCCAAGCAAAGGGCTCACAAAGCCCTTCTCCATAGTCACCCCACCTCCCTCACCAAATCCCTCTCGCCGAGATCTCCCAACATCTTCAACTCGGCCTTCAAGGTCACTCCCGCCTTCGCACCACCGGCCTCTTCGCGACCACACCCGGTGCATGACGAGAATCCCGGGTAGCCATCCCTTTTCATCGGATCGTTCAGCGCACCCGGCACAGTCAACACCGGCCGTTCTTGCCCACGCTGCTCGAGTCGCAACGGCTGCATCCAACAGGAGATTGGTTTCCAAAACCACGGATGCTTCCCCTCCTCCACCGCCAGCCGCTGCAACACACAGCGGTGCTCTTCATCGAGAAACACACACCGCGTCTTCGGAAAATGCTCCGGAAAATCCTCCGCCAATTCTCCTCCCACCGCCTCCCTCGTCAGCGTCTTCGGCTTCCCCTCCCTCTCCGCCAACCACTCACCCCTCTCCCATCCCAAATCCCCCATCCGCTCCCCAAACTCCTCCACCACCTCCCCGATCACCCGAACCTCTTCCTCACCCAGCACCACCCCATCGTGGCAACAGGTCGCCCGGCACTTCGCCAGCTCACAAACCCGCATCGGCATCTCAAAGGCCTCAAAATCCACCGCCGACTCCCGGATCTGACGCCCCAGCTGCCGTCCCGTCTCCAAAAATGCCGTTTTCCCCCCTTCCATCACCCCCAAGAGGCCCCAGTTCCCCCCCCACGGTCGAACATTTATTGGTCCGCTTTCCCCTGTTCAGAGAAATTACCCCACTTTTTCCCACGTAACTCACTGATAACCAGCAATCATTTAATAAACCCGAAAAAAGAGCCTAAATGTTCAAACGTTTTGACTACTTGGTTGTCTATACTCTTTGAAGATCGCGATTATCGCGTCTTTAGTAAGGGTGAACAGCAGTTTCAGTCTCAAGGCCCATAGGTCGTGTTGATTGATACTCTAAGCCGCCGGTGGTGTCAGCAGCCGCCGGCGGTTCTGCGTACAGACATCAGCCCGCATGCTTTCCACGATGGACCTCCTGCCCGGACGGCCTATATTCTGCGAATCCCATGCCTTCCCCCTCCCCAAGGGCCTCCTTGCCAACCTCTTCATGACCAGCCCGCCCTTGCGCATCACCTTCTTCCTCCTCGGCCTTCTCGCTTGGATGCCTGGCACGGCAGCCGAGATCCGAGTGGCCACCCTCAACGTGCAATTCGGACTCGGGGCACCCGGCAGCGTCGATCATGACGCCGCTGCCTCCATTCTCACCCGCATCGACGCCGATGTCGTCGGCCTCCAGGAAATCAGAGGCTCCGACCTCAGCGGCAGTCCCACCAATCTGGAAAGCTTGGCCTCCACTCTGGAAAGCAATCTCGGCTGGTCCAATTCCTACATCCATGTGGCCACCACCTCAGGCGTCCTCGACACCGGTTCACGGACCGTCTTCATCAGCCGCTACCCGATCTCCTCTGCCACCGACATCGCCCCGCCAGTCGGCTTCAAGGACATGGCCCGTACCATTCCAGCCCTCGTCGTTGACGTCCCCGGACTCACCAACGATCCGACCATCATTTCTCTCCACCTCAAATGTTGCCTTGAGGGGCAAGATCCCTTCCGCCGTGCCGTCGAAATCCATCGCCTCACCAGTTTCCTCAACACCGCAGGCTACACCGCGGCGGACAACCTCATCATCATGGGCGACTTCAACCTCATTGGTTCGGACCTCACCATCACCCAAGCCAATTTCGATGGCTACACCGGTCTCCCCAGCACCTACAACCTCGGTCCGGATGTCAACTTCCCAGTCGAATACCACATGGCTCCGGCAACATATTTTACGACCCCAGCCATGGTGCAAATCGACAGCCTTCAAACGAACGGCTCAGACAACACTCTAGGATCCGGCACCCTCGACTTCATCCTCGCCACCCCTGCCCTCACCAACCGCACCTTCGCCACCGAAATTTACAACAGCGTCAACGACACCTCCAACGGGATCGGACTCCCCAAATTTGGCTCACCCCTGCCTTCCGGCACGAGCGGTGATGCCTCAGACCACTTCGCCGTCTTCGGCGACTTTGATCTCGATGGCATTGCCACCCCCACGCTTTCACTCGCAGCCTCCCAAACAACCGTCGCCGAAGATGATCCAAGCGGCACCGCCACCCTCGACGTCACCCTGAGTCGCCCTCCGGGAAATACCGATTCCTTCACGGTGAACCTCTCCAGCAATGGCCCCACCGAAGCCACCCTCGAGTCTGCAGCCCTTTTCTTTGGCCCCACCGACACCTTCCTCTCCACCAATATCGTCCCCCAAACCGACGGCCTTGTGGACGGAACCCAAACCGTCACTTTCACCGCCTCCAGCACCGGCCTGACCGGGGTCGCCGTCATGATCGATGTCCTCGATATCGACGTGAACCAATACGTCTTCACCGGCCCCACCCAAACGATTCTTGAAAACTTCGACTCCGAAGCCGGAACCACCGACCCGCTCAACTGGATCTCCGACCCGGCCGGCAACTGGCTCGGCACGGACAACGGCGCGGCCACCACCACCGGCAAATACGCCTACGGCACCTCGGAAAACTCCCTCGGCATCCTCCCCGGCACGACCACCACATTCACCGCCCACTATCTCAACGACACCGGCGCACCAATCAACGCCATGCTGGTTTCCTACGATGCAGAGCAATGGGGATTCGTCTCCGGCGGCGCTGCCGACACTTGGTCGGCGGAACTCATCATCGGTGGCACTCCCTCCGCCCTCGGCCCACTGAACTTCGCCGCCGACACCAGCGGATCCGGCACACCGGGAACCGCCACCGCACTCAGCACGATCATCTCCAGCCTCAACATCCCCGACAGCACCAGCTTCCAACTCCGCTTCACAGCCACACCCGGAGCAGGCACCCCGTCTTCCGAAGTCTTCATCAACGAAATCCACTACGAAAACATCAGCACCGATGCCGGGGAGTTTGTGGAAGTGGTTGTCGCTCCCGGCTTCTCCGGCACAGCCGCCGACATCGATCTCTATTTCTACGATGGATTGAATGGGGGCACCTACTCGCCCCATAGCCTCAACCTCGGTAGCTTCACCGTTGGTGCACTCGTCAACGGCTACCAGTTCTACTCCATTCTCGAGGCCGGCATCGCAAACGGACCCGACGGCCTCGCCCTCGTCGACAACCGTACCACCACGGTCCTCCAATTCATCTCCTACGAAGGCTCCTTCACCGCCACCGCCGGCCCTGCCAACGGCCTCACCTCCACCGACATCGGCGTCTCCCAAAACGCCTCCAATCCCGTCGACACCGACTCCCTCGGCCTCACCGGCAGCGGCAGCGACAGCAGCGACCTCACTTGGACCGAATTCACCGGCATCTCCCACTCCCCCGGTGCCCTCAACGACGGCCAAACCCTCGTCACCCCCGGCGCTCCCGCTCAAGGCATCGCCCTCGACAACGTTTCCATCACCCTTCTCATCGACACCGACGGCGACGGAGATCCAGACCTCACCGATCCC
>JAPKDA010000085.1 GCA_028822695.1 Akkermansiaceae bacterium
TGGAAGGGCTCCGTGAATGTTAACTTATTTATAGTCAGCGACTTACATTGCCATCCCGGAAGGGTTTCAATACTAATTGGACCAAATGATTAAGTAATCCGTAAAACTTTTTCTTGTATTTATGGGATAAACCATGCTTTCTCTGCGCCGTTATGAAGCCAATTCACGTTTCAGTTATTGCCGGACTCTCGGTGGCCATGTTTGGGGCAGCCCAAGCAGAACTCGAGGGTAGTGTTCACGTAGGAATTAACACCGAATACATCTGGCGGGGTGTTGATCAAAGTAGCGGTAACTCCGACTCCATGATCGAAGCAGGTCTAGACCTTGGTCTTGGCAGCGTCGCTGGATGGGATGTCGGTGTTAACGTGTGGTATGCATCCATGCAGAATGCTTCGGGCTTTAACGAGGTCGACTACAGTGCGAGCGCTAGCCGCTCGTTCGGTTGTGTCGACACAAGCCTCACCTACATCTCTTACGATTACCCAGGCAACGGGGCTGCTGATACTGAGGAACTCGCGCTCGGTCTTTCGAGAGAGTTGCTTGGTGGCGATGTCGGCTTCACTTACTTCATGGAAATCGAAGGCGATAACGATGGATACAGCGAGTTGACTTATGATCGCTCCTTCGCGATTTGTGATGCTTGCACCCTCGGACTTGGTGCGACTATCGCATATGACTTCGAGACCAGCGACGTTCACCACTACGGTTTGTCCGCAGTGGTCAATTACGCAGTGAACGATGTGCTTACTGTTTCTCCATACGTTTCCGCGACCTTCGCGGAAGACGGTGCGCAGAACGGTGCGATTTCCGCTGCTGGGCAGGACGACGAGCTCTTCGGTGGCCTGCTTGTGAGCGCTGCATTCTAAGTTCGTTAGAACCCAAGAATTAATTTAATGAGACCGGAGCCCAATGGGCTCCGGTCTTTTCTTTGTACCGCTTCGCGGTGCTTATCCGTGTTGACACTAGGTGGCGCGGGGGTGAGCCTGGTCGTAGGCTTCGCGGAGGCGTTCCTTGGTGACGTGGGTGTAGATCTGGGTGGTGGACAGCGAGGAATGGCCCAGAAGGGCCTGGACGCTGCGGAGATCGGCTCCGTTGTCGAGAAGGTGGGTGGCGAAGGAGTGGCGCAGCTTGTGGGGCGTCACGTTGAAGGGGATCTCGGACTGGGCGAGGTACTTCTTGAGGAGGGTGTTGATGGAGCGGGTGGAGAGACGCTTTCGGAGTTTGGACAGGAAGAGGGGGCCGCCGGTGATCTTGGCAACGAGTTTGTAGGCGGCGATGGCGTCGAGGGCGACAGAGCCGATGGGGACGAGTCGTTCCTTGGATCCTTTGCCGACGACGCGGGCGGAACTACCAAGGGTGTCGATGCTGGTGATATCGAGAGAGGCGAGTTCGGAGAGACGCATGCCGGTCGAGTAGAAGAGTTCGAGGATGGCGAGGTCGCGGTGAGGGAGCCAATTGGGTGCCTGCTTTTCGAGCGGTAGTGAGTGGGGAAGGGAAAAGAGATGATCGATCTGTGCAACGGTGAGAACGACCGGAAGGGAGCGTTGCAGTTTGGGTAATTGGATTTCTGCGACCGGACTGACGGGAAGGGCGTGGCGATGGACGAGGAATTTGTAGAAGGTGCGAAGGGCTGAAAACTGGACGCGGATCGTGGACCGGGCCAAGTCGCGTTTCATGCAATCGAAGAGGTAGCCGCGGAACTGGTCGGGGAGGCAGCCTTTCCATCCCTTGAAGTTTTCGCCCATCCAGTCGCGAATCGAGAGCAGGGCGTGGCGGTAGTTCTCGAGGGTGCGCGGAGAGACGTTCTTCTCCACGGTCAGGTATTGCTCAAATTCCTGAAGGAGCAGATCGGGAGGTGTTGGATCAGAAGAGCTCACGGGATCAGGCGCATTTGGGGCAGACGCCGAAAAATTTCAGTTCGTGATAGAGGCCTTGGAAGCCGGTGGTGGTCCGGATTTCTTCCTCCAGTTCGTGGACCGGGCAGGGGGCGTTGATGGAGGCGATGGACCCGCGCTGGGTGCAGATGAGGTAGTCGCGATGATCGCCGGGGATGATGAGTGTAAAGTAGGCGGCCCGTTCGTGGAGTCCGAGTCTCCGGACGATGCCTTTGTCGGTGAGGCGGAGCAGGAGGCGGTAGAGGGTGGCTTTGTCGCAGAGGGAGGCGAGAGGTGGGGACTCGGCGAGATCGACGAGGGTGACGGGCCCTTTGGCGTGGAGGAGGGCTGCTAGGAGTTCTTCGAGGGCCTTGGTGCAGCGGAGTCCAGCGTCGCGGCAGCGGGCCAGGGTGTCATCGGCGGAGACGGACATCGCGGGGAGCTTACACCGGGAACCGCTGCGGAGGCAGCAATTTCGACCGAGAGGATCTGGTTGGGATTAGAGGAGGTCTCTCTGGGGGGCGGTGGGAAAGGGCGCGCCGATCTTTTCATAGGCCGCAGGCATGGCAACACGGCCTCGTGGAGTGCGTTTGAGGAAGCCCTGCATGATGAGAAAGGGTTCGTTGACTTCTTCGATGGTGCTGGCGTCTTCGCCCACGGCGACGGCCAGTGAGCTCAGTCCGACGGGACCTCCGGTAAATTTGTAGATGAGTGCCTCAAGGAGGCGCTTGTCCATTTCGTCGAGGCCGTCCTCATCGATGTCGATCATGGCGAGGGCTTCGGAGGCGCTGTCTTCGCGGATCGTGCCGTCGGAACGGACTTGGACGAAGTCGCGGACCCAGCGGAGGAGGTTGTTGGCGACGCGGGGGGTGCCGCGGGAGCGGGAGGCGATGGTTTTGGCTCCGCCGTCGTCAATGGAGATGCCGAGGAGGTCTGCGGAGCGGGCAATGATCACAGCGAGTTCCTCGACGCTGTAGTAGTCGAGGCGGTTCACGAGCCCGAAGCGGGAGCGGAGGGGGGCGGTGAGCATGCCGGCACGGGTGGTGGCGCCGACGAGGGTGAATTTCGGGAGGTTCAGCTGGATGGAGCGTGCTGAGGGGCCGGAGTCGATGATGATGTCGAGCCGGTAGTCCTCCATGGCCGGGTAGAGATATTCCTCAATGGCGGGGTGGAGGCGGTGGATTTCGTCGATGAAGAGGAGATCGCCTTTTTGCAGATTGGTGAGGATGCCGGCGAGGTCTCCGGCTTTCTCGATTTGGGGGCCCGAGGTCGTGTGGATGTTGGAACCCACCGCAGTGGCCACGATATTGGCCAGAGTGGTCTTTCCGAGCCCTGGGGGGCCTGAGAGCAGGATGTGCTCCAGAACGTCCCCTCGTTGCCTTGCGGCCGCGACCATCAGCACGAGGCGTTCCTTGATCTTGTCCTGGCCGTGGAAGTCCTTAAAATCAGGGGGGCGGAGGGAGAGATCGAAGGGAGTTTCCGGGGCCTCGGTGGTCTCTTGGTAGAAGTTTTCGGCCATATCGCGCGGTAGGGCCCTAAAGACCATAGAATGCCGGGGAATCCGAGGGGGATTTTTGCGAGAATCGGCTTTACAGAGGTAGGGCGGCGGGTAGAGTTCGCGCCCCAACCGGAAGCACTATGAAAGTTCTCTCTTCTCTCTCCTCCATGAAACGCCGTCACGCTGGATGCCAAGTCGTGAAGCGTAAAGGAACCCTTTACGTCATCAACAAGACGAATCCCAAGTTCAAGGCCCGTCAGGGATCGACCCGTGGAACGCGGTTGTCGAAGAAGGGAGTGAAGTAAGAATTGCTCCCAACGAAAATTTCAAAAGAGGCGACCTGCGGGTCGCCTTTTTTATTGGTCCTTCTCTGCGGCGGCGATGATTTTCTCGATGATGATGGAGGCGGCAAAGAATCCAAAGCTGCCGGTGAGGTGTGTGGCGGTGCCGTAGCCGGCGTCGCAGCGAAGTCCGCCGGGAAGATCCTTGGGGCGTTCCCGCGATACCTCTCCGTCGCACTGGGGGAAGACGGGAATTTCGGGAGAGAAGACGGCGGGGATGTGAAATTTTTTGGCGCGGGGTTTGCTTCCGATGGAGGGGAATCCGTGGTCGGAGCGAAGTAGTCGACGGACCTGGTTGAGGAGACTGTCGCCGTGAGTTCGGGCGAGATCGTCTTGTTGGATTTGGAATGGATTGCGTTTGCCGCCGGCGCCGCCGCAGGTGACGACGGGAATTTTCCGGGCATGGCAGCTGGCGAGGAGGAGGACTTTGGGAGGAACGACGTCGATGGCATCCACGATGGCGTCGTAGGGTTGTTCGAGGAGTCGGTCTGCATTTCGCTCGGAGAAGAATTCACTGATCTCCCTGACTTCGGCGGCAGGGTTGATGGAGCGGAGGCGTTCCGCCATGACCGTCACTTTGGGTCGTCCAAAATTTTCCGAGGTGGCGTGGATTTGTCGGTTGGTGTTGGTGACGCAGAGGTCGTCGAGGTCGATGAGGGTGAGGTGGCCGATGCCCGAGCGGGCGAGGGCCTCGGCGGCCCAGGACCCGACGCCGCCGATGCCTACGATCGCGACGCGAGCTTCGTTGAGCCGTTTGGCGGCGGCTTGGCCGTAGAGGCGACCGATGCCTCCGAAACGTGGGGTGACGTCGTGCATGGGCAGCAGGGGATTATTCGTCAAGCACCGAGGAGGTGTCGGCGCATGTTGGCGAGGGCGGTGGTGGTGAGAAACTGTCGGCGATTCATGCTTGTGGAGTGAGTTGGGGCGAGGCTGGAGAACTGTGCATGGGGAGGCCAGCGAAAAGGACGCTAGAAAGCGGCTGGGCCTGAAGAAACCGAGAATTTCGGGCTGGTTGGCGCTAAGAAACGTTGGCCTTGGCCCGTAGAGTGAGCTACCAAGTTTCAAGCAGTTCATGGCCCAGCACAATTTTGACATCCCGGTGACCTTCCGGCACCGGATTCGGTTTACGAAGGACGCCTTCTCTCCGGCCAACGCCATTGTGAAGGATCTTTTCGAGTCGGGAAGATCCTGTCGGGTTGTGGTTTACATGGAATCCGAGATCAGCCGCTTGTTTCCGACCTTGAAGGACGAGTTGACGACGTATCTGGAGGCGATCGAGGAGGTGACCCTGACGGAGATCTTGGAGATGCCGGGCGGCGAGGTTTGCAAGATCAGCAAGACGCAGATCATGGATGGGATTTCGCCGATCGAGCGGAACAAGATTGATCGGCACTCCTATGTGTTCTGTATTGGCGGGGGCGCATTTCTTGATGTTGTCGGTTTGGCCGCGGCGACAGCGCATCGTGGGGTTCGGTTGGTGCGTTTTCCGACGACGACCTTGTCGCAGGATGACAGCGGAGTGGGGGTGAAGAATGGAATCAACGGATTTGGGAAGAAAAACTTCATCGGAAGCTTCGCGGTACCTTATGCGGTGGTGAATGATTTTCGGTTTTTGTACACGCAACCGGAAGATGTCTGTCGTGGCGGTCTGGTGGAGGCCGTGAAGGTGGCGCTGGTGAAAGACGGCGAATTCTTTGAATGGATGGAGGAGCACACGGATGCGCTTCGGGCGCTGGAGCCGGAAGTTTTGGAAGAGGCGGTGGAGCGGTCGGCGGTGTTGCATGCGAAGCACATTGCGTTGGGTGGTGATCCGTTTGAGACGGGGAGCAGTCGGCCATTGGACTACGGGCATTGGTCGGCTCACAAGTTGGAGCAATTGACAGATTTTGCGTTGAGCCACGCCGAAGCAGTTTCGGTGGGGGTGGCTTTGGATACCCTCTACGCGTCCAAGCAGGGTTGGCTGACGGCGGAGGAATGCGAGAGAGTGCTGGCGGTGTTAGAGGGGCTTCTGCTGCCCATCTGGCACGAGAGCGTGGACTTGAGGGACGATCAGGGGCGCCGTCGGGTGATCAATGGCTTGGAGGAGTTTCGGGAGCATTTGGGAGGGCGTTTGACAGTCTTGATGTTGAAGTCGCTGGGCGAGGGATTTGACCTGCATGAGTTGGATGAAGACTGTCTGGACGAGTGTCTGGAGGAGTTAAAAAAGCGCTCTGCAGCTGCCCTTGGGGTGTGAGGCAACTTGGATATTCGTGATGAAGCGTCTTGCAGTTCTCAATGTGGTTGGTCTCAGCCGGAGTTTGATCGGTGATGGCACGCCTCAATTGCGGTCCTTCATGGAGGGAAAGAAGGTCTCCATCTTTCCGCCGGCTTTTCCTGCGGTGACCTGTACGGCGCAGTCGACCTATTTGACGGGGAGCAGTGCTGCGGACCACGGGATCGTGGGCAATGGCTGGTATGATCGGGAGAGTGCGGAGGTGCGATTTTGGAAACAGAGTAACCATCTGGTGCGGGGTGAGAAAATTTGGGAGCGGCTCGGTCGGGAGCATCCGGGGTTTCGTTGTGCGAAGATGTTTTGGTGGTATAACATGTATTCCAGTGCGGATTATTCGATGACGCCGCGACCGATGTATCCGGCAGATGGGAGGAAGGTGTTTGATGTCTATGCCCACCCGCAGGAGATGCGGGAGGAGATCAAGACGCAGATCGGGGCGTTTCCCTTTCCGAGTTTTTGGGGCCCCCGATCGGGGATCGAATCGTCGGAGTGGATTGCGGCGTCGGCGCGTTGGGTGGAAGAGAAGCATTCGCCGGAGCTGAATCTCGTTTACCTGCCGCACCTCGACTACGTGTTGCAGAAGTGTGGGCCGGGAAGTGCCGAGGCCGAGGCGGAGCTTCGGGTGATTGACGGATTGGTGGGAGAGCAGATCGCGTTCTACGAAAGCCGCGGGGTGGAAGTGGTGGTGTTGTCGGAATATGGAATTTCTCCGGTGGACAAGCCGGTGCATTTGAATCGAGTCTTCCGCAAGAAGGGGTGGTTGCAGATCAAGGAAGAGCTGGGATTGGAAACGCTGGACTGCGGTGCATGCAGGGCCTTTGCGGTGGCGGATCACCAGGTGGCGCATGTTTATTTGAATGATCTTTCGATCAAAGACGAGGTGCGGCGAGTGTTGGAGGAGACCGAGGGGGTCGCTGAGGTGCGCGAGGGGAGTTTTGGTGAAGGGATCGGTGGAGAGCGGGCTGGAGATTTGGTTGTCGTGGCGGAACCGGCTGCGTGGTTTACGTATTACTTCTGGGAAGACGATGCGGTGGCGCCGGATTATGCCCGGACGATCGATATTCATCGGAAGCCGGGATATGATCCAGTGGAGTTGTTTATCGATCCGGACTTGGCTCTGCCGCAGGTGAAGGTGGCGAAGTTCTTGTTGAAGAAGAAATTGGGGTTTCGCGGGCTACTCGATGTGATCCCCCTGGATGCGATGCTTGTGAAGGGTTCGCACGGACGGGATGAGGTGCCGGAGGGAGAGCAGCCATTGGTGATTGGAAATTTGCCGAGGATGCCGGAGAGTGCGGATGATGTCTACGACGCCCTTGCAAGTTTCTACGAGTCCGACTGAGCCCGGAACACAGTTGCCGGGGAGAGAAGGAATCCTGATGATTCGAGGAATCGTTGTGGAGTGGGAGAAGCTTCGGTTGATGTGCCATTGAGTGCTTCTTGTGCTCGAGGTTGTTTTTCCTCGTGTCAGGGGTCGATGAAATGGAGAGGAAATGAAACTTTTGGATGCTTTGGCACCTTTGGCGTTGTCCGAATGAGGCAGGGATACTAGGTTCTGCTGCGGGCGAAAGGGCCCTGTTGAATGTCGGACCCCAAGTTAGTAATTGAGAAGGCTGACGCCTTTACCGAGCCGCTGATCGCGAAGCTCCAAGCGCACCCCAAGCGGATTGTGTTCAGCGATGGATTGGACCCCCGGGTTCTGGCTGTTGCGCAGGAGATGGTGAGGTTGAAGGTGGGTGTGCCGATTCTTCTGGGATCTCGCGACGAGATTTTGGCTCTGGCGGCGGAAATGGAGGTCGATCTGACCTTCGTGAAGGTGCTGGACCCGGCCACGGCATCTGACCTGCCTTTGTTCTGTGAGCGCCTGAAGCGGATTCAGCGTTACAAGGGCGTGAAGCTTGCCAATGCCTGTGACGTGGTGGCTCAGCCTCACCATTTCGCCAGTATGATGATCCAGTATGGTCAGGCTGATGCAATGGTGGGCGGCAACCTGAGTGTGCCAGCGGCGATTTTCAGGGCGGTGTTGCACATGGTGAAGCACGACCCGAGCGTTCCGAAGGTGTTTTCGGTGGCGGTGATGTCCGGAGCGCATTTGGAGCATTTTGGTCCGGACGGGACCCTGTATTTGGCAGACACAGGGATGATTCCGGAACCGACGGTGGAGGAGTTGGCCGTGATCGCCGAGAAAACCGGAGCATTGGCGCGGCTCTATTTGGGCCGACGGCCCCGGGTGGCGATGTTGAGTCATTCGACCAATGGATCGGCGATGACAGATTTGGCCCGGAAGGTTGTGGCAGCGACGGAGTTGGCGCGGCAGCGGGTTGCGGCTTCGCAGGAGGAGATCGAAATCGACGGAGAAATCCAGGTTGATGTCGCTCTGGATGCAGCAGCATCCGAAGTAAAGATCCCGGGAATGGTGGCGAAGAAGCCAGCGGACGTGCTCGTTTTCCCCAATTTGGATGCGGCGCATATTTCGATGAAGCTCTTGCACCATGTCGCGGGAGCGAGGGTTTACGGTCAGCTGATCATGGGTCTGGCCCGACCAGCAGCACAGGTTGCCCGGACGGTCGATGCAACTGGCTTGCTGGGAACAGCGTTGGCGGTGGGTCTGGAAGCGGTCAAATTTCACGAGCTCTACCCGGACGGGGAGCTTTCCTAGGCGCTCCGTGGCGACAGGGATCGTTCCAGCCATCTTTCGATGGCGGATCGGACTTCTTCCTGGGCAGAGTCAGCGAAGGGTTCGTGAAGTTGGTCTTTGAACTCGAGGTGCGTCGCTTGAGAGAACTGGTTGGCAGAGAGAAAGGCCCGCAGGAATTTTGCGTCGCAAACCGGATCGGCGGTTCCCTGTGTGAAGAGGATGGGAAGCTCAGGAGCCGATTCTGAAAATCCGTGCGCGATCTCTTCGGCGGCGTGGAGGAGGGCCAGTCCCCAGCCGAGGTTGATTTGACGATGAAAAAGGCCGTCGTCCCATGTCTGTTCCTCCTCGGGATTTTCGAAGTGGCGGCAGTCGCCGGAGCTGACTCCGGTGTTGAGGGCGATGTTTGGAAAGAGCGGGCCAAGAATACGGAGAATAGCCACGACAAAGGGATGTCTGGTGGAGTCGGGACGGAGGAGCGGTGAGCTGACCCAGGCGAACTGATACCGGTCGCGTTGGTGGAGGAGTTCGCGCAGGGCGAGGAGGCCGCCGACGGAGTGACCGATCAGTCCGAGAGGGCCATCCGGGCAAATGGCCCGGGCGCGGGAGTGACTTTCCTGGACGAGGTCGTCGATGGCGTGAAGTCCCTCGATGAATCCCCGCTTCCCCGGAGACTCGCCGTGGCCAGGGAGGTCTGTGGAAACGCAGCAGATGCCCTGTTCGAGAAAGGGTTCCAGGATGGATTCGTAGCGGGAGGAGTAATCGCCGTGACCATGAATGAGGATGGCCGTTCCGCGAACGGCACCAGATGGTTGGAAGGTGAACGTTTTGAGCCCGGACGCGGATGTTTGAGGGTTGGTGGGCATAGCGCTCAGGCGGTCACGATGGATTCGAGAAGATCGGAGACGAGTTCGGAATCCTTCTGGCGGTGATTCTGTCCGAGGGCGAACTGCAGGTTGACCAGCATTCGTTGGAGGATGTCGTGGAGGGTACACGGTTGGCGGATAGCCCCTCGCGCTTCTTCGGAGAGTTGATCAGGCTTGGAGTGCAATTCCTTGAGGGTCACCAGTCGACCACGGTGGTAGCAATCGACGAATACTGAGTGTTCTCCGCTACCGATCCACCCCAGGAAGTGGCCGGGGAAGCTGCAGCCGTGGATGGTGAGGTCGAGCCGTTTTGCGACGAGCATGGCGAGGACGGTGAGCCCGATGGGATTGCCTTCGCGATTTTGGAGCATCCAGAGGATGTCTGAATTTTGCGGATCGTAGTATCCCTTGCTGTTGGCGCGGAAGCGGCCGGAGCCGAAGAGGTATTTGCAGAGGGCTTCCTCATCGGTATCGGCGGTACAGACGGTGACCTCATCTGCGAGGGCGTCGAGGCTGTCGACGAGGTTTGGTCGGAGGGAGACGCCATCGTGGAGCAGGTCGGAGAGGAGGCGAAGAAGCATTTCGAAGGTTGCCCATCCACTTTCGGAGTCGGGTAGGCCGGCTTCGGGGACAAACCACTCGGAGCGGAGGGCGCGGCGGCGTCCGGGACTGGTGAGCTCGGAGAGGTGTCGTTTCTCGGCGGGGTTCAGGTGGATCTTGAGATCGACCAGTTCGTTGCTGAGATCGCCTGGGAACCGGGAAAAGAGTTCCCCTAGCTTGGCTTGGACGGCGGGGTCATCGTCGTCGAGCAGCTTCACCAAGTGTGGGAGGTCTGCGGAACGGGGCACTGAAAAGGGGGTAAATGGTGCGCGATACTGGATTTGAACCAGTGACCTCCACCGTGTCAAGGTGATGCTCTACCACTGAGCTAACCGCGCTTTTTTTGAAACCGCCGGGAATTTAGGGAGCGGAGGCCCGGGAGGCAACGCTTTTTTCCAGAGGAGGAGGAAGGGTCGGGGGGGATCTTCCCAGAAGGCACAAAAGAGGGGCGCTGCGAACAGCACCCCTCTCCTGCAAATTTGAAAAACGTGTCGAGGTGGGAATCCGGTTTTACGGGATTCCTACTCGGCATGTTTGAACTAGCGACGCTTCTTAGCAGCCTTGCGCTTAGTCGCCTTTTTGGCGGGCTTACGCTTGGCAGCTTTTTTCTTCGTAGCTTTTTTCTTAGCAGGCTTACGCTTGGCAGCCTTCTT
>JAPKDA010000014.1 GCA_028822695.1 Akkermansiaceae bacterium
ATCCCGCGCCGGAAGGAATTCTTCTGTGGCGGAACAACTGGACTCGCCGTCACCTCGTGTCACCTCGTGAAAATCCCCTTCCGTGCGCCACATTCTCGCGCAAGCCGCCCATATCGTAATACTTCTCCGCCATGCCAAGGCGCTTATGGTAGTCGTCGTGATCCATCTTCTGCCGGGCCAACATCCGCTGGGCATGCATTCTTGCCGATTTATCAAGCCCCTCATGGCGGGTCTGAACGCGCAAACCATTTGCGCGTCGAAAATTGGCGATCTCAGCCCCAACTTGATCCTCCAAGCTCATATTTGGCGAGTAGGCGACCATCGTAGTCAATTCAGTCGCCGTAGGCACTGACGTGGAGCCACAGGAGACAAAAAGAGCCGTGGAGGCGGACAAAATCAGGCATTTCAGGACCCTGCCGTGCTGACCGTTCGTCGTGTTCATAAGAATACTCATGTCAGATTCGCGGGCAAAATGAACGTATTTCTAAGTTTTCTTAACTAATCTCGAGCTGGGGCCTCCACTCAAATCCCTTCTCCCCTGCTCCGAGCCCCAGATTTAGGTCGTAGTCTCCCCTCGACAAGGGGCTCTGGAGCCCTATTCTCCGCGCCCGCTCAGCCCATGGCTTTTCCCTTCCAAGCTCTCCCAGGTTTTCGCGACTTTGCTCCGCGGGATCGGGCTCTGTGCGCCTATCTGTTCGAAGCCTGGTCACGGGTAGCAAGGCTGTATGGTTTCTCTGAGTACGAGGCCCCAATCTTGGAAAGCGCGGAGCTCTATTTGAAGAAGTCTGGCGGAGAGCTCGGAAAACAGCTGTTTCGATTCACCGATCAAGGAGGCCGCGACGTCGTGCTACGCCCGGAGCTCACCGCCTCCCTCGCCCGTATCGTCGGTGAACAACAACGCAACTATCCGAAACCTCTCAAGTGGTTCGAAATTGGGCGCTGCTTTCGCTACGAGAAACCGCAAAAAGGACGACTCCGCGAGTTCTACCAATTCAATGCGGACATCCTTGGTGAGGCATCCCCTGCCGCAGATGCCGAACTCGCCGCTCTCGCCATTGATGTGATGCGTGAACTCGGCTTCCGCAAAGGCGAGTTTGTCGTCCGTCTCTCTGATCGTGCTGTTTGGCAGGAGTTTTGCTCGATCAAAAATATCGCTCCAGAACAACTCGACGCCTTCCTCCAGGTGGTCGACAAGATCGAACGCGACAAACCCGAAGCCTCCGACAAGAAGTTCGCGGAGTTCGGAGTCACACGTGAAACTGTCTGCGCTTACGCGGCCGACCCGGAGAATGCCTCCCCCTCCATCCAGGCCGTCCTCGCAGATCTCAATCAACGGGGCCTTGCAGATTTTGTCGAGATTGACCTCTCCATCGTTCGGGGACTTGCCTACTACAGCGGCGTCGTCTTTGAGATCTTTGATACAGCCCGATCCATGCGAGCCATTGCGGGAGGTGGCAGATACGACGGACTTCTCGACATCCTCTCCGAAGGAAGTGTTGATATGCCCGCCACTGGCTTTGCCATGGGTGACGCCGTGATCGCCAACCTCATCGAGGAAACGCCCATGGCTCTCGGACGTCGTCAGGCGTGGGAACAACGCCAGAGCACCTGTGACGTCTACGTTGTGATTGCCGATGAGAGCAATCGACCGGACGCTCTCGCCTTGGTGAACGATCTCCGCAACGGAGGCATCCGCACCGACTTTCCGCTGACCGCCACCAAGATCAACAAGCAATTCAAGCAAGCGGACGCGGCCCTGGCACGCTTCGCCATCGTCGTCGGCAATGAGTTTCCTGAACTCAAGGCCAAGAACCTCTCCTCACGAACCGAGACCTCAGTTCCTCCCAACGCCGACCGCGTGGAGGCCATCCGCAGGCTTCTCGATCAACCCGACGGACCGCTCCTCACCTAATTTCTCAATCAATCATCAGAAGATCCACCATGCGCACTCATCACTGTAACGAACTTCGGCCCGCACACATCGGACAACCCGTCACCCTCATCGGTTGGGTCAACAGCGTGCGTGACCAGGGCGGAGTCATTTTCATCGATCTCCGCGACCGCGAGGGTGTCACGCAGTGCGTCTTCCGCGCCGAGAATTCTCCTGAAGCAGCAACGCTCTCCCACACCCTTCGAGCAGAGGACGTCATCACCGTGTCTGGTCCCGTCGAGGAACGACTCAAGACCGCCGAGGTCGACACCAAGAATGAAAACCTCGCCACGGGGGAGATCGAAGTCGTCGCCCACGAACTCGTCATCGTCAACAAGGCCGAGGTTCTCCCCTTCCAGCTCGACAAGGAACTCTCCAACGAGGACATGCGACTCCATTATCGCTACCTCGACCTCCGCCGCCCTCGCATGGCCAGTAACCTGCGCCATCGCCACGAAATCACCCAGGCCGCCCGGACCTACCTCTCTAACGACGGCTTCATCGAGGTGGAAACTCCCATCCTCTCAAAGTCCACTCCGGAAGGGGCACGCGACTTCCTCGTTCCCTCCCGAATCAACCCCGGCAAGTTCTACGCGCTCCCTCAGGCACCTCAGCAATACAAACAAATGCTCATGGTTGCCGGCGTAGAAAAATACTTTCAGGTCGCCAGGTGCTTCCGCGACGAGGACCTCCGCGCGGACCGTCAACCCGAGTTCACCCAGATTGACGTTGAGGCTTCCTTCGTCGACCAGGACGACATCATCGGTCTCATCGAAGGCATGCTCAGTTCCATGTTCGAGGCCTCACGCGGCGTCAAAGTCCCCACCCCTTTCGAGCGCATCACTTGGCACGATGCCATGGACAAATACGGCTCCGATAAGCCCGAGCGCCGCATCGACATGGAAATGGTCGACCTCACCGAAGAGCTCAAGGACTGCGAGTTCCGTGTTTTCTCAGGAACGGTCGCCAGCGGTGGAATCATCAAGGCCATCAACGCCAAAGGATTTGCCGGAGCCTCGGTCGGCCAGATTGAAAAACTCACAAAAACTGCTCAAGAAGCAGGAGCAAAAGGCCTCGCCTACATCCAGGCCCGTGACACAGACCGCTCCACATGGCGCTCCCCTTTCGTCAAGCGAATGACCGACGAAGAAGTCGAGGCACTTCGCGCCAAGCTCAGCATCGAACCCGGTGACCTCATCCTCTTCGCCGCAGACAAGTGGGAGCCCGCATGCGATGTCCTCGGGCGCATTCGCCTCGAAGTGGCAGGTATGCAGAATCTTTATGAAGGCAAGGAAGACGAACTCGATTTCCTCTGGGTCACCGAGTTCCCCCTTCTCGCCTATGACGAAGACGAAGGCCGCTGGAACGCTGTCCACCACCCCTTCACCCGCCCTCTTCCCGAAGATGAGGAGAAGCTCAAGAACGGCGATCTGAAAGGGCTTCGGGCGCAAGCATACGACGTCGTCCTCAACGGAACCGAACTAGGCGGCGGATCGATCCGAATCCACGAAGCTGACCTCCAAAGCGCGATGTTCACGGCCCTGGGTATCGGCAAAGAGGAAGCACAAGCAGAGTTTGGCCACATCCTCGATGCCTTCAAATTTGGCGCGCCGCCCCACGGTGGCATCGCCCTCGGCCTTGACCGCTTGGTCATGCTTGCCTGCCGGGAGGGCTCCATCCGAGAAGTCATCGCGTTCCCCAAGAACAATAAGGGATTGGAGCTAATGACTTCCAGTCCAGCTTCCGTCGACTTCAAGCAACTCCGCGAACTCCGCATCAAAAGCACTGTCGAGGAGTCAGCGAAGGTTTAGGTAAGCAAACCATATTCGCTTCTTTCCGACCTCTCGCTTGTTGACCCGCTCGGCGACTTCAACGAAGGTCACCGACATCACCCCATGATGCGCGCCTTTCTCTCCCTCCTCTTCCTCGGCAGCACCCTGGCCATCGCCGAGATTGAAGACGAAATTCCACTCGGCATCGAAGCTGTCACCGGCATTCGATCAACTTATGCCTATCGTGGTGCCAAACTTGCTGACACCTTGGTCGATTTCCAACTCGAAGCAGAGATCGTCAGCGGCAAGGACCTCGTCATGAACGCCGGAGGCTGGTTCTCATCGGAGTCGGGCGGCCCTGGCTTTTCAGAATTCGCCGCATTCCTCGATGTCCGTCTCGACATCAACGATCTCCTCACCATCGGCGCTTCAACCACCTACCACGATTTCGACAAGGCCATCCTCCGCGATGGGATCGATACCGGAATCTTCGCAACCTTCTATGCCACCGAGGACATCGACTTCACCTTCGGAGCTTACCGCGACTTCGGAAATGACGCATGGTACGCCAACTCAGAGGCCAGCTGGTCACCCCGATTGGGCGACGATGCCTATTTCGGCCTGATGGGCGGGATCAGTTGGGTGGATGGATTTATCGGCCGCTCCGGAATGAACGACTTCTACGGACGCGCCTCGCTCACCTACAATATCAATAACGCCGTCTCCCTCACTCCCTTCGTAGGTTGGTCCATGTTGATGGACAGTTCCGATCCGGGTGATGACGAAATCTTTGGTGGACTTTGGTTCGAAGTAATTTTCTAGGTCCACCCGACCATCGATTCAAACTGTTGGCTTCTTCTTCCCGTGAGGCCCTTGAGGAGGAGCTCCCGGACGCAGTCCGCGGGGGAACTCATCCTTCTCGATCGCGCCGTTCCCATTGCGATCCAGCTTTTCAAAAGCATCCTCCTGCTCCTCTTCATTCTGATCCTTCACTCGTGGACTCTTCCGGAACTCCTCGAACGAAACTGATCCGTCCTTGTCTTCATCCAACTTCCCGAACGGGGGCATCTTTCCATGATGCGGTCTCCTGCCAGGACTACCTGGCCGGCCGTCTTTCCGATCAAGAAAACCGTCGTCGTTGCGATCCATTTTTTTGAAAATCTCCTGCTTCCTTTCGAGCGGAAGGTCGGCAAGCCGCGGATTCTTCTGAAACTCCTCAAAGCTGACCTTCCCGTCACCACTCGGATCAAAAGGGAGGTGTCTGCGCTCCCTCATCCCGCCTCCACGCGGAATCTCATTCCGTTGAATACTTCCGTCATGATTCTTGTCGAGCCGGTCAAACAGCTTCTTCCGCTGCTCCTCGGTGTGGCGGACCAGCTTCTCACCGGCCGAAAATTCCACAAAACTGATCGCCCCGTCCTTGTCGGCGTCGAGGCCTCGCAGCATCTGCCCGAACACATCACGCATCTGACTCCCCCCCTCATCGCGCCCTTTACGCTCCGGCTTCACCGGATCAGCACAACACAGCGCCGCCGAACTGATGCAAATAACTCCAATGGTGGATCGAATTTTCATAATGTGATGCTCCCAAATTCGGATGCCCGCGGCGAGCCTCTCAGTTTCCGGGCCGGACATCCATCTTCATTGAATGAAACGCCCTTCGAAACCCAAAGTTGCAGGAAAACTCACGAATTTGGTTGGTAGATCGACGCCCCGAGGATAGCAAATGCGCCACATCATGCATATCACGGAGATCCTGAAGAAAAGCAGCACATCCGTCTCCTTCGAGTTTTTCCCTCCAAAAAGCGAAAAAGCCGCCTCGGACCTCTTCAGCGCCATCAAGGAACTGGAAGCCTGCGCTCCAACCTTCGTCAGTGTCACCTACGGCGCCGGGGGCACCACGCGTGACCGCACCCATGAGCTTGTCCTCAAGATCCTCTCCGACACATCAATCCCGCCAGTCCCTCACCTCACCTGCGTGGGCCACTCCGAAGCCGAAATTGAAACTATCCTCGAACGGTATGCCCAAGAAGGGGTCGGCACTGTTCTTGCCCTTCGTGGCGATCCCCCGAGAGATCAGCCCGACTACGATCGCTCTACGGATTCGTTCCACTACGCCATCGATTTGGTGAAATTCATCAAGAGATTCAACGACAACCAACGCCATCCAGGCGGGTCATTCGGCATCGGAGTTGCCGGCTTCCCCGAAGGGCATCCTGAAACGCCCAATCGCATGATTGAAATGGACCATCTCAAAGCAAAGGTCGATGCCGGCGCGGATTACATCTGCACCCAACTCTTCTTCGACAATCACGATCTCTTTGACTTCCGGGACCGTTGCGAACTGGCAGGAATTTCCATTCCCATCGTGGCAGGCATCATGCCGATCGCTTCAGCCGCAGGGATGAAAAGAATGGCTGAACTAGCTGCCGGCGCCCGATTCCCCGCCGCCCTCATCCGGCGGGTGCAAGACTTCGCCGATTCACCCCAAGACTTCGCTGCTGCTGGCATTGATTACGCCACCGAACAGTGCCAAGAACTTCTCGACCACGATGTCGCCGGACTCCACTTCTACACGCTTAACAAAAGCGGAGCCACTCTGGAGATCACCCGCCGTCTCGGACTTGCCTGATCCCCAATCCCGCTATCGCGCACTTCGACTCTGCAGATAAACCTGGTCGGCCAAATCACTGCCGACTCTGAAGATCGACTCGTTGAGCGGCAGATCGAGCCAACGCCAACCGGACTCTTCATCAACCGGGTAAGCCTTATCAAGCCCCGGAGAATGATCAAAAACATCTTTGGTAATCCCGATCCGGGCAAAGCCCTCCAAATAATAGACTTCCTTCTCGCGCTTGGCTGCCTTTTCGAGAATCTCCCTCACTTCCTTCGACTCAGGCCCCGCTGGGAGCTCCCCCATCTTCAGGTGCTCCTTCACTTCTTCGTCCGTCGGCAGCCTCACAGTAACCTCACCCGTAATCCTCATGACTTCGAGGGCCTGTAGCAAAATTTCGCTCAACTCCATCCGATCCCCACCGGTCTTCAGATGAAATTTCCCCGATGAAAACCGGAGCTTCTTGTAGCTCCGCAACCTGTCCACGGCAGAAATCGCACGAAACAGTGGGAACCGATCCTTCAAAATCACGTGATCCCCTTCCTCGAGATTCACATCCGCCTCAATTTCGAATCCCGATTGAGAATTGGTGGATCCTGAGAATTTCAAGTCACCCGAAATCACGCCGTCAACAAATTCCCGATAGTCCGCTTCGATCACAGCGCCAATCGACAAGGATCTCATCGACCCCTTTCCTTCAAACACTGGACGCGCTCCGCCGCTGAGCAGTGCACCACTCAACTCCAGAGAGCCACCATCCTTGTTTAATTTCATCTCCACGATTTCAAACCGATCCTTGGTGAGAATCAGTTCCATCCGCTCGATCTCGAACCTCCGCAGCCAGTTCTGCGTGAAAAGTCCACCCTTCACCACCACGTTCCAGCCTCCATCGTTGCGACGGCTCGCCTTGAGACGGGCTCCCTGGATCGAACCACGGTGGATCTCCGAATATCCCCACTTCAGCGTGGCATCCTCAATATCAATCACGTCAAATTTGAATTCCGCGGGCTTCACGAACAGGGATTGATAAGCTGCAGAAGCGGCCTCATCCGTCTCCGCTCCGCCCCTCAGCGAGATCGTGAGACTCTTCATCGTTACACTCTCCCCATTCCACTCATTCACGACTCCGTCGAGCAAACCCATCCGCGTCCGGAGATCCCGGATCTCGGCATCATAGAAAAAGCTGCTTTCTCCACCCGCCAACGAAACTCTCTTCAAATTCATATGGCCCCGCTCCCGTGTCACCGAGCCCACCACCGCCGAATTCGCGCCCAGGGACAGCGAAATCTTCTCTCCCAGATCATTTCGGAACCCCCCAGAATCCACCCGTTTGGCCAGGTAAGCCCACAAGCCCACCAACAGCACGAGAACCACGATGAGCAAAAGGAGCAGTAATCGCATCACTGCGGAGAACAACGGGGATTCGGTCCCCTGAACTGCCGCCCTATGGCGCAGCTGAAAAAAGAGCCCCTGCCCTGCTACCCAACTGCTCATTCGCCCCTGAAAAGCATTAATACGTTCTTGATCAACTTCCATGGTATTCCCTTAATCAAACCCGTAGCCTCGGCAGGAGGCTTTGCCAATCCCTATTCTTCGCCCCGGCCCCTGCTTTTCCCTCGCCCCGCCCCCCCGCCTCGCCTATGAACTCCCCCGTGGAAGCCGCTGACTACAAGGTCAAATTGGAAATCTTCGAGGGCCCCCTCGACCTCCTCCTCTATCTCATCAAAAAAGATGAGATCGATATCCAAAACATCTCAATCCAGCGGATCGCCGACCAATACCTCACGTATATCGAGACATTCAAGATTCTGAACATCGATCTCGCCTCGGAGTTCATCGTCATGGCCGCTAACCTGATGTATATCAAGAGCCGCACCCTCTTGCCAAAATCCGAACGTCCCCCGGAGGAGGACATCGAGGAGGATGACCCCCGGTGGGAACTGATCCGCCAACTCATCGAGTACAAGAAATTTAAAGATGCCGCCGGCGAACTCGCCATCCGGGCAAGCGAACAACAAGACTACTACGTCTCCCATCCCTCCGAAGCACCTCCGTCCACCGCCCCGGAGTCCCCTCCACTTGCCGAAATCTCCATCTTCGACCTGATCCGGGCCTTTCAGAGCGTCCTCAAACGTTTCGAGGAAGCCCACGACCTCGGCGACATCATCGACGATCGCTTTACCGTCTCAGACAAAATCGAGTTCTTACTGCACGAACTCAAAGCAGGCGAGCGAATGGGATTCCTAAGCCTCTTTGCCAGCGCCACCACCAAAGGCGAAGTCATCGTCACCTTCCTTGCTGTCCTCGAGCTCATGAAAATGAACCAGTTCACCGTCTCCCAGGATCACCTCCTCGGCGACATCGAAATCGAGCGTCGCCAAGTGATCTAATCCACCGCTCCCCATGAGACCCCCACGGATCGCGCTCTTCGGTGGCACCTTCGATCCGGTCCACCTCGGACACTCCTCCATCGCACAATCGGCTCTTGAAGAACTCGATCTCGACAAGGTCATCTTCATTCCCTGCCGCCAATCACCTCACAAGGAGGAGCAATCATTAGCCAACGAGGACGAGCGACTTGAGATGCTTAATCTAGCCACCGCTGAGTTCCCTTGGGCCGAGATCAGCGAAGTCGAAACCTGCCTCCCCCCACCTTCCTATTCTTGGATGACCGCGGAGTGCATGAAGGAAATTTTTTCCGACGCCCGAATGTTCTGGCTCATCGGCGAAGACCAATGGGACGTCATCGAAACGTGGAGCCGCCCTCACCACCTCGCCGACCTGGTTGAATTCGTCGTTCATCACCGCGGAGGCCACCCGGTCCCAAAACCCGGATTTCGGGCCCATTTCATCAAAGGAGACCACCCCGCCTCAGGAACCGCCATCCGGAACGCAGCCCCAAGTAGCCTTGCCTCCGACTGGCTTCATCCTAATGTCGAACGTTTCATCCGCTCAAGCGGTCTATACGGGCGAGGAGATTAACTTGCCGCGCCAACCTTCAAGCCCTAAAGTTATTGACAGCCCGCTGACCTCACGATCATGACCATTCCAAAGAGCCTCCTTCCCCACCTCGCGATCCTCGCCCTGACTCCGACCCTGTCCGCCCAAGACGAGAATGCTCCCGTCCCGGAATGGCTGCAAAAACTAGAGAATCTCTCGCCAGAGGACAAAAAAACTTACGCTACTACGCTTGGTGAAGGATCCCGTCTTTACAATCAGAAGCGGATCTTTGAAGCCCTCAATTCGGTCTACGACGCGGAGAGGATCTTCGCCCAGAACCCCGCAGCCCTGAACCTCAAAGGCGCTTGCTACGTCGAATTCCGCGACTTCACCCGCGCCAGAATCTACTTCGACGAGGCCGTTACACTCGCTCCCGACAACCCGAGCCTGCTCTTCAACTTGGTGGAAATGGACTTCGTCACCAGACAATGGGAATCCTGCCAAAAGCGAATCCAGGAACTGATCCCCCTCTTTTCTAAAGAGAACATCCCCATGCTTCGTCTCCTAGAGTTCAAACTCATGCTCACCTACCTGAAAACCGATCAGGAAGACAAAGCCCGCGAACTCGCCGAGAAGTATGACTTCCTCGATGACAATCCCTACTACTACTACGCACAGGCCGCCATCTGCCACTACGATGGCAAAACAGAGAAGGCCGGCACTTGGATCAGCAGCGCCCAACGAGTCTTCCACGCCGCCACACTCGCACCTTGGCAGGACACCTTGATTGAATTCGGCTATATCAAATCCTTCCTTGGCGAAGGCCTCGAAGCGGGAGACCCCATTGAATAAGCATCAAGCGCCCCCTTGCTCCGCGGCACATTCAAAGCCACTCAGAGGGTACTCGCCCACCCGCTCGAATCGGATACCGTAAAGCTCGGCAATCTCCGACGCGTGTGACTCGTGATAAACATCACGATAATACACCTCTTTGATCCCGTAGGCACAAAGGGTCTGCATGCATGAAGTGCAAGGCATCGTCGTGCTGGCCACCAACTTCGCCTCACCGCGGCGAAACAAGCTGCAAAGATTAATCTCCGCATGCAGCATGAACCGCTGCCGCTTATCTCGATCATCCCAAAACTCCGCGGGAGGATCAAACCCTGGGGCAAGACCGTTGTAGGCAGTTCCGATCACCCGATTATCAAAATCCAACGCCACCGCGCCAACTTTCCGGAAAGGATCTTCCGACCGCAGCGACGCCACATGGGCCAAGGACATCGCATACTCGGGAATCTGAACTCGCGCTTTACTCACGGCCTCAGTCAACCGTCCCTACCCTTCCGTGTCCAGTATCACTCCTCCGCAGGAGCAGGATCCGGCATCAATAGCATTTTTCCCACTCTCGCCGCTTCGGTCTCAGGGAGTCGGCAGGCTTGTCCAACACAGAGATAGGCCGTGGATTCCCCATCCTTGGCGGTCAGGCCAAGCGTGAACTCGTCCAAAGGCCCTTTGTTGCCAAGCACCACAAAGTTTCGCCGATAGCCACTCCACCCCACCTTCAACAGCAAATCCCGACCCTTGCCCTCGGTGAGCACAAGACGACTCGGCTTGGAGAGATCGAAATCGAGAGCCCGCAACCGCTCAGGAAGCGAAGAAGTGGACGCCCGGAACGTCGCCGCGGCGCCCTTCAAGGTCTTGCGCCCAACTTCCCTGAAATCATCGCGACCCAGCATCTCTCCCAACACAAGAAACTCCACCGCACCCACCGACCCGGGAGTTGGGAGCGCCGAATCAAAATCGTCCTTCAAGCGCATCACGAGGTCCTTCCGCACCTCACCATCGTAGAATCCCCCATGCTCTTCGTCGTGGAACTTCTTCCGGGCACCTTCCGCCAAACGGATCGCCAGCTCCAAATACTCCTTCTCCAGAGTCATCTCATACAGAACCCGACTTCCTCGCAGAAAATACAGATAACTCTCCGCTTGTTGACTGGTATCCCGCTCACCCTCCCGCCACCGGTGATACAACACGTCAGCTTTCTCGTCCCAAAGCTTGGCGACCACAAACCCATGAGCCTTCTTTGCCGCAGCGAGGTAGCGCGACTCATCCAACACCCGCCCCGCACGAGCCAAGGCAGCGATCATCAGTCCGTTCCATGAAGCCAACACCTTGTCATCCGTCGCCGGGGGCACTCGCTTCAAACGCTCTGCCCGTAGCTTCTTCCTCCCACTGGCAAGCAATGCCCCCTCGGCCTCTCCCAGCTTCTTTCCGGGATCCACCACACTCAAAATATTCTGATCCAAGAGCGGATCCGGATCGCTGTGATCCACAAAATTTCCCTTCGGGGTCACCCCAAACCGTGCCTTCACCACCGCAAACTCCTCTTCACTGAGGAGCGACTTCAACTGCGCCTCCGTCCAACAAAAACACTTACCTTCCTTTCCCTCACTTCCCGCATCTTGCGCACTCCAGAATCCACCCTCCTCATGCGTGAGATCGCGCAACACATACTCCGCAATTTCCTCTGCCACCCGCCGGAACTCATCATCACCGCTCAACAACCAAGCGTCCAAATACACATCGATCAGTTGAGCCTGATCGTAGAGCATCTTTTCAAAATGCGGCACCAACCATTCGGCATCGACCGAATAACGATGAAACCCTCCCATCAGCTGGTCGTAGATCCCGCCGTGCATCATCTTGCGACAGGTCATGAAAGCGAACTCCTTCGCCTTCTGATCTCCACAACGCATGAGAAACCTCAAGTGGGAAGGCTGCGGAAACTTCGGACCCGTTGGTCCACCCCAACCTCCCTTGGTTTGATCCCCATTCTCCAGGAGGTCCGCAACCGCGGTGTTCAAAACCTCCCCGGTCAAGGCGCCCTCCTCAGCGCCCTTCTTCTCCTGCTCCTTTAAAAACTCCTGCAGCCTGTCGTAGCTCTCGCTCGCCGTCCCCCGAACCTTATCACCGTCCTCCCGCCACAATTTCTCCAAATGCTGGAGGATCTCCAGGAAACCTGACCGACCACCCCTGTCCCGCGGCGGAAAGTAAGTCCCCCCGAAAAATGGCTTTAAATCAGCCGTCAAAAACATGTTCAACGGCCAGCCACCCCCTTGCCCACTCATCGCCTGATACGTGGTCATATAGACTCGATCCACATCCGGCCGCTCCTCCCGGTCCAGCTTCACAGGAATGAAATGGGCATTCAAAAATTTCGCAATCTCCTCATCCTCAAATGATTCCCTCTCCATGACGTGACACCAGTGGCAGGTCGAGTAACCCACGCTCAACAAGATCGGCTTCTGCTCCTTCCGAGCCCGTTCAAACGCCTCCTCGCCCCAAGGATACCAATCCACTGGGTTATAGGCATGCTGCAGCAAATATGGGGATTTCTCGTCCAAAAGCCGATTCGCCTTCTTCCCCTCCTTCTTCCCCTCCTCGGCCCCCAAGGCCTCGCCTCCCACCACCGCCAGATACATAGCCAGTCCAAATACTGTAAAACAAAGTCTCATTGTTCGCAACGCTAGGTCCTCATCCTGCAACGACAACGTGGGATTTTCTCAATCTTCCTCATTGGGTCTGATTGTTAATAACTTTGCCGAATCTAGATCGCTGTATATCAGCCACTTACGAAAAAGTTAGGGAATGTTCGAGCGCTTCTCCCGCTTAGGGGTCTGATTCCTCTGATAGCCGCGACGAAAGTTGCAGTTTTCAAGCAAGGGTGAACAGCAGTTGTCAGCTTTGCATCGCTATTGTAGCGTGTTGAGGTTGATGAACTACGGCGCTGAGGGTGAAAGCCCTCAGCGCTTTCCTTTACCCCCAATCCCCTCCCACGGACCCTTCGGGAAAATTCTTCACTTTCTTGGCCTCTTCAAGTCCCTCCGCGCTTGATGCTTGCCACTTCCCTGCTTAACTACCGCCTCCTCGCGGCAAAGCTGCGGGTTCAGACCTCTATCTTCCCATCATGCTCTCAAATATCCGGAAATACACGGGCCTCATGTTCGCGGTCCTCATCCTCCTCTTTGTCGGCCTTGTCTTCCTCCAGTCCGGGAGCAACAAACAAGGCTCCGGTTCAGGCCCGGTCATCGTCGAAATCGATGGTCGCGGCTATCCCAAGGAAGACTTCGATCGGAAATCCACCAGCCCTCTTCGCCTTCTCACGGACCTCGGCGACTACCGGCGCACCAGCTTCCAGGGCTACTCTGCCGTCAATCAATACCTCTATCAGGTCGCCAGCCCGGCCTCCGGAAATCCAAACGAGCACGACCCTCGTCTCTTCCTCATCAATCGACTCATCATCCAACAAACGGCAAAGGACCTCGGCCTCCATCCCTCCGTCGCTGAAATCGAAAAATTCGTCCGCGAACGGATCTTCGTAAATCAGGACCAAACCTTCAATGCCGAGGGCTACACAAAATACATCAAGAAGGATCTCCCCCGCCTTGGCATGAGCGTCAAGGACATGAACGATGTCCTTAGCGAAATCCTGGTCCTCGAGCGCCTCCAGGACATCCTCGGTTCGGGCCTTACCGCCTCCCGGGACAGCGTCGAGGAAAACATCGCGGATACCCAGCAAGAGATCAGCTACAAGATCGTCGCCTTCCCAGCCAGCAAGCACGAAGCTGAGGAGAGCCCCACCGATGAGGAAGTGAAAACCTACTGGGAAGAAAACCGCGGACGTTACCTCTCCGAAGAAAAACGCCGCGTCAGCTACATCATCGGCAAACCCGACTTCGATGCCCTCCTTGAGAAAAAGAAAGCAACGGCCGCAGCCGAACCCGCCGCAGAGGATGCACCAACCGCCGAAGGAGAAACTCCCGCCGCAGGCGACATCCCCGAAACCCCCGAGGAAGAAGTCGTCCTCAGCAACGAGGAAAACGACAACGCAATTATGGCGGAGGGTGTCCGCATCGATCACCTCTGGGAACAACTGCGCCAGGACGATGGGAACGGATTCGAAGAAAAATCCGTCGCGGACTCCTACGAATTCAAGACCACCAAGCTCTTCACCAAAAACACCTGCCCACCTGAATTCCGAACCGCCACCCAGGGAATCAAGCGCAGCCGTGCCGTGGACATCATCTTTGAAGCCTCCATCGGCACCAAGCCGATGGACGCCATCAGCGACGCCCACCGCCTCGGCGCCGACCAATGGTTTGTCTTCCGTATCGACGAAGTCATCGAAGCCAAGGAACTCGAGTTCGAAGAGGCCAAGAATGAAGCCAACCTCGACCTCGTTCAGGAGCGTGCCCGCACCAAGATGGTCGAGGTCGCCGAAGCCGCTCGGACCAAACTTCTTGCGGCCATTGCTGGCGGCAAGTCCTTCGACGACGCGGCCAAAGAGCAGGGGCTCGAACCCGTCAGCCGCGACGCAGTCAAACGTGACACTCGCACACCTGGCGAACCAACTCCTCAAGAGATTTTCAATCTCGCCTCCAAGGTCAATCCTGGCGAGACCTCGGAAATCCTGACCCAGAACAACGACACCCGCAGCGTTTACCGCGCCCTCTTCGTTCATGTCGATAAACGTGAGTTGGTCGAAACCGCCACCGAATCAGCCGCTGTCGATCAGGCCCTCAGCCAGGCCAACAACACCTACCGTCGGATCGCCCTCCAAAACTGGCTGGCTCAGAAATACCAACAGGCCGGCGTGGTCATTCCCTAGGCCGGAATGAGTTCAGATACCCCGACGCGTGACGACCTCTTCGACGAGGCCAACACCCACCTTGCCATCGGGGATTTCGACACCGCTGTGGAAGGCTATCGCGCCAGCGTCGAACTCGACCCGCTGTTCTTCGATGGCTGGCACGCCCTCGGCATGTCCCTTATGAAGCTCGACCGCATCAAGGAAGCCATCGGCTGCGGACTCCAGGCCACAACTCTCCGTCCCAACGACCTCCTCGCCTGGACATCGCTCTCCCAAATGTACGTCCAAGATCACCAAATCGCCGAAGCCGAGGAGGCCAAGGGAAACGCCCGGATCCTCTCCCTCGGGGGGCGAGTCGATCGCAACGCCGACTCTTGATCGCGCCGACGCCTTCGGCAATACTACCGCCACCCCCAACACTTTCCCAGACGACGACCTCACCATGAGCAAGGATTACTTCATCACCACTGCTATCGACTACCCCAACGGCGCCCCACACATTGGACATGCCTACGAGAAGGTTCTCGCCGATGTCATCACTCGTTATCGGCGCATCAAGGGCCAGCAAGTTTACTTCCTCACCGGCGTCGACCAGCACGGGCAAAAGATGCAACAGACTGCCGAGAAGGAAGGTGTCAATGTTGCCACCCTCGCCAAACGCAATACGAAAAAGTTCGTCAAGCTCTGGGAAACGCTCGGCGTCCAATACGACGGGTGGGCCGAAACCACTGCCGCGGAACACAAACATTGTGTCCAAGCTATCCTCACCGATCTCCACGCGAAAGGCCAACTCTACAAGAAGGGCTACAAGGGGTTCTACTCCGTCCGGCAGGAGCAATACCTCACCGAGAAGGATCGTGGACCCGACGGAAACTTCGGCGATGAATGGGGCGAGGTCGTCGAACTTGAGGAGGAGAATTGGTACTTCAAACTCTCCGAGCACGCCGCGTGGCTGAAAAGCACAGTAGAATCCGGCGCCTTCGGAATCCTTCCCGACTTCAAGAAAGTCGAAGTCATCAACGCCATCGAACGAGCCGCCGATACCGACCTCTGCATCTCTCGACCGAAGGCCCGCCTCCGCTGGGGCATTGAGTTCCCCTTCGATCCGGACTTCGTGACCTACGTCTGGTTCGACGCACTCATCAACTACATCTCCTTCGCCGGATATCGGAAGGCGGACGGATCATCCCTCCCCGACTTCGACTCTCTCTGGCCCGCCGACGCCCACGTCATCGGCAAAGACATCCTCGTCCCCGCACACTCCATCTACTGGCCCTGCATGCTCCACGCCATGGGCTTCTCCGATGAGCAAATGCCCACCCTCCTAGTCCACGGTTGGTGGAACATCAAAAGCCAGACTGGCGAGGAAGAGAAGATGTCCAAATCCCTCGGAAACGTCGTCGACCCTGCGGAAATCGCCGAGAAATTCGGCGTCGACGCCCTCCGCTACTACCTCGTCCGCGACATCCACAGCGGGAAAGACAGCGCCTTCGACCTGTCCCGCGTCATCATGCTCTTCAACACCGAGCTCGCCAACGATCTCGGAAACCTGCTCAACCGCTCCCTCACCCTCACCAAACGGGCTCCACTGCGGGTCACCGACTACGAGGACGAGGAAACCCAAGCCCTCCGAAAGTCCCTCGCCGAGTCCGCCGCCAGATATCAGGAGTCCATGGATCGCTATGAGATCTCCATCGCCCTCGGCGCCATCAACGCTCACGTCGTGCACTGCAACGGCTTTCTGGAGCGGAATCAACCTTGGTCACTCGCCAAAGATGAGAGCCAGGCCGATCGCCTCGCAGCCTGCCTCTATCACACCTGCGAGTCCTGCGTTCATCTCGCCATCCTTCTCGGCCCCATCCTCCCCGCGGCGTCCGAGAAGATCCTTGGACAACTCCGCTTTGCCCCCGAACAGAAACTGGCCTTGGCCGACCTCAAATGGGGACTCCTCAAAGACGGCCACGACACCGGCAAACCAAAGCCCGTCTTCCCCCGCATCATCATCGAGGAGGAATAGCACCCGTGGCATGAAACCAGGGGAGCGGCTGCGTCCCGCCGCCGTCAACACCCCGTCTCGCCTCAGCGAGCACTTCCCTCCCACTCTCCCTTGGCCTCCGCACCCCTCACAAATCTCATGCCGCCTACAAACACCGCTCCAGCGGACTCCTCCCACTTCAAACTTCAAAAATCATCAAGCAATCAGAGGATGGAAGGCGGCCATGATTTCTGAATTCTGAATCGGGAAGTCGCAGAGCGTTGGGTCTCTTGGATTCTGAAGTGGTCCGTGACCTTGGGCCGAAGATTTCGAATTGCCTCCCGCCGTTTTTGCGCTGCTGACGGAAGACTTCTTGACGGTCCCGTCCCCCTGTTTGACTACCGCTCTGCCTTACGCCCCCAGATTCGAAATCGTCTGGAAGATCGCCGTAATCATCAAATACGCCATCGTCCCGATCAACAAGGCCATCACGATCAACACCGCCGGCATGATCAAGGCCATGATCCGCTGCAATGCTCCGTTCAACTCCTTGTCGTAACGCTCTGCAGCCCGCCGCAGGGCCTGGTCAATCTTTCCGGTCTGTTCACCCACCGAAACCATGTCGATCAAGAGTGGTGGAAATGCCGCCGTCTTGATCATCGCCTTCGACAAAGCCCGACCGTCGCCCACCATCTCGATCATGTCATTCGTGTGGGCCCGCATGTGAATGTTCTGCGTGGCATCACGCGTCAACTCCAACGACCGCAGCAACGGTAAACCGTTCCCCACCAAGTTCGCCATCGTCTCCAAAAACTGCACAAAAAACCGATGCTCCACCACCCGCCCATAGAGAGGCAACCGCAACTTGATCCGATCCCACGCCGGCTTGTTCGCCTCCGAGTCCTTCCAAGCCTTGAAGAGAATCAGCAACGCTCCAATCAGCAACAAGACCACGATCCACCACGCCTTCGCAAAGTCACTGATCCCAATCAAAATCTTCACCCCCAACGGCAAACTCGCCCCCGGCGTGCTCTGCAACAATGCCGTGAGCTGAGGGATCAACTTTGTCACGAAAATCACTCCCACCCCGACTCCCGAAAGGACGAGGAATGCCGGGTAAATCAAGGCCAGCGTAATCCGACCCTGGAGCTCCTGGAGCATTTTTAAATAGTCCGCCTGCCGCATCAAAATCGTGTCCAACGCTCCAGATGCCTCACCAGCCGCCGCCAAACTACAGTAGAGCGGACCGAAGCTGGGACTGCAGCGGCGCAAGGCCGCGGAGAAATTGTTTCCGTCCCGCACCAACTGCCTGATCTTCTGCGAAACAATCTTCAGGTTCCCCGACTGCTGCCGCGTCTCCATCGCTTTGAGCGCCGGCTCCAACATCAATCCCGCCGAGAGCATATCACTGAGCTCCTCCGTAAAGAGAACCACCTCGCCCCGCTTCAGCTTGATCGGCCCCTCGGGAATCTCCTCCGGTTTGTCCGCCTTGGCCTTCGGCGTAGGCACTGCAGCCCGCGCTGCACCTTTTCGGCTGCTCGCCGGAGCCTTCTTCTCCACCTTCCCTTTGGTCACACTCGACTCAGACAAGCGCACCGGCTGCAAACCCTTCCCGTCGAGAACCCGAAGCGCCTCGCCACGATCATTGGCCGTCAACTCACCGGTCGTGACTGCCCCGGCCGATGACACTGCTTTGTAGGTAAATACTGCCATGTTCAGTCTTCTCGATTCGATCAGGCCACTCCTCCAAGGTCAGAACTAGTCACCGAAATCACTTCTTCGATCGTTGTCTCGCCCTGCAACACCTTCCACCAACCATACTCCCGCATCGGCAGGTAACCGTCTCTGATGGCATGAGCTTTAATCTCCGAGGCGCTCGCCCCATGCGCGACAAGCTCCTGCATCTCTTCGGTCAACAGCACGATCTCAAAAATCGCCAGCCGCCCTTCAAAACCTGTATTGCGGCAATGATCACAGCCCACCGCCTCGTAGGCAGTCCCCTGAATCTCCGGAGGAATCCCCAATGTGATGCGCTCCGATTCCGGCAAATCGATGGGACGTCGGCAAGTTGAGCATAATCTCCGGACGAGTCGCTGCGCTAGGAAAGCCCGCACCGCCGCCGACAACAAAAACGGCTCCACCCCCATATCCAACAATCGACCAATCCCGCCCAGCGAGTCGTTGGTGTGCAGCGTACTGAACACAAGGTGACCGGTCAACGAGGCCCGGATCGCGATCTCCGCGGTCTCAAGGTCTCGAATCTCACCAATCATCACGATGTCCGGATCCGCTCGAAGAATCGACCGCAGGCCACTGGCAAAGGTCAAACCGATCTCGGACTTCACCGCGATCTGCATCACTCCATCGAGCTTGTTCTCCACCGGATCCTCAATGGTCACAATCCGCGTATCCGGCAGGTTCACCTCACTGAGGAAGGAATACAAAGTCGTCGACTTACCGGAACCCGTAGGCCCCGTCACCAGAATGATTCCGTTCGAAAGCTTGAGCAACCGCTCGATCTTGTCCCGGATGAATCCCTCCATCCCCAGAAGATCCACATTGAACCGCTGCTGATTGAGCAAACGAAGGCTGACGCTTTCTCCCTCCACCGTGGGCACCGTGGCAACACGCACGTCGATCGACCGCCCCTCGAAGGACAGGTTGATCCGTCCATCCTGTGGCAAACGTCGCTCTGCAATGTCCAGCCGCGACATGATCTTTAATCGGGCGATCACCGAACTCTGCAAGGCCTTGATGTTCTCTGGTACCGCGATGTCCACCAGACGACCGTCGATCCGATAGCGAATCCGTAGATTGTCCGACAAAGGCTCCACGTGAATATCCGTCGCCCGTTGATCGAGTGATTCCCGGATGATCTGGTTCACAAACTTCACCACGCTTGCCTCCTCATCTACATCGTCGTCAATGACGTTCGCCTCGTCCTCACGCTCCAGATTCTCGTAGTCGAGATCCCGACCCTCGAGAATCTGCTCAAAAGTGTCCGCACCCACACCATACAATCGGCGAAGCGCATCGTGCACCCGGCGACGCGAGGCCATCTGCCAGACGATCGGCATATCCACCGCCTGCACCGCCGCCTGCCGGGCCACCAAATTAAACGGATCAAAAGTCACGATCACCAGACGTTCCGACCCCTCCTCACCCTCCAATGCCACTGGCAGAAGTCGATGCTTCAGCGCAACCCGCGGCCCACAGGCCTCCCGTAGGGTATTGAGATTCTCCTCCTCCGGGATTTCGTCCAACCACTCGATCCCCAACTGCCCCGCAAGGTTCCGCATGTAGGGCTCCTCATCCACCACTCCCGAGTCGAGAATGTCGTCCAAGGGCGATCGCTGCCGCTGGGTGGCCTGATCGATCACCTCGGCCAAGCTCTCGAGATCCTCGCATCCGGTCTCCCGGGCAGGGGCAATCAACAATTCAGTCATAGATACGTATCAGTGGTGTAATGCCCCCCAGACCGCTTCCTGTCAGTGGTTTTTCCCCGAAACCCCTCATTCCTGTTCCGCAAGCCACCGTTCAGCCTCCAAAGCAGCTGCACAGCCCTGCCCTGCCGCGGTAATAGCTTGACGGTAAAAATGATCCGCAACATCCCCAGCCACAAAGAGCCCCTCCGTCTTGGTCGCCGTCCGGCTGGCGTTCTGGAGAATGTAGCCATTTTCGTCCACATCTACCAAGTCTCCCAAGAAGGCGCTGTTTGGCACGTGACCAATCGCAATAAATACCCCGCGTGCCTCCAACTCACTCTCCTCACCAGTTTTGAGGTTTCTCAGCCCCACTGCCCTCATTTTGTTGTCATCAGCCGGGTGGTAGGCGGTCAGCTCGGAATTCCAGATCGGCTCGATCTTTTCATTCGCGAGAGCCCGTTCCGCCATGATTTTCGACGCCCGAAGCTCGTCCCGACGATGAACCAGGTAAACCTTGCTTGCGAAGCGGGTCAGGAAGGTCGCCTCCTCACAGGCTGAATCTCCTCCACCCACCACCACAACCGGCATATCCGGGTAAAATGCCCCGTCGCAGGTCGCACAGGTGGTCAACCCACCCTTTCCATAGAGCGCATCCTCACCGGGCAGTCCCAACATGCGGGCCGAGGCCCCCGTCGCCACGATCACCGCCTTGGCTTCCAGAGTCTCCTCGCCAATCTTGATCTCGAAAATCCCGTCGTCCCGCTTCGTCACCCCCTCCGCAGTCTTATACTCCACTCGGGCCCCGAACTTCTCGGCCTGCGCCTTCATGTTCTCCATCAGCTGCCAGCCATCGATTCCCTCAGGAAATCCCGGGAAATTCTCAACTTCCGTCGTCGTCGTTAGCTGCCCGCCGACCTGCGCTCCCGCCAATACCAAGGGCTTCAAATTCGCCCGGCTGGTATAAATTGCTGAGGTCCATCCTGCACATCCTGTCCCGATAATGATTACGTCTTCCATACTGCTATGAGTCAGAGCGGCGGAGACTAGTCCCGCGAATCCTCAAGGTCAAAAATTGAATCTCCCCCAGGCCAATTCATTGGGCCCGTTTCGCCCGCTCGGACTGGATCCAGGCCCGGTCGTCATCAGAGAGCTGCTTTTCCTTGGCCAAAAGCCGCTTCCCCCTCGGCTCCACCAAAAGCATCTCGCCCTTGCTGTAGCGGAGTAATCGCGCAAAGACCTGCTTCCCCTTCCGATTCTTCCACACCCGATAGCCCTTCTTCTTCATCGCCGCCATCCACGCCACCTGCTGCCGCTGCGCCGTGATGGTCGCATTCTTGATCCGCCCCCAATAGAACTCGCCCTCCCCCTGTCGATAGCCCTTGTAGCGTCCCGTCACCGTCCCATCGGGAGCCATCACCAGAACCATCGGGAGCCCCGACACTTTGTAGCGCTTCTTCAACTTCGCCAGGTAGGCCTTTTTGCGCAGTTCCTCGTCCTCACTCTTCCCAGTCACATTGAAATCAATCCGGAGCCGAACCAAATTCTCGAAAGCCCAGGCATCAAAGCTCGGGTCCGAAAAGACCTCCGCGCTCAAGGATTTGCAGAGCGGACTCCTCTTCGTGTCCGTGAACCAAATCAAAATCGGTCGCCCCTTGCGCACCGCGTTCCTCGTCGCTTCGGTATAGCTGGTTTCCCATCCACCCACCTGTTCTCCCTGACTCGCCAAGCTCGCCTCCATCCCTTCCAATGGAGCTTCCGGATTGTCCGGGTCGGTCCACGCAATGTCTTCATCAGCGGGAAGGCCAACTGGCAAAGGACCAGCCGCCACTTCAGTCGGGAAACCTCCTCCACCCGGTCCATCCAGGCTCACTCTCGCCAGCGGTGTCGTTCCTCCACCCTCCGGACTCGCCATCAAATGCGCGGGCACTTTCGGAACACCCCTCGAGGGAGCATCACCCGAAATCGAATCCACCGCTCGCTTCACATGGCCACAACTGCCCAACACAAAACCAAGAAAAACCGGGGAAATCAGGATCCAACGCACCCCTGAAGCCTAGCAGGGCAGGCAGGACACGCAAGGCCGCCAATTTCCATTGCCCCCGACCCCCGCCTCGTTAAAGTCGCCGCGCCGAGACATGATAAACCCCCCTGCCATCTCCCTGCTCCTGGGCCTCTTCTTCGCCCTTTCTTCTTTCAGCTACGCAGCCGGTGGCCATGGCCCCGAACCGGCCTACCCCGCTGAGGACGGCAGGAAAATCCAATACGCCGCATTCCCCATCCCGACTCACGAGCTCCCCACCGAAACAGACGCTGAGGGCAACATCAACTTCTTCGAGACGGTCAAAGCCCGCATCAGCGCAGATCCATTCAACCTCGTCGCCTCAATCATCTTCTTGCTCGCCATCTGCCATACCTTCGCCGCCAGCGCCATCAACAAGGCCGCCCACAAGGCCGAACACGAACACCGCGAACGCATTCATCAGGAAGGCCGCACCGCCTGCGCCAAACCTCATGATGACGCCGAGGACGATGTGTCGTTCAAAGCCACCGCTCTCCACTTCCTCGGAGAGATCGAAGCCATTTTCGGCATCTGGATCATCGCCCTCGCCGCTGCTGCGATCGGCTTCTATTCCTGGGGCGATTTCAAAAGCTATGTCAGCTACGACCGTGAGTTCATCGAACCCACCTTCGTGGTCATCATCATGGCCATCGCCGCGAGCCGTCCCGTTCTTCGATTCGCCGAACTCGTCATGGCCCGTGCCGCGGCACTCCGCAACGGAACCCCCGGCGCATGGTGGTTCAGTATTCTCACCATCGCGCCCATCCTCGGCTCCTTCATCACCGAACCTGCCGCGATGACCATCGGCGCCCTTCTCCTTGCCAAAAAATTCTACGTCCTCCGCCCGAAAGCCGGCTTCGCCTATGCCACCCTCGGCTTGCTTTTCGTCAACGTCTCGGTCGGCGGCACCCTCACCCACTTCGCCGCCCCTCCCGTCCTCATGGTCGCCAGCACTTGGGACTGGGGCATGGAATTCATGTTCCTCCACTTCGGCTGGAAAGCAGTGATCGCAGTCCTCCTCAGCAACATCCTCTACTTCGCTCTGTTCCGCAAAGAACTCCTCCGCATGGAGGACGCCGCGGACGGCATCGAGGACGGCGTCTCCCACGCCATTGCTTGGCACGATCGCGATGATCCAGTTCCCGCCTGGGTGATTCTGACACACCTCCTCTTCCTCGCTTGGACGGTGTTTAATGCCCACACCCCGGTCCTCTTCATCGGAGGATTCCTCTTCTTCATGGCCTTCGTGGTCGCCACCCGACACCACCAGAACACCATTTCCATGCGCGGCCCCATCCTCGTCGGATTTTTCCTCGCTGCCCTCATCATTCACGGCGGTTGTCAGGCATGGTGGATCGAACCTGTCATTCTCTCCCTCCCCGACAACGCCCTCATGCTGGGTTCCACGATTCTTACCGCCTTCAACGACAACGCCGCGATCACCTATTTGGCCTCTCAGGTCGATGGCATCAGCCCCACTGCCAAATACGCTGTCGTTGCCGGAGCGGTAACCGGTGGCGGACTGACCGTCATTGCCAACGCCCCGAACCCCGCGGGTCAAAGCATCCTGAATCGACATTTCGAAGGCGGCATCTCCCCCCTCAAACTTGTCTGCGGAGCACTCGTCCCCACCATCATTTGCTACCTCGCCTTCAGCTTCCTTCCCCATCTCGGCGGAGCAGCAGGCTCCTCTGGCGATGACAACGAACACCACGAGCCAGCCACCCCGGCCGCGGCCGAGTAACTAAACAAAGCAATGTTCACCGGATTGGTAGAAGCAACCGGCACCGTCCTCGCTCTCAATGAATGCGGCGACCAGGCCCAACTGCGCATTGCTCTTCCCTTCGCCAACGAACTCGCACTCGGCGACTCCGTAGCCATCAACGGGTGCTGCCTCACCGTCACCTCACACGATTCGGAATCAGCCACCTTCGATCTTCTCACCCAAACCCTCAAGGTCACCTCTCTCGGCGCCCTACAGCTCGATTCCCTCGTCAATCTCGAACGCGCCCTCACCGCAAACGCCCGCCTCGGCGGCCACTTCATGCAAGGCCACGTCGATGCCACCGGAACCGTCGCCGACCTCTCCGTCCTCGGACAGGACCACCGCTTCGAAGTCACCCTTCCTCCTGAAATCGAACGCTACTGCATCGCCAAAGGTTCCCTCGCCGTCGACGGGATCTCTCTGACCATCGCCGAGTTGACCGACTCATCCGCCGTCTTTTGGATCACCCCACACACCTTCCAGGCCACCAACCTCCGCGGCCTCGCCAAAGGCTCCGTCCTGAATCTCGAGGCCGATCTCCTCGCGAAGTACACCGAGAAGCTCCTCCGCAAATCCTAGCGTAGCGGAAGTACTACATGCTTTCGGCGGTTCCACGGTCCGCTTCTCCTGGCCCCCGTAGCAGACATACTCAGGGTCATCAGGCAGATGACAGCACCCTTCCCATCCACCCCTACCCCGGCGCCAACAGCGTCAACGGCCACACCGGGATATTCCGTAGCACGCTGTAGAGCAGAATAATCGTCACCATCGCGATCCCGGACCGTTTTCCCATCCGCATCCGCGGCCCCCGGTAGCGCTCCGCAAACAACCACGCCGCTAACTCCACGCCGATCCAGACGATCAAGAACGGAGCCGCCAACACCACCAGCGGATTGTAGCTCACCGCCTTGCCGATGCGAAGATGCAGCAATTCATGACTGGCCCGCGTCACCCCACACCCCGCACAATCCAGTCCGGTCAACTCTCTGAGCGTACACCTCGGATAGATCGATCCACCGTCAGTCGGTGAATGATGATAGAGGTAGATCGATGCCACCACCACCGCGGCCACTCCCAGGAGCACCACTAAACACCGTGTGAAAAAATTCTGCACCGCCTACATGTCCTGAGAGACCGCCCAAACGATAAAAATAATCTCCGCCAGTTGGATAAAGAGTCCGATATACCCGGTCACCAAACCAGCTACAGCCATCCCCTTTCCTCCCATCGGAGTCGGCGAGTTATTGATCTGCTTCATCGCCACATGACCACAAATCACGGCAGGGAGAGCGCACAACCCATGCACATAACAAAGCATGATCCCAATAATTCCACAGACCATGCTGGCAATCGCCATCCCATTGGTCGGTGCACCAATCATCGTTGGCTGCGCCAATGGTTGCTGCGGGGTTTGATAAGTCGTCCCCACCGCCCCGCTGGCAACTTCAGTCGCGGAAGTCGATGCCGGAGTCGCCGCGGCCTGATCGCTCCCTGAAGAAACTTCACTCACCTCCCCGGCCGGCGACCACTCCGCCATTCCTTCCCGCCAAATCAGATCCGTAGGAGCGATCTCCCCACTGGTCACCTTCGCCTGAAGCGTGGCCAGATCGACCGGCCCCTCTTGCTTACCGTGCTTTGCGTAATACCATTTCATTGATCTGATCCCTTCCTAGCTTACTCCAGCGAACAGGAACAATGCCAAAATGTCCAAAATCAACAGCAGAGTCAAACCGATCACGATATCCCCCATCACCTCATCCTGAGAAACGGGTCCGTGCTCCTGCTGCTCTTTCGCCTAGTGCTTTGTCAGTCATTTCCCGGCGTCTCCGCTTTCGCTAACGGCACCGAAACATTCTCCACGGGAACCACTGGATCAGCAGGCCGACTCATCGTGTAGGCCAACATCGTAATCCCCAAAGTCATTAACGCGCAAATCGTCACCGTCACGATCGCCGACCTCCGCGAATTGGCGTCCACGAAGTTCGTGAAATCCTTCTCGCTCTCTTTCATCTGCTTGAACGCAGACTCCATGAAGCGATCCGATGAATCAATCCGCTCCGCCAATTTGTCCAACGTCGCCATCGACGCCTTGCTGTTCCGCTCAATGCTCGAAAAGGTCCGACCCATTCCCACCACCACCATGTCCATCGTCCCCATCCCTTCGTTCAGGCGATCCATCGCCTTGAAGAACACCGCATCCTTATTATTGGTCCGCTCCACACACTCGTTGAGGTTCTCCAGGATTTCGTGGGTCCGCCGTTGATTGTCTCCTACCCGGCGCAATCCATCCACCGCAAGCGGAAGAGGGCTCAGGGTCTTGCGCAACAACTGACGATCTTCATTCGCCGACTCGATGTGATTACGCACCTCGCTCATCACTCCCGAGATGTTCTCACAACCCTCCCGCAACTTGATCAACTCCTGCGTCCGCTTGTTCGGGCGCTTCCAAAACCTCCACTTCTTCGTCACCTCTTCGCTCTTCGGACCGATCATCGTCAAGGGCGGTGCCTCCACCACACCATCATCCCCTCCGTTTAATAAGACGACCTCCTTGTTGGCCCCGTCGACCCGCACTTGACGTCCTCCCAATCGCGATGAGGACAACCCTGCGGCCACTGCCAGAGGGTCAGGGGTATCAGCTCCAGGGCGGCGGGTCTCGGGCAATTTAAAAGGATTCATTCAGAATGTCGCTATTTAGTGGAGTCAGACTATTAATAAGCCTTAAACAAATCAAGGCCCAAGCTCATTCCGCCTCCTTTACCGTAACCCCTTGAAGCTCTAACGCCAAATCACAGGGTCAAGCCCGTAGAATCGCTTTAGCTCCCGGTAAACATCCCCGTGATCCTCCAACAACTGCGCCGGTTTCTCAAAGAAGGTCTCTGTCGCCACCGCGAAAAACTCCGCCGGATTGGTCGCCCCATAGGGATCCATGACCGTTTTCTGCCCCTTGTTCACCCGATCACAGAGAACATCATAAGACCGCTTGAACGCCTCCGCCCAAGACTGGTAGTCACCTCTGGCCTTCAATTTCGGCAACCCATCCGCCGCGCCGGACGCCTGGTCCAATTGGTGGGCAAACTCGTGCAGTACCACATTGTGCCCGTCTTCAATGTTCACCGCCCCCTGCCGGACACTCTTCCAAGCCAACACCACACTCCCTGTCCCCCAACTCTCCCCCAACCGCACACTGGAACCCTCCTCCTTGTCATGTGCCCGATAGGCATCTGGATAAACAAGAACACTCCGCAACCGCCCATAGTCCTCATACCCGCTCGCTAACAAAAGAAGACAAGCCTGCGCACTGATCACCAAGCGCATCTCCTCCGTCACCTCGTGCAAGTCACCACAGGCCTCAAAAGAAAGCTCGTGCAGGAACATCTGCATCAACCCTTCCAACCTCGGCCGAAATTCCTCCGGCACCCGGTCAAACAGCGGCATATACTCCCGCAAGAGAGCCCTCGAGTTGTCATCAAGCGACATCGCAAGCACCGCCCGTCGCGCCTCTTTCCGACGCTTGCTGTGCAACCAGCCCGCCAAGATGACCACGCCGATCGCAATCGCAACTATTACGAATCCAGTCATCGTTTGGCTTTGCTGTTCCAATCCACCAATTCTGCATAGCGCACCCCGCGTCCTCCGAACAGGTCCAGCGCACTCCCCACCGTCACATCCACCCGACCGTAGCTCAACTCGTTGACCAACTCGACATCCTTCATCTCTCCTACTCCACCAGCATAGGTCAATGCACCACCACCCCACTCACCCAGCAATCGCACCAAATCTTCATCCACTCCGCCGCACTTCCCTTCCACGTCTGCTGCGTGAATCAAAAACTCCGCCCCCCACTTGCTCAGGCGATCCAGAGTAGCTCCCGTCACATTCAAATCCGTCAGCGTCTGCCAACGGTTCATCGCCACGCACCACCCTTTCGCCGTCTTGCGACAACTCAGATCCAAAACGATGCGCTCCCTCCCCACCGCATCCACCAACGCCTCCGCCCGATCCTCAAGAAAATGCCCGCCCTCATCAAACAACCACGAGGTCACAATCACCTCTCTCGCTCCCGCATCGATCCACTCCTGGGCATTGCCGGCATGAATGCCACCACCCACCTGTAATCCACCCGGCCAAGCCGCCAACGCCTCCCGTGCCGCCTCCCGATTCCCCGGCCCGAGCATGATAACGTGCCCCCCTCCCAGATCATCCTCCCGAAATTTCTCCGCAAACCACGACGAAGGGCGCTCTGAGACGAAATTCTCCTGCGGCCCCGGCCCATCATCCCGCAGGCTTCCACCCACGATCTGTTTCACTTTTCCGTCGTGGAGATCGATGCAGGGCCGGAACTTTGTCATGGTCAACGCCATCAATTGAGCATTTTTTCACAAAAATCCAAGCGAAGCTCGTGCGCGCCCTCCCCTTTTCCTCTTCCCCGCCCTCCTCACCCTCTCCTCCCAGGCCGACGAAAAGTCAAAACCGGCCACCCCCTCACCCGATCCCGAAGGGATGATCCTGATTCCCGGAGGCACCTACGCCCGAGGCGAAGACCGCGATCTCGGGGGCCGCACGGAGATTCAAGCACTCCATGAACCGTTTATCTATTTCCGCTCACTCCCCCACCACCCACGCACTCTCATACGCCCTCAACACATACTCATCCCCCTCAAACTCCAAATCGCTCCCGTTTAGCAAATTCCTGAACCGTCCCGCCTCACCCAACTGCCCCGCCACCAGTTTCCGCGGCAGCTTCACTTCCTCCGCGCTGAAGTTGAAACAGCACAGTATCCGCACCCTCCCGTCCAACGAGCGCCTCACCAAGGCAAACACCTCACCCGTCGTCGTCAGCACCTCCTGCGGCGCGTCCGGATGAAACGCCGTGCAATTCGCCCGGGTTCGCAGCATCGAGCTATAAACATTATTCACCCACGCGTGATCCGAGTCGGCATCATCCAACTTCGCCTCAAGATCATTCCAATCCCATCGCTGCCGGTTGATATCCCGGTTCTCACCATCCTCCCGCTTCGGCCCCTCATCCCAGTTCGTTCCACCCACCACACTGTGGAAATACACCGCCGGCATCCCCCGCAACGAGAGCATCACCGCCTGCGAACACAAAAAGCGCCGCAACCCAAGTTTCGGATCCCCCGGCAAACTCAAAGCATCCCGGTAGGTGATGTTCAACTCATACGGCTTCTTTGACCCATCCGGCATGGACCGGTAATTCACCAGCCCACCACGCTCTTCGACCTGCCCCACCAACCACCTCAACTCCTCCGGCGCCACAAGACCCTCCAGCGGCCGGACCCCGATCCCGTCATGGCTCGCCGTGAAATTCAAATACGTGCAACCCTTCGGCAAATCCCCCAACGACCCCGCCCACTTCTGCATCGACCGCGAATCCCCCTTCAACAAACCGTGTAGAACCAGGGGCGGTAGCGCGAACTGATAAACCATGTGCGCCTCGTCCCCCCGCCCAAAATACGAGATATTCTCAACATGCGGCACATTCGTCTCCGTCAACACGATCACATGCGGCGCGACCGTCACTAGAACGTCCCGCATCAATTTCACCACCTCGTGCACCTGCCGCAAATGAATGCAACTGGTGCCCTCCTCCTTCCAGAGAAATGCCACCGCATCAAGCCGCACAATCCGCGTCCCCTTGGAAACATAGTTCAGAAGAATATCCAAAAACTCGAAGAGCACATCCGGCGACTTCCAGTTCAGATCCACCTGATCCTCGCTGAACGTCGTCCACACATGCCGCTCCCCGTTCTTCGTCTCCGTCTTCGATAGCAACGGCCACGGCCGCGGACGAACCACCGCCGACAAGTCAGCCTCCGGATCACCTTCCTGGAAATACTCCGACTGCGGCGCAATCCCATTCACGTAGTCCGTGAACCACGCACTCTGTCGTGAACAGTGGTTGAGCACGAGATCCGCCATCAAGCCATAGTCCCTTGATATCCGCTCGATCTCTCCCCAATCGCCCAACTCCTTGGCCACCTTGCGATAGTCGATCACCGAAAATCCACCATCCGAAGACGAGGGGAAAAATGGCAACACATGCACCACGTTGACTGCCCCACGCAGCCGCCGGTCACAAAAGTTTTTCAAGGTCTCCAAGGGCCGCTCCCCCTCGCGGGTCACCATGTCCCCGTAGGTGATCAACACCGCATCCTTGTGCGACCAGCGATTCTTCTTCGCCGCCTCCGAACCGCCATTCTTCGAACTCACCCCGTAGCGCCCGATCAACATGTAGAGCCGATCCGACAATTGCTCCGCCATGTCCCGGCCATACAACCGACCCAGCCGCAGCTTCATGCGATTAAAGGTACTTCTCCGAATCAACTTCATCCTGTCACCTCCTCCGTTGGACCGCCATCGATCTGATTAAACGCCGCGTTGAGCGCATTCCTCAGCGCCTCATAACCGTAATACCTTTTCGCCAACCGGTAGTTCAGCTCCACCACCTCCTGACGCTGCTCCTCATCACCCAACAATTTCTTCACTTCATCAACCGTTTCGCGGGTCACGTAGCCATCCATTTCCACCACACTGAACCCCTTCGGCTCGATGTCCTGCACGTAGATCGAATACCGGTTCACCACCACCGGCTTCTTAAAGTAAAAGGCCTCCAACAAGGCATTCCCAAATCCTTCATAAACACTCGGATAGGTCACCAGATCCGCATGCGGATAAATGTCCCACAGCGTATACATCTTCTGCCCTTTCGCATTCCGCTGCCGCCGTTCACTGACCCGGTCCGCGACAATCCGCATGTCCACCCCCTCGTCTTCCGCGAGATGCTCCAGCATGTGCTGATACTCATAGCCCTCGTCTCCCGCATCGTGGGAAATCACCAACTTACATCGCGGATCGTTTAGCTTGCTCACCAATTTGATGGCATGCTCGATTCCTTTCCGCGGCACGATCCGCGTCGGTTGCAGGATGAACACGTCATCATCCTTCAATCCAATCTCCTCCCGAAAATCCGCCGCCCATTCCGCATCCGCACTGTTCTCATTCCCAAAATCAAAAACATTCGGCACCAACACCGAGCTTACCCCCTTACGCAGGGCCAACTGCTCCCGCGCCGCCTGATTGATCACCGTATGCACCACCCTCGGCAATCGTGGCGGAAACGCCATGTCCAGATAGTCTGGCACCGCATTCAGGGAAAACCTCACCCGCTCCCAATAAAAATCATGGTGATGCGCCACCGCCGGCATCCCCGTCTCCGCCAAAAACTCGGTCAGTGCCACCCCGAGTGGCACATGCACAGGAATAGTCAGCACGTTCTCCGGCACCAACACATCAATCCCGAATCGATCCACAAATCGACGCAACATGGCCTCCAGATAGCTTGCCATCTCCCGGATTCGCTCCGTCACGTGGGCCTCCCTGCGGGCCACGCCCCAAATTCGATCATTGATCCATTCATTCTCCGGATGCCCGAAAAACGCCTCTGGCACACACATCGACAGCTCCGGCGACCGATCACTCCGCCCACTGAACCAAAACACCTCGTGCCCCATTTCCTTCAACACATCCGCCCACTTTTGACTCTCCAGGGAGACGCCGTCAGTCCCTGCAAATCGAGTCGATACAAAGCCGATTTTCATTCTGTCTGGTGGGCCTTTGCCAAATCGAAGCACACTATGAGGTCACCCCAAGCAAGCTCAATGCCAATCTCTTGAAAATCGGCAGAAGAGTCTGGCACGCATTCTGCAAAACATTCCCAGCATTCGCGCTCCCCATCGGATCGTCGACCTGCTTAATTAAAACCCAATGAGTTCACCCTCCCCAACCAAGATCCGGGAAGAGCTCTCCGCGTACCGGGAAACGCTGCTCGCGAATGCCCTCATGCTTGGGGAGATTCCGGCTCCTGCTGGAGACGAAAGCGCCCGGGTCCGGTTCCTCGCCGATCGTTTTAACGCACTTTCTCTCCAGGGCGTTTCCATCGACGAAGCCGGAAACGTGCAAGCCATGCTCCCCGGCCGCAAGGGCGATCAAACGATCCTCTTGGCGGCTCATGCCGACACTCACATCACCCTTCGCCCTGGCGAACGACTGACGATTAACGTCACCCCCGAACACCTCGAAGGCCAGGGACTCGCCGACAACACGGTTGGCCTCGCCTGCCTCCTCAGTATTCCCGAACTCCTCGAGCGCCTCGACATTAAGCTCGATGCCAACATCATCTTCCTCGGCCACGTCAACTCGCTCGGCTCACGCGACTTCGCCGGCCTGCGCTTCTTCTTGGATCATGTTCCCAATCCGGTCCACGCCGGCCTCGTCCTCGAAGGAATCAGCCTTGGTCGACTGAACCCTTCCTGCCTCGGCATGGTCCAGGCCGACATCAAATGCCGTGTCCACCAGTCGCCTGGAACCCGCTGGGAGGCCAGTGAAAATGCGATCGTCATCATGCACCGCGTCATCCGTCGCATCCTCGAGATCCCCGTCCCCCAGGAACCCCGAACCTCGGTGATTCTTGGGTCCCTTAATGCCGGCAAAACATTCAATCGCCCTCCCGAAGCAGCTCGACTCCGACTGGAGGTTCGCTCCGAAGAACCCGGCAAGGCGCGTGAAATCCGAATGCAGATTCAGGAAATCGTGCGGGAGATCTCCTCCACCACGGCTTCTGAGATCGATATCAGCTACCCCGCGCTGCGCAAACCCGGCGGCATCCCCTTCTCCCACCCCATGGTCACTGCTGCCCGGGAGGTCATGGCGGAACTCGATGTAGAAACACTCATTGGCCCCTCTTACTCCGACCTCTCTGTCCTCATCTCCCACAACATTCCCGCCGTCACCCTCGGCCTCACTACTGCCGAGGCGCTCAACGAACCGGAGGAGCGTGTGGAGATCGAACCATACCTCACCGGCATCGCTCAGGCCGTCGGCGTCCTTCAACGCATCGACAAGGAAGTCGCAACCTATCCGGAAGCCGAGGATCCACCAATTTCCTAACCACCCTCTCCAAATCCCTCACCCTTTGACCCGTGGCTTGGCTACAAACAAACACCTTTCACCACTCCGACTTTTCCGATCTCGCAAAACTCTGCGAGGCCAAGAAAAAGGCCGGCCTCACCATCGGCCTCTGCATCCCCACCCTCAATGAGGAAAAGACGATCGGCAAAGAGATCGTCATCTTTAAGAGCGAACTCATGGACCGCTTCCCGCTCATCGATGAGTTCGCGGTGATCGACTCGGGATCCACCGACCGCACCGGCGAGATCGCCTCATCCTACGGCGCGGAATTCCACTACTCCGGCGACATCCTCCCCTCCGAAGGGTTCAAACGCGGCAAGGGCGAAAACCTCTGGAAGGCGGTCTACGAACTCAAGAGCGACATCATCTGCTACGTGGACGCCGACATCGCCAACATCCACCCTCGCTTCGTTTACGGCCTCGTCGCACCCCTCATCCGCGACGCCTCCATCCACTACGTGAAGGCATTCTACGAACGCCCCATGGCCTTCTCCCAAGGACTCCGCGCCACCGGCGGCGGTCGCGTCACCGAGATCCTCGTCCGCCCCCTCTTCTCACTCTTCTACCCCGAACTCACCCAACTCTTCCAACCCCTCTCCGGAGAATACGCCGTCCGCCGCGAAGTCCTCGAAGCAATCCCCTTCCCCATCGGCTACGGCGTCGAAACTTCCCACATCCTCGATGTCTACAAACGGTGGGGCATGGGCGCCTTCGCGCAAACCGACCTCGACCAACGCGTCCACCGCAACCAATCCACCACCGCCCTGGGCAAAATGTCCTTCGGCATCCTGCAGTCCTTCATCAATCGCCTCCGCCAACACGGCAAGGTCGGCGACCTTGCCGAAATCTCCAACATCTACCGCGCCCTGCAAGCCAATGGAGCGGAGTATGAGGAGGTCACCACCGAGATTTTTGAAGAGGAACGCCAACCCATGATTGAGGTTGCTGAATACCTGAAACGATTCCCCCGTTGAGCCTCATGACGGTCGCCCTCGTCCACTACCACCTCCGCTCCGGTGGAGTCACCCGGGTCCTCGAAGCCCAATCCGCGGCCCTCCAGTCCGCCGGTGTCGAACACATCATCCTCTCCGGCACCCGCTACGAAGGCTCCAGCCACCTCCCCGTCGTGGTTGTTCCGGAACTCGACTACAGCACCGACGACCACCCCGACCTTTCCGCCAAGCTCCAATCTGCGACAAAAGAAGCGCTCGGCGAGGTTCCCGCTCTCTGGCATTTCCATAACCCCACCCTCGGAAAGAACGGCGCCTTCCCCCGACTCATCACCGACCTCCTCGAGTCCGGGCAACGCATTCTCTTCCAACACCACGACTTCGCGGAAGACGGACGACCGACCAACTACCGCCTGCTCGAACACCACGACCAACTCTACCCGCTCGCCCCGCAAGCCCACTACGCCTTCATCAACTCCCGCGACCTCAACCTTCTCCTCGAGGCTGGAATCCCCGCTGCGCACTGCCACCTCCTCCCCAATGCCGTCACCGCTCCGGGCAAACCCACTCCTCCCTCCACCGACAACGATCAACACCTCGTCCTCTACCCGGTCCGCGGCATTCGCCGCAAAAACCTCGGCGAACTCTGTCTCCTCGCCGCGCTCGCCCCGGAGAACACCCAGTTCGCCCTCACCATCGCTCCCGCAAATCCCCAGTGGCGCCCGGTCTACGACCAGTGGGTCGACTTCTCCAACGAACTCGGCCTCCCCGTCCTCTTCGACGTCTCCGGCAAGGTCCCTCCGGCCCCCGGAGCAGACCCCAGCTTCCCCTCGTGGCTCGAACACGCCACACACCTCATGACCTGCTCCATCGCGGAAGGCTTCGGCCTCGCCTTCCTCGAACCAATCACTCTCGATAAACCCCTCTTCGGTCGCGACCTCCCCGAGATCACCAGCGACTTCACCAAGGAAGGGATCGCGCTCGGCTCGCTCTACGACGACCTCCTCGTTCCGCTCGATTGGATCGATCAGGAACAGCTGCACACCGAACTCGAGAAGCAACTCCGCAACAGCTACGCCGTCTACGGTCAAGCGGTCGACGAGGAAATCCTCGATCGCGCCTGGGACTCCCTCCTTCTTGGTGACTACGCCGACTTCGGAAACCTCCCCGAATCCATTCAACGCTCCGTCATCCAACAAGCCCTCCTCCTTCCTGACGAAGTCATGGTCGGTGTCGCCGGCGAATGCCAACCGCTGCAGGATTGGCTCGTCGCGAGCCTACAAGAGACATCCTCCACCTCCCCCGTCGAAACCCTCGAGCCCTACAGCCTGCCCATTTACGGCGACGCCCTCGTCGGGATCTACGCCGCACTGCTGGAATCCATTCCCGCGCCACCACAGTGGATCCCTCCCCAGGCTGTCCTCGACCAATTCCTCGAACCCGAGCGCTTCCACTTCCTCCGCACCTGACCCATGCATCCTCTCTCTTCCATCCTCCGGGATCGCTCCGAGCCCCTCCCGCCGCTCCCCACGGACGAAGATCCGAGACTGCCCCGCATGGAAGGAATCCGCTGCGTCGTCTTCGACATCTACGGCACCCTCATCGTCTCCGGCTCCGGCGACATCGGAATCACCGATGCCTCGCAGAAGGAAAGTGCCCTCCGCACTATCCTCGCCGATCTCAACTTCCCCGAACTCCCCGCCGAACGGTCCATCACCGACCGCTTCACCGAACTCATCCTCACCTCCCACGCGGAGTCCAAGAAGGAAGGGATCCTCTACCCCGAAGTCGAAGTGCGCGAACTCTGGAAGGAACTCCTCAACGAATTCCACCCCGACTCCGAAACAACTCCCGAGAAAATCGAATCCCTCGCCATCGCCTACGAACTCGCCACCAACCCCGTCTGGCCCATGCCCGGCGCCGCCGAAATTCTCGCCACCCTCCGCGAACTCTCCCTCCCTCTCGGCATCGTCTCCAACGCCCAGTTCTACACCCCCCTTCTCTTTGAAGCGTTCTTCGATGCCGATCTCCAACAACTCGGCTTCGATCCCGCACTCTCCTTCTTCTCTTACGAACACCGCCGCGGCAAACCCGGCACCTGGCTCTACGAACAACTCCGCGACGCCCTCGCCACCCGCGGCATTGCTCCCGAGGAAACCCTCTACGTCGGCAACGACGCCCTCAAAGACATCCACGCTGCCGCCACCATCGGTTTCAAAACAGCCCTCTTCGCCGGCGATCTCCGCTCCCTCCGCTGGCGTAAAAATGAGCCCAACCTCATCCCCCCCAACGCCATCCTCACCGACCTCCGCCAAATCTCCCAAATCGTGGCGTGACCCGCCTGCCCTCC